>NZ_CP158687.1:328178-656356 GCF_040580765.1 Lentibacter algarum | reverse complement strand
GTTCACTCCGTCAAATCTTTCAAGCTCCTGAATGCCTGTAGGCGAGGTCACGTTGATTTCGGTGAGATAGTCACCGATCACATCGATCCCAACGAAAACCTGTCCTTTCTCTTTGAGAAGCGGACCAATACGGGCACAAATCTCAAGATCACGCTTGGTCAAGCCTACCTTTTCAGGCCGCCCACCGACGTGCATATTGGAGCGTGTTTCGCCCGCAGCGGGCACGCGGTTGATTGCACCCACCGGCTCACCGTCCACCAAGATGACACGTTTGTCGCCATTGGAGACATCGGGCAAAAATTTCTGCATGATCAAAGGTTCACGACTATTGGCCGTGAAAAGCTCATACAATGAAGCAAGGTTACGATCTTCAGGAGTCAGACGGAAAACGCCGGCTCCCCCGTTGCCATAGAGCGGCTTGAGGATCACGTCTTGATGCTCAGCCTTAAAGGCTTTCAAATCTTCGAGGTCGCGTGCAATCATGGTAGGTGGTGTTAGATCGGGGAAGTCGAGCACCAGAAGCTTCTCAGGAAAGTTTCGCACCCAAAACGGATCATTCACCACAAGTGTTTTCGGATGAATCCGGTCCAAAATATGCGTTGTCGTGATATAAAACATATCAAAAGGTGGGTCTTGGCGCAGCCAAACCACATCAAATGTAGAGAGATCCACTTCGGTTTCTTCGCCCAGCGTAAAGTGGTCGCCCTCTTTGCGACGCACTGTCAAAGGCCAACCGCGCGCCAAAACGCGCCCTTCACGATAGCTTAGTCGCTCGGGGGTGTAGTAAAACAGGTCATGTCCGCGCGCTTGGGCCTCTTCGGCAATCCGAAAGCTGCTGTCAGCATTGATATTAATCGGCCCGATAGGGTCCATTTGGAAAGCGATTTTCATGATCCAGCCTTATTGCAATGGTTGCATCATAAATGGCCGAGATCGCAACTGGGTTCAATGGCTCAAGCACCAAAAGCATTTTTGACCACATGGCACGCGCCAGTGCCATTGACCAAAGCCACATCAATACGCATCGAGCTGAGAAGACCTTTTGGTAATCTGGCCGCATACTCCTCTGCAGCGGTAGCTATTCGAACCATCTGAGCTGGGCCAATACGCTCAACCGCTTGCGAAAAATCACGAGCCCGCTTCACTTCGACAAAAACAGTCTCGTCGTTTTTCGAAAAGATCAAATCAATCTCGCCTGCTTTGCCACGCCAGCGTTGCACCAAAAGCGTGTAGCCAGCCTGCTCATAATGACGCTGTGCAATGGACTCCGCGGCGAGACCTGCATGATATGCTGTCGCGCCTCGCTGGCGCGCACTTGTTGTTTTTTTGGGTAAAATTTTAGTTTCCATGGTTTATTTCACCATAGACAACCTAACAAATGACTAAGCTTTTTGAAGCTCAAGACCAATCTGATAGATTTCACGCCGCTTGATACCCGTGTCTTCTGCCAGCCGATCCGCGGCGTCCCGCAGGCTCATGTCCTGCATCAATGCCTTCAGCTCAGAAACCAGTACATCATGGCTCATCTCTTCCACCGTGCCCTTGCCAATCAACATGACAATTTCGCCTTTCAGAGTGCTTCCAGCCAGCCGTTCGGACAACTCCCCTAAAGTGCCTGCAATCACTTCCTCAAATTTTTTGGTCAACTCTCGGCAAATTCGGCCTTCTCTCTCACTGCCCAAGACGTCTGCAGCATCACTGATCATTGCAGCGATGCGCTTGGGGGATTCGTAGAACACCAAAGTTCCGGCAGCACTCTCATAAGACTTCAACGCCTTGCGCCGGGCTGCTTTGCTGTTTGGCAAAAAGCCCGCGAATGTAAATGTATCGGTCGGCAACCCACCTAGCGTAAGCGCCGTTATGACAGCCGAAGGACCAGGCAAAGACGTAACGCCATAGCCTTTGGCCTGAACCTCACGGACCAGATGGTACCCAGGATCTGCAATCATAGGCGTTCCGGCCTCTGAGGCGTAAGCGACAGATTGCCCAGCTGCCAAGGCATTCAGAATTTTTGGGCGGGCACGATCCCCGTTGTGATCATGATATGCAATCACAGGCCGATCCTTAAGAGCTATCCCATGGATTTCCATGAGTTTTTTAAGGGTTCGAGTATCTTCCGCAGCAAGCATATCCGCGCTCGCAAGAACATCCAATGTGCGCAAAGTTATATCCCGCGCGGTGCCCAAAGGAGTCGCGACGAGATAGAGCATAGGCTCCAGAACGATTTCTTTATGATTCACCTCTAGACCCTCACGCCTCGACGTTTATTATCACCCGAGAACCAATTAGCTTGGGCAGGCTATATTGTCGCCATACCAGACCCAAAGCTCAGGGAGAAAGAAGTTATACATGTTCGCTGTTTTAAGTAGTATTCGCAAGCCCTTCCCGAAACTCGTTGGCATTTTAAGTCTAGTCTGGCTCGCGGCTTGTGAGCCCATTGCGCTCACCACGGCGGGCGCTGGTAAAGGGAACGTTAAGCTTGGAGAGCCAGTGAAAGTAGCGCTTCTTCTCCCTCGCGGAAGCGCAATAGACGGAGATAACACAATCTCCGACTCCCTTGAAAACGCGGCACGCCTGGCCGTGGCTGACCTTCAAGGGGTCGAAATAGACTTGCGTGTCTATGCAACAGCGGGAGATGTGGCTCGTGCACAAACAGCCGCCCGACAAGCCGTAGCAGATGGCGCTCAAGTTATCTTGGGTCCGCTACGCGCAGAGGCCGCGAACGCAGCCGCCGTTGCGGTTGCTGCTGACGGTGTAAACGTGTTGACCTTTTCCAACAACACAACAATCTCTGGCGGGAACCTCTTCCTGCTCGGATCAACATTTCAAAACACGGCCAATCGCTTAGCCTATTACGCCAAACGCAGTGGAAAAGACCGTATCCTTGTTGTGCATGACGAAGAGATTGGCGGGCAGCTTGGCAAGGCCGCAATCACGCAGGCCATTGCGCGCTCTGGTGCTACATTCGCGGGAGCAGTTGGTTATGAACGGTCCCAGCAGGGTGTGACAAGCGCGGTACAGCGCATCAAAGCAGCAGCGCAAGCAAGCAGTGCCAATGCGATTTTCATGACATCGACATCTGACGCGGCGTTGCCGTTTTATGCTCAGATGCTGCCAGATGTCGGCATAAACAATACAAACACACAATTCATCGGTCTCTCCCGCTGGGATGTACCGGCTCAAACCCTTCAGCTTTCAGGCCTTCAAGGCGGATGGTTTGCAATGCCTGATCCAACAAAATCAACCCAATTTGCAGAGCGCTTCTCAAGCGCCTACAGTACGCCACCGCACCCCCTTGCAGGCTTGGCTTACGACGGCATTGCAGCAGTCGGCGCGCTGGCCAAATCAGGCAAGCGTGACGCGCTCTCCGCCGCTTCCCTGACCCAAGGGGCCGGCTTTCAAGGCGCCAACGGAATTTTCCGCTTCAATCCAGACGGAACAAACGAGCGCGGCCTAGCGATCGCACAGGTTCAAGACAAGAAAGTCGTGATTATTGACCAAGCTCCAAAATCATTCAGTGGCGCAGGGTTCTAAACTGTCTCTGAACATTTCCATTCCAGAACAACGTGATGATTTGGTCTGCCCAGCAGATCAAATCATTGACGCTGAAAAGCTTGTCGTACAGCTGGTTAGCGCGACAGAAAATTATACTGATGAAGCTGATTTGCGCCGGCAAACGGCAGCCATTTTGCTAGAACACCGCAAGGCAGGGATGACCGCGATCGAGGCTGCGTTTCGTTCAAATCCATTGGCCGCGCTCCCAACCCGACGTGCCTATTGCTGGCTCGCAGACTGCCTCGTCACCTGCACTTTTGCCGTGGCCTCACAAATTCTACATCCTAAAATAAGTTCAACAGACGATGAGGCACTCGCGCTCTTGGCAGTCGGCGGGTACGGACGCGGAGAGATGGCTCCGCAGTCAGACATTGACTTACTTTTTCTAATGCAAAAACATATCTCGCCACGCGCGAAAAGCGTGATTGAGGCCATGCTTTATATCCTGTGGGATTTACATTTAAAGGTCGGCCACTCAAGCCGAACTCTTTCTGACTGTCTTAAGCTTGGCGCCGAAGACTTCACAATCCGCACGGCGCTGCTCGAACAGCGTTTTCTTGTCGGTGACAAAGCTCCTGCGGCAACTCTCGCCAAGCGTCTCAAAAGCGAATTGTTCCAAGGCACCGAGACAGAGTTTGTCGCTGCAAAGCTAACCGAACGGGACGAGCGCCATGAACGTCAGGGCGAGCGTTATGTCGTAGAGCCCAATGTCAAAGAAGGCAAAGGCGGCTTGCGTGACTTGCAGTCACTTTACTGGATTGCGAAATACGTCCACCACGTCGAAAGCATCGAGGAACTAGTCCAGCTGGCAGTTTTTCGACCCGAAGAATATGACCGCTTTCAGAAGGCAGAAAACTTCCTCTGGGCTGTGCGGTGTCATCTTCACCTTGTGACAGGGCGCCCCAATGAACAGCTTACGTTTGACCTCCAAGTCGAAGTGGCAGACCGCATGGGCTATCAAGACAAGTCTGGCCGCCGAGCTGTCGAGCACTTCATGCAGGATTACTTTCGCAATGCAACGCGCGTTGGAGATCTGACACGTATCTTCCTAACCAAGCTAGAAGCGATGCACACCAAGCCTGAGCCTCTGCTGCAACGTATCTTTTCGCGCAAACCACGCGTGAAAGACGGCTATCAAGTTATTCATGGCCGCCTTGCGGTCTTGGACGAGGCCACATTTCTCTCTAACCCGCTCAATCTACTGCGCGTGTTCGAGGAAGGGTTGCGCACAGGGATGCTCATCCATCCCGACGCAATGCGGTTGGTAACCGCCAATTTACATCTAATCGATGACAGTCTTCGCGAAAACCGTGAGGCCCAACAAATTTTCTTGGACCTGCTCCTCAAACATGGCAACCCAGAGCGCGCCTTACGACGCATGAACGAGTTGGGTGTCCTCGCAGCTTTCCTTCCCGAGTTTGAGCCGATCGTCGCGATGATGCAATTCAACATGTATCATTCATACACAGTCGATGAGCACACCATTCAGGTGATCTCGAACTTCTCCCGCATCGAGCGACTAGAACTTGAAGAAGAGCTGCCGATCTCTACAGAGATCTTGCGCGACGGAGTCGACCGAAAGGTCCTAATGGTCGCAATGCTTCTGCATGACATCGGCAAGGGTCGCGATCAGGATCATTCTGTACTCGGCGCACAGATTGCGCGCAAAGTGGCTCCGCGTCTTGGCCTCAGCCGTAACGACTGTGACACAGTAGAGTGGCTGGTACGCTATCATTTGCTGATGTCTGATATGGCACAAAAACGCGACATTGCCGACCCACGCACCGTTCGCGACTTTGCCAAAGCCGTTCAGACAGTTAAGCGGCTGGACTTGCTAACGGTCCTGACCGTCTGCGATATTCGCGGTGTTGGCCCTGACACTTGGAACAACTGGAAGGCCGCACTGATAAGGGCTCTCTATCGCCAGACCCGTCATGCACTAGAAGAAGGCATGGAAGCACTCAACCGTGAAAACCGGGGGACAGAGGCTAAAAAAACGCTGCGTGCCGAACTTCACGGCTGGGACAAGAAAGACATCAAGCACGAAACAGCACGGCACTATCCACCTTACTGGCAGGGCCTTCACGTCACGGCACATGTAGTTTTTGCCAACCTGCTAAAGGGTCTAGGCAATGATGAAATTCGGATTGACTTGCACCCCGACGACGACCGTGACGCGACGCGCGTTTGCTTCGTTGTTGCCGATCACCCCGGAATTTTCAGCCGCATGTGTGGTGCACTGGCTCTTGTCGGCGCAAATATCGTAGATGCACGCACCTTTACCTCAAAAGATGGCTATGCCACTGCGGCCTTCTGGGTCCAGGATGCCGAGGGCAGCCCTTTTGAAGCCTCCCGCCTGCCCCGCTTGCGTAAAATGATCGAACGCACGCTCGCAGGTGAAGTCATCGCCGGCGAGGCCATTCAAACCCGCGACAAACTCAAGAAGCGAGAGCGTGCCTTCCGTGTGCCAACGTCGATCACGTTCGACAATGAAGGCTCCGAAATTTATACAATTATCGAGGTCGACACCCGCGATCGCCCCGGCCTGCTCTATGATCTCACCCGTACACTAGCCAACTCAAACGTTTACATCGCCTCTGCTGTTATCGCGACATATGGCGAACAGGTCGTAGATACCTTCTACGTTAAAGACATGTTTGGCTTGAAATTTTACACGGAAAGCAAACAAAAAACTCTCGAAAACAAGCTCCGCACGGCCATTTCCGAAGGAGCGGAACGCGCGCGCTCTTGAGTGGCAGTGACATCTTTTTTCCGTGCCACAAAGATCCTATAGGTCGTCACGCCAAGCCCGCAGCTGCACGATACACGTAGCAGAGCGCAAAACCTTTTCTTCCTAGGGCCGTCGCGATCGTTTACACCACTCTGAAATAGTAAAAGACCATTAAATGAAACAAATCCGCCTCGTCTCTGGTATTTTCACAGTTGGATTCTGGACACTCATGAGCCGGATCATGGGGTTCGCACGCGACATCCTGATTTCCTCATATCTTGGGCCAGGTGCGGTGATGGATGCTTTTGTAGTGGCTTTCCGCCTCCCCAATATGTTTCGCCGTTTCTTTGCCGAGGGCGCGTTTAATGCCGCTTTTGTGCCAATGTTTTCCAAAAAGCTTGAAGCCAATGATGCGCCAGAAGCCTTTGCCTCTGCTGCGTTGAGCTGGCTCAGCATGGCTGTGCTCGCGCTCACAGGCCTCGCGCTTGTCTTCATGCCAGCATTGGTCTGGGCCACGGCTGAAGGATTTTCTGGTGATGAGCGCTTTGACATGGCCACAGGCTTTGGACGCATCGTCTTCCCCTATATTTTCTTTATTTCGCTTGCCGCTCTTTTCTCTGGTGTGCTCAACGCGACGGGCCGCTTTGCCGCGGCAGCTGCCGCACCTGTTTTGCTCAACATTATGTTGACAGGCGTCATGCTCTTCGCAGCCTACGCAGGTGGTAATGTTGCCCTAGCCCTTGTATGGACAATCCCCTTCGCTGGACTGGCCCAGCTCGCACTTGTCTATATCGCAACCCGACGTGCGGGCCTGCGCATCGTACCAAATTTTCCGCGCCCCAGCCCAGAAATGGGCAAGCTATTACGCGTCGCTGTACCTGCCAGCTTGGCGATGGGCGTTGTACAAATTAACCTTGTCGTGGGGCAGCTTGTCGCCTCCGAGTATGAAAAGGCCATCAGTTGGCTCTATGCTGCAGACCGCCTCTATCAGCTCCCTCTTGGTGTCGTCGGTATCGCTGTTGGCATCGTTCTATTACCCGACCTCTCGCGGCGCCTAAAAGCCGGCGATGACACAGGCGCCCAAAACGCATATTCTCGCGCCTCTGAACTCTCTCTCGCGCTCACGCTGCCTGCTGCCGTTGCCTTGATGGTGATCCCATTGCCGCTCGTTTCAGTTCTATTTGAGCGCGGCAATTTCACTGGTGATGATGCCGCTGCGACTGCCCTTGCTGTGAGCATCTACGGCCTCGGACTACCTGCCTTCGTTTTGCAAAAAACGTTGCAGCCCCTGTTTTTTGCACGTGAAGACACCAAAAGCCCGTTTCACTATGCGCTGCTCGCAATGGTGGTCAACGCCGCACTCGCTTTTGGGCTAAAGCCCTATATTGGCTGGCTGGCCCCAGCCGTCGCCGCCACGCTGGCAGCTTGGATCATGGTTATACAGTTGGGTCTTGGCGCTCGTAAATTTGGCGAAGTCACTCGCCTCGACAGCCGCTTTAAGCAACGCATATGGCGGATCATTTTCACATCAGTTGCGATGGGTTTAGTGCTTTGGATAACCAATCTAGCGCTCTCACCGCTTTTTATTGCAGGCGGTTGGCGGTACCTCGCGCTCACACTGCTGGTTGTGATCAGCGTCCTCGCTTACTTCGGTCTCGGACAGCTTTTCGGAGCCTTCCGACTAGCCGAATTCAAGTCGGCCCTGCGCCGCGGATAAATGCTCTGAGCCGCACAAATCCACCAGGACTGACGATAAACGATAGGGCGAAGCCCACTACAAAGCCTGTAAGCTCTGCAATCCACACACCATCTGAACCAAAGAGCAGCCCCAGAACCAACCGGATCATCATCAAAAATCCGATGAGCTGGAACGCTCTGATCTGAGGTTGCCCCACGGAGCGCAACTGTACCCAAAGAATATAACTGAAGGCGCCAATCAATCCGTATGCGCCAGGATAGCCTCCAATTAGCAGCCCCGCGTCAGTCTTGGTGAGAGCCCAAACAAACGCACCACAAATCGAGGCAGCAAAGAACACAGCCAAGACTGCCCACCAGCGAAACCTGTCCCCAACATATTTCCCAAGCGCGAGCATGATCGCCGCAGCAAAGATCATATGAGTAAAGTTCGCATGCAAAAATGGATAGCTCACAAATCGGATCAGATGTTCAAGCGGCCACTCGCCGCGCTCCCACATAAGCTGCACAAGACTGCCAAAAACGCCGTAGTCCTCGATTGCAGAGACGCGCCACCCAATTCCCATGCGCCCACCAATCATTCCTGCTTCTGCAGCGGCAAAGACGCCTTCGATCCCCACCATCGCGGCAAAGAGAACCACGACAACAGGAGAGATGTCATTCACTGGACTTTCTACGCTCATACCGGCCTCTGCTTGACGTTGCTTGGCCTCCTGAGTAAGCCAGCGACAACAAGAGTTCCAGACGGAGAAATATCATGAGCGATGCGCTCCAGCCGAACACGGCGTTCAAGAAACGCGTCTTTTCAGGCATCCAGCCCTCCGGCGGTCTGACTCTTGGAAACTACCTTGGCGCCATCAAGCGCTTTGTGCAGATGCAGGATGAAGATTACGAGACCATCTACTGCATGGTTGATCTTCACGCCATCACCGTCTGGCAAGACCCGGCCGCTTTGCGCCGCCAAACCCGCGAGCTGGCCGCAGGCTTCATCGCTTCAGGCATCGATCCTGCAAAATCAATCCTCTTCAATCAGTCCCAAGTCGCAGAGCATGCGCAGCTGGGATGGATATTCAACTGTGTTGCTCGCATGGGCTGGATGCAGCGGATGACCCAGTGGAAAGATAAAGCTGGCAAGAATTCACAAAATGCCTCGCTCGGCCTCTTCGCCTATCCATCTCTCATGGCGGCTGATATTCTTACATATCACGCCACCCATGTTCCGGTGGGCGAAGACCAAAAGCAGCACCTTGAGCTGACGCGCGATATCGCCATCAAGTTCAATAATGACTATGGCGTAGACTTCTTCCCCGTTACAGAGCCGGTTATTGAGGGCGCGGGTACGCGCGTCATGAGCTTGCGGGACGGAAGCAAAAAAATGTCCAAATCTGATCCGTCCGATGCTTCGCGCATCAACATGACAGATGACGCAGACACGCTTGCAAAGAAAATTCGCAAAGCCAAGACCGACCCAGACGCGCTGCCCTCAGAAGCCGAAGGTCTCGAAGGCCGCGCCGAAGCGCGCAATCTCGTAAACATCTACGCTGGGCTTGCAGATATGAGCGTTGAAGCCGTGTTGCGCGATGTCGGAGGCAAAGCCTTTTCAGAGTTCAAGCCGCTGCTCGCTGAACTCGCGGTCGCTAAACTTGCTCCTATTTCAAGCGAAATGGCACGCCTCATGGAGAACGAGGCAGAGATCGACGCGCTCCTGCACACGGGCGCTGATGCGGCTCGTGCCATCGCCGCGCCTATCCTTGAAAAGACATACGACATCATCGGCATGGTGCGCTAAACAGCAAAACACTTGCATATCAATTGAGAGACGCTCTGCCCCGCTTAGGAACTGGCGTCTTCACGTCTGAGATGTAATTATTTTCGTTAATATTGCATGATTTTCAAAACGTTAAGGCCGCTGAGCTCAACTTTTGAGCACCTCGAAGTCAGGCTAGCACCACGTTGGGGACGTTAAGGGCCCAACCTGACCTCGAAGCATTTGCGTCAGTGACGCGATACTCAACTTCGTTACCCGAGCCATTTAAATCGACGTATTCGATATTCTGAACACAAGCTACCGCATCGTCTATTGAGCGCTTGCCGAAAACTAAACCCGTGCATCCTTGAGCACGTGTATACATGTTCACACAACCTGAGACATAAGTAAACATCGGCATTAAAACTTTTTCCAAAACGTGAACAATACTTCAAACTCCTTATTCGTCTTAGCCTATTGAAGAAAAAGCAAATCACACATTGCAATCTATAAGTGAGCAACCAGCAAAGCCCATCGTAGTGATCTGAATTGGGACGGCCAAAACTCTTTTTGATGCGCCTTAAGGCCTCATCTATTGAGCTAAGAGAAAACCCTGCGTATACATGAACTCATGTGAAGCAAACACACAGACGGGGCCAACGATAATATGTATCGAGCGGTGGGGCATCAAGCTGAGATTTTAAAAGCGATCCGGACGAAGATATGTCTCGCCAATCCTCGTGAAGCACTTTGGCTCAAGGAAACGGCGCTCGCTGAGGAGTATGGAGTTTCGCGGACTCCCATACGGCATATTTTACAACTTCTAGCCAATGCGCAGCTACTTCACACACAGACAGGCCTTGGTACACAAACAACAGTCTTGGAGCTGAACGAACTGCCCAAGCACTTTGAAATATATGGCGCGATCTGTGATATCGCGATCGGCGTTGCCAATGAAGAACGCGCGCCTCGAGAAACCATTTTGGCACTGATGTCCGTTCACAATACCCTTTTGATTGATGAAGATCGCTCACCTGAAGCATTCATCGATGTTTATGGCCGAATTATCGACGCAATGAGCCAAATGATCACCGACCCAATCCTGTGCTACGCCCACCAAGCCGCTTTCTGGCGCCTCATTCGCTGGCGCGTTCAAGAAGTCACCGCTGAGGTTGAGGGATCGTGGGGGCTTGCTGCCTCTAATATTCAATCCGCGATCGACGCCGCGACACAAGGGACAGAGCGCGATCTACTGGAGATCTCGGGACGCATGGGCCGCAGTCATATCGACCGCCTGATCAACTACTACAAGGTTAACTGACACAGCCTTCTCTTCGGGCCTCATGAAACAGAACCACACGCGCTCCTGCACACGAGCGCTGATGCGGCTCGTACCATCGCCGCGCCTATCCTTGAAAAGACATACGACATCATCGGCATGGTCCGTTGACCCACGCACCCGCGCACAGCGTCTGTGCGCGGCGGGCTCTTTCACCCTTTCTGGCATGGTCCTATTGTCTCTTCAAACAATAGGAGCCAGTCAATGACACACCCTGTAGCCCCTCAAGCCCGCATCGGGCATGTGCATCTCAAAGTAGCTGACCTTGACCGCGCTATCGCGTTTTACTCAGGTGTTCTCGGCTTTTCCGTAACCCAGCGCTACGGCGCAGGTGCTGCTTTTCTTGCGGCGGGAAATTATCACCACCACATCGGCCTCAACACCTGGGAAAGCGCTGGCGGCACACCCCCACCCAAAGGGCACACAGGGCTCTACCACACCGCGTTTTTGTATCCGAGCCGCGCAACGCTCGGTGATGCACTGAAACGGGTTCTCAACGCAGGTATCAAGCTCGATGGAGCATCCGATCACGGGGTCAGCGAAGCGTTATATCTCAGAGACCCCGATGAAAACGGCGTCGAGCTTTACTGGGACAAGCCCGAAGCCGACTGGCCGCGCGATGCAGATGGTGCGCTCAGCATGGTCAATGACCCGCTTGACCTTGCATCTCTTCTGGCTGCGGCAGGGTGATTTCGCGCTTTACCCTCCCGTGAGGCCAAACTAACCTTTCGCCGAACGGGAGGATGCGGCATGGCCACAGGCACAAATATCAAAACCTACTTCAACGGCGCTTGGCACGACGGCAACACACCAGTGATCAACGCAGCTGATCATGGGGCTTGGCTTGGATCAGGGGTCTTTGATGGCGCACGGTTTGTCAACGGATTGATGCCTGATCTTGACCTTCACTGCGCCCGTGTGAACCGCTCAGCAGAAGCACTTATGCTCAAGCCCACTGTCTCACCCGAGGATATGGTCGAGATCGTGAAAGAAGGTCTCAAGTCATATTCTGTTGGTGCCGCAGTTTATATACGTCCGATGTATTGGGGCATTGGCGGCGATGTGACAGCGATTGTACCGAGCCGTGATGAAACCGGCTTTGCCATCTGCCTAGAAGAAATTCCCTTCGCTGCGGACACCGCGAGCACAACGTTGACGCGCACGCGGTTTCGCCGCCCTGTTCTGGAAAGCGCCGTGGTTAATGCAAAAGCTGGCTGCCTTTATCCCAACAATGCCCGCATGCTCTCAGAGGCGCGCAGCAAGGGATTTGGCAATGCTCTCGTCGCCGATGCCATGGGCAATGTTGCAGAAACAGCGACCGCAAATGTATTTATGGTCAAAGATGGTGAGGTCTTCACTCCCATCGCCAACGGCACCTTCCTCGCAGGCATCACCCGTGCGCGCCATATGTCAAACCTTTCGGCGGATGGCATGAACGTACATGAAACAGTGCTTAGCTTTGAGGATTTCCACGAGGCCGATGAGGTCTTTCTTTCGGGCAATATGTCAAAGATTACGCCAGTTACGGCCTTTGATGACACCAGCTACCAAGTCGGCCCTGTCACGCATCGCGCGCGGGAGCTTTACTGGGATTGGGCCGCCTCTAACGCAGGATGAGCCATTGCACAGAGGCCGCTGTTGCGCCATTCTATGCAGTGATGTGGGCTGATGAGGGAGGCTGATGATGCGTAAGTTTCTTGTGGTGCTGGATGACAGCCGCGAATGCCTGAATGCGATGCGCTTTGCAGCGATGCGGGCAGCCAAATCAGGGGGCGGCGTGGAGATTCTCGCGGTGATTCCCCCTGAGGAGTTCAATCACTGGATTGGCGTTGGAGATATTATGCGCGAAGAGGCAAGGGAGCGTATTCATGCGCATTTCGAAGTCTTCGCAAAGTGGATGCGCGACCGTCAGGGCGTGGACCCTGAACTTGTGATCCGCGAGGGCGAACCGATCTCTGAAATACTCAAGCAAGTGCAGGCTGACGATGAAATCGGCGTGCTTGTTCTGGGCGCAAGCTCAGACAAAAAGGGCCCTGGCCCGCTTGTGACACAGCTCACCCGTAACGCGGGGACACTTGAAATCCCCATCACGATTGTGCCAGGCGAACTCTCTAAAGAACGCCTCGAAGCCATCACCTAATACGCTGAAAACAGGACATATTATGAGCGATCAAGACAAAAACGACGATAAAAAAGACGACGATAAAAAGGCCGGTGGCATCGCCCAAAAGCTGTTTGACGCGCGCCAGATTTTAATCTGTGAAGCGATTGACCAGAAGATGGCGAGCCGTGTCGTAAGCCAACTTCTGGCGCTCGCGGCAGACAACGACGACGACATCACGCTCTTTCTCAACAGCCAAGGCGGACACGTTGAAGCGGGCGATTCGATCCATGATGTGATCCGCTTTATCAAGCCGCGGGTGAAGATCGTGGGCACAGGCTGGGTGGCTTCAGCGGGGACGCATATTTTCCTCGCGGTCGACAAGGAAGACCGTGTTTGCCTGCCAAACACCCGTTTCCTTATTCACCAGCCGTCTGGCGGCGTTGGCGGCAAGGTCACAGACATTGCGATTCAAGCTGAACAAATCGAAATCATGCGCGCCCGTCTGGCGCGGATCATCTCCGAGCAAACAGGCCAAAAGCTTGAAAAGGTTATGAAAGATATCGAACGCGATCACTGGATGGACACCAAAGAGGCGATGGATTACGGCATCCTCTCCAAAGTGATCCACCACGCATCAGACCTCTAAGACGGTCAGAGTTTCACCTAAAAAGGCCTGCTTTTGCGGGCCTTTTTTATGTGAGCACACCCCCTACCCCCTTAGAAAATGAACATCTCCCTACCCAAGCGATTTCGGACATTAACCTTCTGATTTTGGGTTAAAAACAGGGGGGTGAAATGCGTGCACAACCCGTGCACAAAGCGTGCACCGCCCAAACAGGCCAAAGCTTACCAGAAATTAACCAAACGGACCGCCCGCAAGCGAGAGCATTTCTTAAGGCTTCACGCGATCACAGCACACTTTAGAATCATTCCAAAACTTGACTTTGGCGGCTGTGAGGCTCATATCTGAGCAAAGAGATAAGGAACCTGCGCCATGTTTATCCAGACTGAATCCACACCAAACCCCGCCACGCTCAAGTTCTTGCCCGGCCAGACCGTTTTGGCGACCGGAACAGCAGACTTCCCGAGCGCGGAAAGCGCAGGCAGCTCGCCGCTTGCCAGCCGCGTCTATGGCGTTGACGGGGTCACAGGCGTGTTTCTCGGTACAGATTTTGTGACCGTGACAAAGGATGATGCGGTGGCTTGGGACCATATCAAGCCTTCGGTTCTTGGCGCGATCATGGAGCACTTCCAGTCAGGTGAGCCAGCGCTTTCAGACAGCGGCGCGCCAGCGGCTGGCGGCCATGCCGAGCACACAGGTGAAGACAGTGAAATTGTCGGCCAGATCAAAGAGCTTCTGGACACACGCGTGCGCCCTGCCGTCGCTCAAGATGGCGGCGACATTACATTTTATGGCTTCGAAAAGGGCGTGGTGTATCTGCACATGCAAGGCGCTTGCGCAGGCTGCCCGTCTTCAACCATCACACTCAAGATGGGTATCGAGAACTTGCTGCGCCACTATATCCCCGAGGTGACAGAGGTGCGTCCAGTTGCCGTCTGAGACACTCACTTTGGCGTTTGACACATCGGCCGCGCATTGCGCGGCCGCTTTGCTCTTGGGCGAGCAGGTGCTTGGTACGGCCTATGAGCCGATGAAGCGCGGTCAGTCGGAGCGTTTATTTGTATTTCTGGAAGAGCTTCTCGCGGAGCACGGCCATACATGGCAAGACTTGAACAAAATCGGCGTTGGCGTTGGCCCCGGGAATTTCACGGGCATTCGCATTGCTGTCTCGGCGGCGCGCGGGCTGGCGATGTCACTTGATATTTCTGCTGTCGGCGTGAGCAATTTTGCGGCCGCGCGCCTTGGGGCTGATACGGGCGCAGCTGTGGCCCTGCCTGCCCCAAGAGATCAGGTCTATTTTTCCAGCAACGGCGATGAGGCCAAATTGATTGACTCCACTGGGGCAGGAGACGCACTAGGCCTGCCCGCGCCAGACGACCTCGTCGAACGGATTGCGCGGATTGCGGCGGCGACAGACGCGACGACGCCCCCTGCTCCGCTCTATATCCGCGCAGCCGACGCGGCCCCAGCGGCAGATCAGCCTCCACGGATCTTGGATGACGCCTGAAGCGCTGGCCGATATTCACGCTGCGTGTTTTCCTGCGCGGCCATGGACAGCGGAGGAGCTAAAAGCGCTCATCTCAGAGCCAGGGTCTTTGCTGGAAAGCCAGACGGACAAAGGCTTTGCGCTGGCGCGGATGACGCTGGATGAAGCCGAGCTATTGACCATTGCGGTTTGTCCCAACGCTCAGGGACGCGGCACAGGGCGCGCGCTTTTGGAGGCGCTTGTGGCTCGCTTGGCAGCGCAAAATGTTGCGCATCTTTTTCTGGAAGTGGCAGAAGACAACGCACCAGCACGCGCGCTTTATACCCGCGCAGGCTTTGCCGAAGTCGGACGGCGCAAGGGCTATTATGCACGCGCAGGCCAAGCGGCAGTTGATGCGCTGGTACTCTCGCTCAAACTGCCTGTTTGAAAGCTGCTGACCACAGGTCAACTCGCAAGAATCGGTTGACCCTGTGTCCTGAAACCGCCCTTATTGAGCCTGATCACCTGATCTGCTCAATTCACGCGGCGGCACAGGCCACTGCGATAAAACACTGGGAGAACCTTATGACCCTTATTCAAAAACTTCTCGGCGCGTCTGCTGCGCTTGCGCTGAGCGCGGGTGCCGTTTTGGCCGAGCCTGCCCTGATCTATGATCTTGGTGGCAAGTTTGACAAATCTTTCAACGAGGCCGCCTTTAACGGCGCTGAGCGTTGGGCCAAAGAAACCGGCGGCACATATCGCGAGATTGAGCTTCAGTCAGAAGCCCAGCGCGAGCAAGCTCTGCGCCGTTTTGCCGAAGCGGGCGCGAACCCTGTTGTGACCACAGGCTTTGCCATTGCCTCCTCAATCGAAGAGGTCGCCAAGGACTATCCAGACACGAAATTTGTCAATATTGACGGCTGGTTGCCAGAAATTCCTGCAAACGTGCAGCTGATTGCCTTTCAAGAGCACCAAGGCTCCTACCTTGTGGGTATGATGGCGGCGATGGCCACAAAAACGGGAACTGTCGGCTTTATCGGCGGCATGGATGTTCCGCTCATTCGCCACTTTGGCTGCGGCTTTGCCCAAGGTGCAAAGTCTGTGAACGCAGACATCAACATCGTTGCGAACATGACCGGGACAACGCCAACAGCATGGAACGACCCCGTAAAAGGCTCTGAGCTGGCCAAGGCACAGATCAGCCAAGGCGCAGATGTGATCTACGCAGCGGCGGGCGGCACAGGTGTTGGTGTTTTGCAAACAGCGGCCGACGAGGGCATCCTCTCGATTGGTGTCGACAGCAACCAGAACCACCTGCACTCAGGCAAGGTCTTGACCTCAATGCTCAAGCGCGTCGATGTCGCCGTATATAACGCGATGACAGCGGGCGAAGGCCTTGAAACAGGCGGTATGACCGTGCTTGGCCTTGCCGAAGACGGTGTTGGCGTTGCGATGGACGAGCATAACGCAGCCCTTGTGACAGCAGAGATGACAGCCGCTGTTGAAGAAGCGCGCGCGCAGATCATTGCGGGCGATCTGAATGTTGTGAGCTACTATGAAAACGACAGCTGCCCAGCGATCCAGTTCTGATTTGGGCAGAGTATAAGACCAGAGGCCGCGCAAAGACTTGCGCGGCCTTTTCGCTCCCGCGGCGGGGGCTTGGGGGATAAGATGACAGAACCTGCGATTGAGCTTAAAGGCATTTCCAAATCCTTTGGCCCTGTTGAGGCCAACAAGGATATTTCAATCCGCGTTATGCCTGGCACGATCCACGGGATCATCGGCGAGAACGGCGCGGGGAAATCCACGCTCATGTCGATCCTCTTTGGCTTTTACAAAGCCGACGCTGGCGAAATTTTCATTCATGGCAAGAAAACCCAGATTCCTGACAGCCAAGCGGCAATTGCAGCAGGGATCGGTATGGTGTTTCAACACTTCAAGCTGGTGGAAAACTTCACGGTCTTGGAAAATGTAATCCTCGGCGCGGAAGACGGCGGGCTATTGCGGCCCTCGCTCGCCAAGGCGCGCAAGACCTTGAAAGAGCTTGAGCAGGAATACGAACTGCACGTGGACCCCGATGCACTCATTCAGGACATCGGCGTGGGCCGCCAGCAGCGCGTCGAAATCCTCAAGGCGCTCTACCGAAAGGCCGATATTCTCATTCTTGACGAGCCGACAGGCGTGCTGACCCCAGCGGAAGCCGACCAGCTCTTTCGCATTCTCAACCGCCTGCGCGAAGAGGGCAAAACCATCATTCTGATCACCCACAAGCTGCGCGAGATCATGGAGATCACTGATACAGTCAGCGTCATGCGGCGCGGCCAGATGACGGCAACGGTGAAAACCTCAGAGACCAGCCCAGAGCAATTGGCCGAACTCATGGTGGGGCGCAAAGTCTTGCTGCGCGTCGATAAAAAGCCAGCCGCACCCAAAGATACTGTGCTGGACGTCCAAGACCTGCGCGTCACCGACAGCAAGGGTGTTGAGCGGCTCAAGGGCATCTCGCTCAATGTACGCGCGGGCGAAATCCTCGGGATTGCGGGCGTCTCAGGCAACGGGCAGAGCGAGCTTTTACAAGTGCTCGGCGGAATGCAGAACGGCACGGGGCATGTGCGCGTCAACGGGGAAGAGATCGACCTCACGGGGCGCTTCTCAGACGGGCAGTCACGCCGTGCGCGCGGGATTGCCCATGTGCCTGAAGACCGCCAGCGCGAGGGGCTGATCATGGAGTTCACCGCATGGGAGAACGCCATATTCGGCTATCATCGTGACCCAGCCTACCAGCGCGGGCCCTTCATGGACAACGCCACGATCATTGAGGACGCCAAGGGCAAGATCGAACGCTTTGATGTGCGTCCGCCAAACCCGAAACTGACGGCTAAGAACTTCTCGGGTGGCAACCAGCAAAAGCTGGTTCTGGCGCGCGAAATGGAGCGCAACCCCGATCTGCTTCTCATCGGGCAGCCGACACGCGGAGTTGATATTGGCGCAATCGAATTTATTCACCAACAGATCATTGCGCTGCGCGACGCTGGCAAGGCGATTTTGCTGGTGAGTGTGGAGCTTGAAGAAATCCTCTCCCTTTCAGACCGGATCGCCGTCATGTTTGATGGGCAGATTATGGGCGAGCGCTTGCCAAGCGAGACAGACGAAAAAGAGCTGGGCATGCTGATGGCAGGTATGAACACAAGCGACAAAAACGGAGCAGCTGCCTGATGGAAAAGATGCCAAAATGGGCGGACGCTACGCTAGTTCCGCTGATCTCGCTTTTGCTCGCGGCCATCCTCTCGGCGCTTGTGATCCTTGCAATCGGGGAAGACCCTGTGGCGGCGCTCAAGCTGATGGTTGAGGGGGCGCTTATGCGCTCCTCTGGCTGGGGCTATACGCTTTATTACGCCACCAATTTTATCTTTACAGGGCTGGCTGTCTCTGTCGCGTTTCATGCGCGGCTCTTTAACATCGGCGGTGAAGGACAAGCTATGCTTGCAGGGCTGGGTGTCGCGCTCTGCTGCCTTTATATTCCGTGGCCGCACTGGAGCCTTGCGTTGCTTGGCTCCAGTCTTTTTGCAGGACTTTTTGGCGCCGCATGGGCGCTGATCCCTGCATATTTGCAGGCCAAGCGCGGCTCACATATCGTGATCACCACGATCATGTTCAACTACATCGCCTTTTCTGTGCTCGGCTATATGCTGGTTAATGTTCTGCGCCCTCCCCGCGCGATGGAGCCTGCTTCGGCCAAGTTCTCAGCAGCGACAAATCTGCCCACGTTTGAAGACATGTTTTCCACGGCGGCGGCACCGATGTTCAAGAGCGCGCCTGTCAATGTGAGCTTCTTCGTGGCCCTCGCGGCCTGTGTATTTGTCTATTTCCTAATCTGGCGCACGCGCCTTGGCTATGAAATCCGCCACTTCGGATTCTCTGAAACAGCCGCCAATTATGCTGGCACATCGGCGGTGCGCATCACTGTGATTGCCATGTTGATTTCAGGCGCGCTGGCGGGACTTATGGCTGTGAACACAACACAGGGCGAGGCTGAGCGGCTGATCCTCAACTCGACCGAAGGAGCTGGCTTTATCGGCATCGCCGTCGCGCTGATGGGGCGCAATCACCCAGCAGGGGTTTTGCTGGCGGCGCTGCTCTTCGGCTTTCTCTATCAGGGCGGGGCCGAGCTGGCGCTCTGGACCAATATTCCGCGTGAGCTGATCACTGTCATTCAAGCGCTCGTCATACTCTTTACTGGCGCGCTGGATCACATGGTGCGCGCACCGCTGGAGCGGGTGTTCCTCTCCATGCGTAAAAAGAAGGAGGCGCTCTGATGGAGCTTCTCACGATCATTCAAGTGCTCGATAGCACTATGCGCCTTGCCACGCCGCTTTTGCTGGCCTGTCTTGCGGGGCTTTACTCGGAGCGCGCAGGGATTTTTGACATTGGCCTTGAAGGCAAGATGCTCGCCGCGGCGCTGTTTTCGGCTGCTGTGGCTTTTGCTTCGGGCAATGTTTGGCTCGGGATGCTGGCAGGGATCGGCGCATCGATGGTGCTTTCGCTTATTCATGGCGTCGCCTCGATCACCTTTCGGGGCAACCAACTGATCTCTGGCGTCGCGATAAACTTTCTGGCCTCGGGTCTTACTGTTCTGATTGCGCAGGACTGGTTTGCCCAAGGCGGGCGCACGCCGTCGCTTGTCGGAGCGGCGCGGTTTGAGCCGATCACCCTTCCTGGCGCATTGACGCGCGTGCGTGATATTGCCGAGGCGGGGCCAGTGATGCAGATCTATTCCGAGCTGATTTCGGGCCATACAATCATTGTCTATCTGTCGCTTCTGCTTGTCCCTCTCACATGGTGGGTGCTGTTTCGCACGCGCTTTGGACTTCGCCTGCGCGCTGTGGGCGAGAACCCTGCCGCTGTAGATACGGCGGGTATTTCTGTTGTGAAACTGCGCTTTGCAGCTGTAATTATCTGCGGAATTCTCTGCGGAATTGCGGGGGCTTATCTGGCCACAGCTTTGCAGGCACAGTTTGTCAAAGAGATGACGGCGGGGCGCGGATTTATCGCGCTGGCGGCGCTTATTTTTGCCAAGTGGCGGCCATGGCATGCACTTTGGGCCTGTCTGCTGTTTGGGCTTTTGCAGGCTGTTGCTGTGCGCTTCCAGAGCTTTGATGTGGCAGGTGTGACCATCCCTGTGCAGTTTATGGAGGCGCTGCCCTATATTCTCACGGTGGTTATTCTGGCGGGGTTTGTTGGCAAAGCCATTCCGCCGCGCGCGGGCGGGGAGCCTTACGTCAAAGAGCGCTAAGCCAGAGAAAACGCTGCCTAAATAGCCCCATCCTCTGCCCCAATAGCGCCAGCTTGGGTAAATAGATGTTTCCAGCTGCAATATGCTGGTTCTTACACTTGCAAAGCTGGCAACTGTGGCGCTAGGAAAAGCAATGATGATATACCTGCCCATCGCCGAGGTTTCGGTCAATGCGTTTGTCCTTCTGGGGCTGGGCGGGATTGTGGGCGTTCTTTCGGGTATGTTCGGGGTCGGTGGCGGCTTTCTGATGACGCCACTTCTGTTCTTTATCGGAATTCCCCCTGCTGTTGCTGTGGCGACAGAAGCCAACCAAATCGTCGCCTCGTCCTTCTCGGGTGTGCTCGCGCACCTCAAGCGCAAAACCGTTGATCTGAAGATGGGCACAGTGCTGCTTGTCGGCGGACTTATGGGCGCGGCTGTCGGGGTTGTGATATTCAATTATCTCAAGGCCTTGGGGCAAGTCGATCTGCTCGTGCGGCTCTGTTATGTCGTCTTTCTAGGCGTTGTTGGTGCGTTGATGTTTGTCGAAAGCCTCAACGCCATACGCCGCGCCAAGGGCGCAACTGGCGCGCCAAAGCGCCGTCGCCAGCGCGGCTGGATTTCCAAGATGCCCATGAAGATGCGGTTTCACACCTCAGGGCTTTATATTTCGGTCATTCCGCCGATCATTGTTGGTATTCTCGTCGGTATCCTCGCCGCCATTATGGGCGTTGGTGGCGGCTTCATTATGGTCCCCGCCATGATCTATATTCTGGGCATGCCGACCAAAGTTGTCGTCGGAACTTCGCTCTTCCAGATCATTTTTGTGACCGCCTTCACCACACTTTTGCACGCCACGACCAACTTCACGGTGGATATGGTGCTTGCGGTTCTGCTGCTCGTCGGGGGCGTCATCGGCGCACAAATCGGGGCGCGTATTGGCGTCAAGATGAAGGCCGAACAACTGCGCATCTTGCTCGCAATTATGGTGCTCGTCGTCTGCGGCAAGCTCGCAACGGACCTTCTGTTTCAGCCAGCCGAGCTCTACTCTATCGGCGCGGCGGGGGGCCACTGATGCGTTTGGCTTTGGCTCTTGTCTGTCTGGTCATGGCAACCGTGGCGTCTGCTGAGAACGTCGTGCTCGGCCTGAGCCAGAGATCTGTCTCCATCACCACGAATTTTGACGGCTCAGAAATTCTGATATTTGGTGCGATCAAACGCGAGACAGCCTTGCCAGAAGGCGACCCCCTACAAGTGGTTATTGCGGTTTCAGGGCCAAGCCAGCCGCTGACCGTGCGCCGCAAAGATAAACGCTTCGGGATCTGGATCAATACGGCCGAAGTCGAAGTGGACAGCGCACCTGCGTTTTACGCCATCGCCACATCTGCGCCCTTTGCCGAGGCACTGACCAATACCCAAGACCTACGCCACCGTGTCTCTATTCCACGTGCGATCCGCTCAGTCGGCGCGCCAAAGGATGTTGAAAACGCCGTCGACTTTACCAAAGCAGTGATCCGCATTCGCAAGGAAAACGGCCTTTACCAGCTGCGTGAAAACAGCATCGAGGTCACCGAGCAGACACTCTTCAAGACTTCTATTTCAATGCCTGCCAATCTGACGGAAGGCGACTATCAGACGCGTATTTTCCTCACGCGCAGCGGCGAAGTTGTCTCAGAATACAACACGGTGATCGAAGTGAAAAAGGTCGGACTTGAACGCTTTTTGTTCAATCTTTCGCGCCAACAACCGCTGATCTATGGCCTGCTTTCACTCGCCATCGCGATCTTTGCTGGCTGGGGCGCTTCGGCTATCTTCCGCGTGTTTCAGCGGAACTAGCCCCGCCCGATATAGGGCATTTTCGTTGCCATCAGCGTCATGAACTGCACATTCGCCTCAAGCGGCAATGTGGCCATGCTATAGACCGCCTCAGCCACATGTCGCACGTCCATCATGGGCGGCGGGTTGTCTGGCGTCTTGGCAGCAAGCTCTTCCAACAGCGCGGTGCGCGCATTGCCAATATCAATTTGCCCGCAGGCGATATCAAGGCTGCGCCCGTCAAGCGAGAGCGCTTTTGTCAAGCCGGTGATCGCGTGCTTGGTCACTGTATAGCTGACCGCGTTTTCGCGCGGCGCATGGGCCGAAACGGAGCCATTGTTGATGATCCGTCCACCTTGCGGGCTTTGGGCACGCATCTCGGCAAAGGCCGCACGGGCCGCATAAAACATGCCGTTGAGGTTCACATCAACCGCCGCACGCCAAGCCTCAAGCGGCAGCTCGTCAATCGGCGCAGCAGTGCCAAAGCTGCCAGCATTGTTAAAGAGCACATCCAGCCGCCCAGCCTTGCCCATGAACTGTTTGAAAGCAGCCTCAACAGCGCTGGCGTCTGTCACATCACAGGGAAGCACAACAGCGCCTACCTGCCCCGCCGCGATCTCTTCAAGCGGGGCAATGCTGCGCGCGAGAAGGCCAACACACCAGCCCTTGGCCAGAAAGTGCTCAGCTGTGGCGCGCCCGATGCCCGCGCTTGCGCCTGTGATCAGGATTGATTTCATAGCTCTTCCTCGGCTTCTAGTTCCAACTTTGGCGCAGGCACGACCAGATCAGCCGTGGTCAGCGGCGCTGTCGGCTTTGAGAGACGGTTGCGCACGACCCAGAGGAGCCGCTCTTCCGCGCGGGTGATCGCCACATAGGCGAGCCGCTTCCAGAGGGGTTGGCCCGCCTCAGAGCGCCCCATCCTCGCGGCGGCGTAGAGATCGGGCGCAAAGACTTGCACATCACGCCATTGGGAGCCTTGCGCCTTATGGATCGTCACAGCCGCGCCATGCAAAAAGGCCGCGCCCATGCGGGCGGCAAAGGGAATAAACGGCTCTTCCTCATCGGGCATCTCGATTTTGACGATCGAGGCAGCCGAGACTTGTGGATCTTCGGCGCCGACCACATGCAGGCGCGAGAAGCCGGGCTTGCGACCTGGCCCAAGGTAGATGACTTGCGCGCCTTTGATGAGGCCCCGCGCCTCCAGATCAAGCCGCTTTTTGCGGTGTTTGAGAGGCAGCTCCAATCCGTCACAAATGAGAGGTTCACCCTCAAGCAGTGCATCTTCGGGAGCGTCATACACGCGGCGGAAGGCGTTGATCAGGCGAATGCGCGTGGCATTGCGCCAGACCAGCACGGGGCTGCGCGCCATCAAATCAACTTCGACCCGCTGACTCCAGACCACCCTTTCATCGCGCGCGGCGGCCTCTTCGATCATCCGCTCAAACGCTTCAAAGCCAAGCTCGGGGTCGGCCAGCGCATGGGCCAAATCAAGGATCGGGTTATTGGCGTCCTGCCTGTGAATGCGGCTCAGATTGAGCACAGCGGGGGCCGGCAGCTTTTCAAACACCATCGTACCTGACTGGTTTACAGGGGCGAGCTGGGCCGGATCACCAAAGAGAATGAGGCTTGGGAAAATCTCTTTGAGGTCTTCAAATTGTTTGTCATCGAGCATTGAAGCTTCGTCGATCATCCCGACATCTAGCGGCTCGTCGCGCCGCTTCCAGCCTGTGATGAAATCAGAGCCGCGCAGACCCGCAGCTGCGAGGGCCGCAGGGATCGACTTATTGGCTTGATAGAACGCATAGGCACGCTCAAGCGCAACCTCTGTCAGACCTTCGATCTCGGGCTTTTCGCCATTGCCCGTGAGCCACTCTGCGATGCGCTCATAGTCGGGATCATAGACGGGGGAGTAGAGAATGCGGTGAATGGTCGTGGCGGGGACGCCGCGCATGCGCAGAACGCTTGCCGCCTTGTTGGTTGGCGCAAGGATTGCCAAAGTGCGGCGGTCTTTGCGCTTTTTGCCTTCATAATCGGCGGAAACCACATCCAGCCCCGCCTCCTCCATCGCCCGATAGAGCGCAGCGAGAAGCAGGGTTTTACCCGATCCTGCCTTGCCTGTGATCGCCAGCGTTTTGTTGGCCCCGCCTTGGGGCGGCTGAAGCAGGCCGTTTTCGATATCGATCCCTGCGGGGCGCAGCACTTCGGCAACGCGATCAAAGGCTTCGGCCTGATCTTCGGACAGCTGTGTGATCTTTGTGTTCATGCGCGCGACCCTAGAGCCTTTCGTGCGCGCTTTGAATGGGCAAAAGGCCTAGGCGGCGTCTGATTTTTTGGATGGCTTCGGGCCGAAGGCACGCAGATACCAATGCAGCATCACCGCTTCGCTGAGCTTGGCCTTTTTTACCAGCCGCGCCTTGGCGGCGGGCGTATAGGCCCAGAGGCCAAGGCTGGTTTTGGTACGCCCCTGCCCCACGCTGCCCAGAATCTCAGGGCTGGCGCCAATCTGGCGGTAGATCCGTTCCATCGGAGCATCAAACACGCCGAGGAAATGCTCAAGCCTCTGACCTTCCATCAGCGCAACACCTGCGAGCATGAGCCGTGCCGCTGTGGTTGGACTCGCACTCTCGCTCAGGCAAAAACGGGTGCACTCCCAGATAAACGGGCTTTGAACGGGAGTACCGCTGGAGAGATGCAGGAAATGTTCGTGGGTCATGCAACGGCCAGTGGTGGGCAGGAAGCGCATCGATCCGCCATGAAGCCCGTCGGGGCGCTGCCAGATCACATAGAGGGGGTTGAGCGCGTCATATTGATCGCGCTCCTCGCCTGCGTCATCGACCGAAACCTCCCAGCCAAGCCGCTCGGAAAACTGTTTGGCGCGGTCACGAAACATGCTCTGCGCCAAGCGGCTGTGGTCTGCCAAGCTGTCGCCGTAGAGAAATCTGATCATGGTTAACCCTCCGTAAATATATCGGAGGGTTTAGGACGGATGAGTTAACAGAAACCGAGGGCAGCGTACGCTGTTTAGACGATGATCAGACCGTGCTGAAGCGCGCGGGCAACCGCATGGGTGGTGTTGGCGGCGCCAAGCTTGAAGCGTGCAGACTCGATATATACCCGCAGGGTATGTTCGGAAATCGAGAGCGTATTGGCAACTTGCGCGCGCGAATAGCCCATGGCGAGAAAAGTCATGGCATCGACCTCACGGGGCGAGAGCGCGCGGGCAGCCTCTGGGGCGCGGTCAGGCTCAAACTCCAATGCCTTTTCATTGAAATAATGGCCCACAAGGATCAGCTCGCGCCGCGCGGCCTCAATACGGCACGCCCATGTTGCATCATCGCAATGATGGCTGACAGTAAAGAGCGCAAACTGCCCGCTTGGTCCACGGATCGGAACAGAAAAGCCTTGATTGCCCACACCATGCGCAAGGGCTTCGGCCTGAAACGCTTGTGCCGCTTTGCTCGACCAATCGAGCATCTTCCAATCCACGGGATGAAAGCGCTGATAGCAGCCCAAGACCACAGGGTCTGTTCTGATATAATCACGTTCGATATAGAGCGCGACCCATTCTGGACTATAAGTTCCGCAACCATATTGTGTGCCTGCGCCGCTGACCCAGTGATAAACAAGATGATCGACTTGGAAATAATCACGCAAACGTTCTGAAATCGCCTGCAACTCACAGAGTTCAGAAGCCTGTTCCAGCGCCTCCAACATCGCAACAAAACTCAACTCGTCCTGCGTTCGCGCCACGCGCGTCTCCCCCCTCAGGCGAGGACACCAGCTCGCACGCCGCCAACAGCACCGTGTCATCCAACTGCTCGGCGAGCCTTGGAAGGCCATTGGCCGTCGCAAAGCCCCGCAGATCCGTCAGAACGTCTAATATCCAGTTATTCTTCATTCTGATATTCGCCTTTGAAGGGTTAACGAAGGATTAATTGGCATTCTAAAAAGAGTATCACGGGAAAATAATTCAACCTATTCGCGAGTATTCCTTCCCCATAAATGGCGGGGTTCACTTTTCTAAGCGCTTGAAAAGAAAAGCCCCGCGCTTGGAGCTTCCAAGCGCAGGGCCAATTTCAATCGTTAACAGCTTACTTGCTAAGACGTTACTTTCCAGCCGCGACCACATCATCCAATGTGCGCAGGCCTGTCTTCGGTGATTGCACCAATACAGACATGTTGCCGGGCTTGTGTTCGTTGCGCATCATCTTGATGTGAGCCGCAGGAATATCGGCCCAAGAGAACACTTCGGACATGCAAGGATCAAGACGGCGCTCAATCATCAAGCGGTTGGCCGAAGCGGCTTGCTTGAGGTGGGCAAAGTGGCTGCCT
Organism: Lentibacter algarum; assembly: GCF_040580765.1. GTDB lineage: Bacteria > Pseudomonadota > Alphaproteobacteria > Rhodobacterales > Rhodobacteraceae > Lentibacter > Lentibacter algarum. The sequence continues at coordinate 629,679 of NZ_CP158687.1, read as the reverse complement.
TGGATGCGCTTCTGGTGCATCCAGAGGTAGCGGACATCGAACGTACAGTTGAAGCCAGATGTGCCTGCGCAAATCACGATCATGCCGCCCTTTTTGCAAACGAATGTGGAGACTGGGAATGTCGCCTCACCAGGATGTTCAAAAACGATGTCGACGTTGTTGCCCTTGCCCGTGATGTCCCAGATCGCCTTGCCGAACTTGCGGGTCTCTTTGAACCATTCGGCGTATTCTGGCGTGTTCACTGTGGGTAGCTGACCCCAGCAGTTGAAATCTTTGCGGTTGATCACGCCTTTGGCGCCAAGACCCATGACAAACTCGCGTTTGTCTTCGTCCGAGATCACACCGATAGCGTTGCCGCCTGCAGCATTGATCAGCTGGATTGCATAGGAGCCAAGGCCGCCCGACGCACCCCAGACCAGAACATTCTGACCAGGCTTAAGCTCGTGGGGGTGATGGCCAAAGAGCATGCGGTATGCTGTGGCAAGCGTAAGCGTATAGCAGGCGCTCTCTTCCCATGTGAGGTGCTTGGGGCGCGGCAGAAGCTGCTGTGCTTGCACATTGGTGAACTGGGCAAAAGAGCCGTCAGGTGTTTCATAGCCCCAGATGCGCTGGCTTGGGGAATACATCGGATCGCCGCCGTTGCACTCTTCGTCGTCGCCATCATCTTGGTTGCAGTGGATGACAACTTCGTCGCCGACTTTCCAGTTTTTCACGGCCGAGCCTACAGCCCAAACGATCCCTGAAGCGTCAGAGCCTGCGATGTGATAATCTTGTCCATGGCTGTCAAACGGGCTGATCGGAACACCGAGGCCTGCCCAGACGCCATTGTAGTTGACGCCAGCGGCCATGACCAAAACCAAAACTTCATGGCTGTCCAGAATGGGTGTATCGACCACCTCGACCTGAAAGCTCTTGTCAGGCTCGCCGTGACGCTCGCGGCGGATGGCCCAAGCATACATCTGCTTTGGCACGTAGCCGAGAGGCGGCATTTCGCCAACTTCATAAAGGTCTTTTTCGGGCGCTTCGTAAGGCGTTACGCCTGTTTCGGTGTCCAAGGCCATTTGTTTACTCCATTGCCTGAGGCGGGGCTCTGCTGCAGTGCAGAATCGCATTAACTCCCCAAGAGGTAGCGGCGCTTACGCAACTTTGCAACGCCATTTGGTCATTTTTTGTAATTTTATAACCGAGCGAGTGCAGAAAAATCTTCGCTAGCGCAGCAAATGTGCAATGGAGTTCGCGTAATATTGCAACAAAGGCCTGCCCTCGTCTGTCGCCGAATAGACGCCCTCTGTCTCGTTCACAAAACCACGCGCTACGAGATTGCGCAGGCCATACTCCACTGCGTAGTCCATATCCTCGCGCGGGGCGTGGATATGCGCTTCGGGCATGGCTTCAATCACAGCACAAAAGGCCTCGCTATACTCCGCAAAGCTCAGGGGGGCTTTGGCGCTCAGAAAAACGCTCGCCGCCAGCGGCACTGGCAAGACAGGCACAACCGCACCGATCCGCTGCATCAAATCACTGGCCAAATCTTCAATCAAGGGGGGCTTTGTGCCCGCAAAGGCGCGCAGCGAGAGAGGCGCACCAAAGCTCACCGCAGCATAACCAAAGCGGTGATACCGCCCTGTCGCCCACCGCCATGTGATGCGCCAGATATATTTCACCACAACAGAGATACGCGCGCCAAAGCGCCTATCACCGCGCTGGCCCGCCGCCACGAGGATCTTGTCTTCAAAGACGCGATCATAGTTGATCGCCACTGGGATAAAGACGACATCGCGCTCTTCGGCATCATAACCGTCTACAATATAGCGCAGAATGCCGAGCTTGGGCTTTGCCAACGCCCCGTCAAGGGACAGCCCACCCTCGGGGAAGACCGCTTGGGTCACGCCGCCCTCTGTGGCCAGCGCCACATAACGCGCAAGCACACGGCGATAGAGCTCGCCCCGCGAGCGGCGGCGGATGAAATATGCGCCCATTGCACGGATGAGGCGCGACAGCGGCCAGACCCGCGCCCACTCGCCCACCGCATAGGACAGCGCGCTCTGCTCAGCTGCAAGATAGGTAACGAGGACATAGTCCATATTGCTGCGATGGTTCATCACGAAGACAACAGTGGCGTTGCGGTCAATGCTCCCAAGCGTATCAGCAGCATGATGGCCAAGGCGCACGCGGTACAGCTTGCGGCTGAGAAATCGCGCAAAGCGGATCGCGAAGCCGTAGTAAAGCGTTGCGCTGAAAGAGGGCACAATCTCGCGGGCGTAGCGGCGCGCACGTTCAAAGGCCACGTTTTCAGGCACACCCTCAGCGCGTGCATGCTCTGAGATTGCAGCCCAAACTTCACCGTCATAAATCAGCCGCTGGATCATATCGTGCCGCCGTGCCAGCTTGAACGGCTCAATCGGACGCGTCAGACGCGTATTGAGCTGGGCCACGGCCTTTTCCATACGGCGGCGAAAGAACCAGCGCACCGAAGGAAAGAGAAAATGCGAGGCGAAGGTTACCGCTGCAAAGAGCAGAATAACCACCAAAAGCCAAAGCGGAAGGGCAACGGGCTGAAACATGAACCATGTTTTGCCAGAACCTCAGAGCTATGCAAGAAGATTGGCCGAGCGCCGCGCGAATGCCGCAACGCAGCGAATTGACGCGCCAGAAAATTCCAAGTATCAAGCTTGCAACGCACGATAATTACCCAAACCGATTCACGAGGCCCCTCATGTCCCAAGCGCAAACCCCGACCAGCAAAGACCGCCCTTGGCTCATCCGCACCTACGCGGGCCATTCAACAGCGGCGGCCTCAAACGCGCTCTACCGCTCCAATCTTGCGAAAGGTCAGACAGGCCTCTCGGTTGCCTTCGATCTGCCCACCCAAACAGGCTATGACAGCGATCACGTTCTATCGCGTGGTGAAGTGGGTAAAGTGGGCGTCCCCGTCTGCCACTTGGGCGATATGCGCGCATTGTTCAAAGATATTCCACTGGAGCAAATGAACACGTCGATGACGATCAACGCGACAGCGCCTTGGCTTTTGTCGCTCTATATCGCCGTCGCTGAAGAACAAGGCGCCGATGTGAGCGCGCTGCAAGGCACGGTTCAGAATGATCTGATCAAAGAATACCTCAGCCGCGGCACATATGTTTGTCCGCCTGCGCCGAGCCTCAAGATGATCGGCGATGTGGCAGAGTATTGCTACACCCATGTTCCCAAATGGAACCCGATGAATGTCTGCTCATATCACCTGCAAGAAGCGGGTGCGACGCCCGAGCAGGAGCTTGCCTTTGCTCTGGCCACAGCCATTGCAGTCCTTGATGAGCTTAAGCCTCGCGTCCCTGCCGAGGACTTTCCTGCGCTGTGCGGACGTATCTCGTTTTTCGTGAACGCAGGCATCCGCTTTGTCACCGAAATGTGCAAAATGCGCGCCTTTGTCGACCTCTGGGATGAAATCCTGCTGGAGCGCTACGGTGTCACAGACGCCAAGTTCCGCCGCTTCCGCTATGGCGTACAAGTAAACTCGCTTGGCCTTACAGAGCAGCAACCAGAGAACAACGTCTACCGTATCCTGATCGAAATGCTCGCCGTGACTTTGAGCAAAAAAGCCCGCGCCCGTGCTGTGCAGCTTCCTGCGTGGAATGAGGCCCTCGGCCTGCCCCGCCCTTGGGATCAGCAATGGTCGATGCGGATGCAGCAAATCATGGCCTTTGAAACCGATCTCTTGGAATATGACGATCTCTTTGATGGCAACCCTGCTGTCGACGCTAAAGTCGAAGCCCTCAAAGCCGGCACCCGCCAAGAACTCGCAGGGCTTGATGGCATGGGCGGTGCGATCAAGGCGATTGACTATATGAAAGCCCAACTGGTGACCTCAAACGCCGAGCGCTTGGGCCGCATTGAAGCTGGCGAAACCGTTGTTGTCGGTGTGAACAAATATACACAAACCGAGCCAAGCCCGCTGATGAGCGCCGATGGCGGCATTATGACGGTGGATCCTGCCACAGAGGCCGAACAAATCAACCGCCTCACAGAGTGGCGTGCCGCACGCGACGAGGCTGCTGTTCAATCTGCTCTCACTGCGCTGCGCGACGCCGCTGCAAAGGGCGAGAATATCATGCCCGCCTCAATCGTGGCTGCCAAGGCAGGCGCGACAACAGGCGAATGGGCCGCCCAGATGCGCGCAGTCCACGGCGAATACCGTGGGCCAACGGGCGTCTCGCCCTCTCCTTCAAACAAGACCGAAGGGCTGGATGATTTGCGTGCCGCCGTCGATCACGTCTCAGACAAGCTGGGCCGCCGCCTTGCCTTTCTCATTGGCAAGCCGGGTCTGGACGGCCACAGCAATGGCGCCGAACAGATCGCTTATCGCGCCCGCGACTGCGGCATGAGCATCACCTATGATGGCATTCGCCTAACGCCTGAAGAGCTCGTGCGCGCGGCTGAAGAACAGGGGTCCCATGTGGTTGGCCTCTCGATCCTCTCGGGCAGCCATATCCCCCTCGTCGAAGAGCTGATGGAGCGGATGAATGCCGCTGGCCTTGCACATATCCCTGTCATAGTCGGCGGGATTATCCCAGATGACGACGCCAAACGCCTGCTGGCAATGGGCGTGGCGCGCGTTTACACGCCCAAGGATTTCGAGCTCAACACCATCATGATGGATGTGGTCACGCTGGCTGATCCAAAGGCCGAAGCCGCCGAATAGCGCTTTACCTTTCGGGCACGGTTTTGCACTCTCCCGCGGAAAAGCGGGAGAGACACTATGACAGTTCATATCGGTGCAAAAGTTGGCGATATCGCCGAGACGGTCCTCATGCCGGGCGACCCTTTGCGCGCCAAATGGGCCGCCGAAACTTTTTTGGATGCCCCCCGCCTCGTCAACGAAGTGCGTGGCATGCTCGGCTATACGGGCACCTATAAAGGCAACCCTGTGACAATCCACGGCTCAGGTATGGGCATGCCAAGCCTCTCTATTTACGCCAACGAGCTTATTCGCGACTTTGGTGCCAAGACCCTCATTCGCATCGGCTCCTGTGGCGGCATGCAGCCTCATGTCAAAATTCGCGATGTCATCATCGCCATGAGCGCAACCTCTCTCAACACCCCGTCTATGGGCCTCTTCCGCGAAGTCAACTTTGCACCTACGGCTGATTGGGCACTCCTGCGCGCCGCTGTCACAGCCGCCGAGGCCATGGGCCAAACACCCCATGTAGGTGGCATATATTCCTCTGACGTATTTTATGACGAACGCCCAGATCTCACAGAGCAAATGACACGCCACGGTATCCTCGGCGTCGAAATGGAAGCCGCCGAACTCTACACGGTCGCAGCCCGTCTGGGCGCGCGTGCCCTTGCAGTTCTGACAGTCTCAGATCACTTGCAAACAGGCGAGGCCCTGCCCAGCAGCGAGCGTGAACAGAGCTTTGGCGACATGGTCCAAATCGCCCTAGACGCGGCCTTCCCCGCCTAAGGCTTACTCTTTCCAGAACTATCTTGGGGGTCTGGGGGCAAGGCCCCCAGAGGGTCGGATTTTCGAAGAAAATTCGATCCCTACCGTCCATGGCTCCCGTCATAGCCGTTCTTTGCTGGAGCCACCCAGCCTTCAAGCGCACCTGACGCAGGTTCAAACACCTCGACATGCAAAGGATAACACGCCGCCGCATCCGAGGTATGCTCGCTTGAGCAATCCCCACCAGGGCAAGCCGACAAAGCCCCTAACAGATCAACCTCCGCGAAAAACTCAAGATAGTCACCCACCCGCACTGGGCTGGCTTTCATAAAGTACTGCCCTGTATCGCGGGTGAAACCTGTGCACATAAACACGTTCAAAACATCATGCACACGTGGCTCCGCCTCGGCGTCACTCACGCCGAGATGGTCAGCCAAGGCGCGGGTGAGGTTTGAATGACAGCAGTGGTGATATTGCGTCCCGCTGAGCAAATTGCCTGTGTAGGGGTCACAGCGCGTGCCAATCACATCATGCACGGAGCCGCCAAACGCGTCGATCCCGTACCAAGACAGCGTATCCGCCACGATCGTTGCAAGGGGGCGCAAGTGCGGGAAGCTTGACCACATCCGCTCGCCTGTCGTGATATGGGTGCCGTGCAGGGCACGGGTCTTGCCCGAATAAAACCGCTCCGACAGGTCATTCTTGTTCCAGAGATTGAGATCGCCCACTTGCGGGCCTTCCACAGAGCTGATGCGAAAAAAGCTGCCCTGTGGCACTTCAAATGTGCAGGCCTCGCGCGGAGCGGCATACGTTTCGCTGATCTTTTTGGCCCCGTCTCGCGCTGCGCGATAGAGCTCCATCGGCGGTGTCGGCAGGGTGTCGTTGGGGTAACAAATCACTGGTTCAACAGCGCGGCGCGCGGCAGCATCTTTTGGCTCGGTCATTTGGGCATCTTTCGCTGATTTTCAATTCCAGCCTTGCAGCAAAAAGCGCAAGCTTCAAGTCGGCGCATACCCAAGCTGCGCTTCTTGAGCGAGATCGAGTTGCGCCCAGACAAAGGCATGATCCGCTGTCTCAAGGGGCGCATAGGCCGCAGGCTGAAACGCCCCTTCACTGGCCCGCCCACGCCGTGCGGCGACAGGGCGGAAAGTCTGATAGCGAGCAAGCCCGTAGTGCTCAGACACAAAACGCACAAACCCTTCTGGGTTGGCTGTCAGGTCTTCATGGCGCAGCATCAGACAATTGGCGAAGCGCGCTTCAAGACTCAGAAAGCCGGTGCTTTTTGCACGACGCAGCCCAAGGATTGTTTCAAACCGCGCCCCAGTGAGCGGATGGCGGTCATAGTGCAGCTCCTTGCCCCAACGGGCCCCGCCCTGCGCAACACCAAAGTTCTGCTCGTCCACGCGGGTCTGCCACTCGGCACGAATAAAATCGGAGAACTCAAGCTTGGCCAGCTCAGGTACAGCGTGCCACGGGCGTGCATGCATCGAACGCAGCCATGTTTCGGGCGCGCGGAACATCACGACGGCGAGGCAACTTGCGGGCGCCGCAACCATCTGTGGAAAGCCGTGCTTCCAGCCATAGCGAAAGCCCTGTGGGCCAATCCTGTCGCCTGTGCTGTCTTTAAGTGCAGGGATGTTTTGCACAAGAAGCTGGTGCGCCAGATTGGTCCCAGAATTGCGCTCGCCAAAGACAAAATGCTCGTTGATCGCGCCTTGGCCGCGCGATACCGCAATCGTCGGGAAATGATGCGTCGCCATGGTCCGCTCCTTTGGCCAAAGGCTAGGAGCGTGCGACGCAACTGTCCAGCGGCTTAGGCCGCCATTGGCGTGTCTTCATAAGGGTGTTGGGTTTCTGGTTTCTGATTGTCGCCAGACCAATATTCATATGCTTGATCAAGAGCGTCGAGGGCGGCACGTTTCTGGACTTCAGTCTGGTTCTGCATGAGTTTGCTCCGAATGTGTCAAACTCCTCCCTGTCCTTACTATAAAGGCTTTGTTGAAGGGGAGCAGTGCCAAATCAGAATGGCAGCCATGTCGATGCAGCATCGCAGCATAAAAAACGGGCAGCCCCACAGAGCTGCCCGCCTAATTTTAGTGCAAGCGAGCCTTAAACGACGCGGTTGACCTGCATGCGCTTAATCTCAGCAATCGCTTTGGCCGGGTTAAGACCCTTGGGGCAAGTCTTGGCGCAGTTCATGATTGTGTGGCAGCGGTAGAGTTTGAACGGATCTTCCAGATCGTCCAGACGCTCGCCTGTTGCCTCATCGCGGCTGTCGATGATCCAGCGATACGCATGGAGCAGCGCAGCTGGGCCAAGGTATTTGTCCGAGTTCCACCAGTAACTCGGGCAAGATGTCGAGCAGCAGGCGCACATAACGCACTCATAGAGGCCATCAAGCTTCTTGCGATCACCAATCGACTGCTTCCACTCTTTTTGCGGGCGGTTTGTCTTGGTTTCGAGCCAAGGCATGATGCTCGCGTGCTGAGCGTAGAAATGCGTCAGATCGGGGATAAGGTCTTTTACCACCGGCATATGCGGCAGCGGATAAACTTTGACGGCAGTCCCGTCTTTGACTTCGTCCATCCCGTAGATACAGGCCAGTGTGTTGATCCCGTCAATGTTCATCGCGCAGGAGCCACAAATCCCTTCGCGGCAAGAGCGGCGGAACGTCAGCGTTGGGTCGATCTCGTTTTTGATCTTGATGAGCGCATCGAGGATCATCGGACCGCAGTTGTCCATATCCACGAAATACGTGTCAACGCAGGGGTTTTTCCCATCGTCAGGGTTCCAGCGATAGATATCAAACTGGCGAAGGTTGGTCGCACCTTCTGGCTTGGGCCATGTTTTGCCCGTCGTAATGCGGCTATTCACGGGAAGTTTGAACTCTGCCATCCGTTTTCTCCTTTAGGAGGCCAAGAGGCCAGTTGAGGCCTTGGCAATACATGTGGTTGTAGCGCGGCGCTGGATAATATCCGTGACCAAGCCGATTGTGCTGGGCTCAACACCCGTGATCGAGGCGCGGCTGAGCTTGAAAAGCTCGTTGGCGCTTGCGTTGTCGATGATGCAGCTTGAGTAAGGCGTCACCAGCTTGGCGGGCACGGTCTCTGGCAAATGTGCCGTGAGAACCTTTTCCACCGTGGCTTTCGCCGTTACCCGCGCAGCATCGTCCACAGCCTGTTGAGCCGTGTCGCAGCCTGCGAGCAACGCAAAAGCGCCTGCCAGATATGCCGCCTTAAGCATCATCAGAACGTCCGCTCTTTCGGAGCGATCCGCTTGAGGCTAATTCCGCCTTCTTTCTCAGTCGTCAGGGGCGTTTTGCCGACCTCACGATAGCTCAACTTCACTTTGTTGCCCTCAAGGTGGGCAATGGTGTGAACGCGCCACTTTTCGTCATCGCGTGTGGCGAAGTCTTCGTGCGCGTGCGCGCCGCGGCTTTCCTTGCGGGCTTCTGCGCCAGCAATTGTGGCCAGAGCGTTTGGCATAAGGTTTGTGAGCTCAAGCGTTTCCATAAGATCAGAGTTCCAGACCAGCGAGCGGTCCGTGACTTTGAGATCATCCTGCTTGTCTGCAATCGCGGCCATCTTATCAACGCCCTCTTTGAGCGTCTTGGATGTACGGAACACAGCCGCGTCAGCCTGCATTGTCTTTTGCATCTCAAGGCGTAGCTCGGCAGTGCCGGTTGTGCCTTTGGCGTGGCGCAGACCGTCAAAGCGCGCAAACGCCGCATCAACAGAAGCTTTGTTCAGCTCGGGATTGGGCGCATCAGCATCCACAATCTGGCCCGCGCGGATCGCCGCAGCGCGGCCAAAGACCACAAGGTCAATCAACGAGTTCGAACCAAGACGGTTGGCCCCGTGCACAGAGGCACAGCCCGCCTCGCCCACAGCCATAAGGCCCGGCACGATTGCGTTTGCGTCTTTCTTCGTCGGGTTGATCACTTCGCCCCAATAGTTCGTTGGCACGCCACCCATGTTGTAGTGCACCGTCGGGATCACAGGGATCGGCTCTTTGGTGACATCAACACCTGCGAAAATTTTGGCTGATTCCGAGATGCCTGGAAGGCGCTCAGCCAGAGCATCGGCAGGGAGGTGTGAGAGGTTGAGGTGAATATGGTCGCCCTCAGCACCCACACCACGGCCCTCACGGATCTCCATGGTCATCGAGCGGGAAACATAGTCGCGCGGCGCGAGGTCTTTGTACTGTGGCGCATAACGCTCCATAAAGCGTTCGCCTTCGGAGTTTGTCAGATAGCCGCCCTCGCCGCGTGCGCCCTCGGTGATCAAGCAGCCTGAACCGTAGATGCCTGTGGGGTGAAACTGGACGAATTCCATATCCTGCAAGCCAAGGCCTGCACGAGCGACCATGCCGCCGCCATCGCCTGTGCATGTGTGCGCAGATGTGGCCGAGAAATAGGCGCGCCCGTAGCCACCTGTGGCCAGAACGACCATTTTGGCGTTGAAGACATGCATCGTACCGTCATCAAGCTTCCAGCAAACGACACCTTGGCACTGCCCGTCTTCGGACATGACCAGATCGATCGCGAAATATTCGATGTAGAATTCTGCGTTGTTCTTCAGCGATTGGCCGTAAAGCGTGTGCAAGATCGCGTGGCCTGTGCGGTCCGCTGCGGCGCAAGTGCGCTGCACAGCTGGGCCTTCGCCAAACTCTGTTGTGTGGCCACCGAAGGGACGTTGATAAATCTTGCCCTCTTCTGTGCGCGAAAACGGAACGCCATAGTGCTCAAGCTCATAAACCGCCTTGGGCGCTTCGCGAGCGAGATATTCCATCGCATCTGTGTCACCAAGCCAGTCAGAGCCTTTGACCGTGTCATACATATGCCACTGCCAGTGATCCGGTCCCATGTTGGAAAGCGAAGCGGCAATACCGCCTTGCGCCGCAACCGTGTGGGAGCGTGTTGGGAAAACCTTGGTCACACAAGCGGTGCGCAAGCCCTGCTCGGCCATACCGAGAGTTGCACGCAAACCAGCGCCACCCGCACCGACAACAACAACGTCATAATCGTGTGTTTCGTATTCGTATTCAGCCATGGTCAAAATGTCCTTACAGCGCGAGTTTGGCCAGCGCGTAGAGCGCAGTAGCCGTCATCAAATAGGTGAGAGCTGTCACAAAAATGATCAGCCCTTTGCGGGTCGTGCCCTGCGTGTAATCCTCGATCATGATTTGCGCACCCTTGCGCGCATGATTGAGGCCGATGAAAAGCGTGAGCCCTACGATGATCACAACAAAGGGGCTTTGGAATGTCGCCAGCACATCAGCGTGGCTGCTCCCCAAAGCGCGCCCAATAATAAAGATAAAGGCAGGTACAACGAGGGCGAGGCCAACGGCGCTCACCTGCATGGACCAGTGGTGCTCTGCGCCATGATGGGCCGAGCCTTTGCCTGCTGCGCGTTTACGAGCTGTCAAATACCGCATGTCTCGCTCCCCTTATACGATGATCAAAGTGATTACGGTGAGAACGGCCGATCCGATCAGACAAGCCCATCCGAGCTTTTCTGCAGTCGGGATATCAAGACCGTGACCCGCATCAAAATAGAGGTGCCGCAGACCTGCAAGGTAGTGATACCAGACGCCCAGAACCGAGAGGCTCATGACGATGTCGCCGAACCACGAGGTCAGCACCGCGTTGGCGATCTCATAATAGGCGGGGCCGACAGCCGCCGCCAAGAGCCACCAAACCACGAGCAGCGCTGAGATGATCAGTGCGTTGCCTGTGATCCGTGTCAGGATCGAAGTGATCGAAGTGAGCTGCGGGCGATAAATCGTCAAATGCGGCGAAAGCGGGCGCTCTACGGGTTTGCCATTGGCCATGTGAGTAGATCCTCTTCTCAGATGCGTGCTGACTCAATACCTCTGCACGCGTTACACCTTTGATAACGAATTTGGAGGCAGAGTCACGCAAAGAGACGCCGATCAGACCTGCTTTTTTGTCGCAAATGCCGAGAAAATTGCATTTGTGATCACACTTATTGAAAGTGTGATCACAAAACAAGCCCTCTCATAGTGGCATCAGGGCCCAGTAATCGAGGTCCAAAAGAACATGCGGAAGATATTTTCCATCCTCGCCTTTGAGGGTAAAGGCGTCGCCCCCGCTCACGGCGACAAGCCGCAAACGCACAGCCCCCACGCCGGGCGCAGATGTCTCGGCCTTGTCCAGCACTTCGGACCACGCCTTCACAGTCAGCCCACTAAAACAGGGGTTTGCGTGCGCACCACCATTAAGGCCAACAATCATCTGCGCGTTTGCGAGCCCGTTAAAGCTCAACGCGCGTGCCATCGAGATGATATGTCCGCCATAGATGAGCCTCTGGCCATCGGGGCGGAACGTCGCGTCAAAATGTACCTTGGCGGTGTTCTGCCAAAGCCGCGTGGCGAGCATATGCTCAGCTTCCTCTATCGTCACACCATCAACATGGTCGATCTTCTCACCAACGGCGTAGTCGCCCCAGCGGTGCGGCTCGCCTGCAAGGGCAAAGTCATAGCCCGTAAAGTCCAAGCCCTCGGGGATCATCAGATCTTCGGGCGCGATCACACCCGCAAGCTCAGGCACATGTGTCTCGGGAGCAGGTGCATCCAGATTGCCTTTGCGCACCATGACCCAGCGCACATAACTGAGCACAGGCTCTTCCATCTGGTTGAGACCTGTAGTCCGCACCCAGACAACCCCTGTCTTGCCATTGCTGTTTTGCTTGAGGCCAATGACTTCAGACACAGCGCGCAGCGTATCACCGGGATACACAGGCAAAAGCCAGCGCCCCTCGGCATAGCCAAGATTGGCCACCGCATTCAGCGAAATATCAGGAACAGTCTTGCCAAAGACCACATGGAACGCCGCCAAGTCATCGATCGGGGAGCCTTCCAAACCGCTCTGAGCCGCAAAGACATCGGACGAATAGAGCGCGTGGCGCGCAGGATAAAGCGCATGATACAAAGCGCGCTCCCCCTCGCCCACGGTACGCGGCACGGCATGCTCAATCACTTGGCCGAGGGTGTAGTCTTCAAAAAAGCGGCCTGCGTTGGTCTTTGACATACTACTGCGCTCCAAGCTTCATATCGGGTGTATAATCCACGGCCACATCTTTGGTCACAGCCTGTCCGCAACGCATAACACCTGCGGCCTGATCCCATGCATAGGTCGGTGAGCCATAAAGTTCCCAGCCTTTGCTGAGGGCTTCAGAGACTTTGTGGCAAAAGGCCGATGTGTCTTCTTCTGTGAGTAATCTGTAGAGTTTCATATTTTTATCCAAACGAGTTTCACCCAAACGGGTTGTAACCAAGCCAGAGGTGAATGGCAGCAACGAGGCTGAACGCAACAACGCTGATCACACCTGCCAGCACCTCTGATTTCATCGCTGGCGCGACATAGGGCGCGCGCGGGCCCTCGCCGCGGTTGATCACCAGCATCTGCACAACAGACCAAACAGCTAGCCCACCAAACAAAACGAATGACGGGGTATCGCCATTGACCAAGAGATGCGCAGTCGACCAAACAAGAACAGCCGTCAGCTGTGCATGGCGGATCCAGCGGGTAATGCGCGTGCCTCTGACCGATGCCGCATAAATATAGAAAGCGAGCAGCATCAAAAGATTGTTGATGCCGACAAGCGCAGGGCTACGGCCCCAAAGTACAGCGCTATCTGCCGTGCGATAGCCAATCACCATCAAGACAATCGCAACAACCAGTGCGGCAGAGACAAGCCCTTTGCCCTTGTCACCCAAACCTGCGCGGCGCGCTGGTGCAAGTCGTTTGAAAAGATGTGCACCCGCCCAAAGCGCGACGCCGAGAATAAGTATGAGCATGAAAGCCTCCTGTTAGCGCGCGCTGACGGCCTCAGCCAAAGCGAGGATTTTGCGCGCCGTCTCAACATGCAGGTTTTCCACGATTTTACCATCCACAACCGCAACACCCTGCCCCGAAGCTTCCGTTTCCTCAAAAGCAGCAATCTGGCGCTCAGCAAGGTCGATCTCTTCGGCACTTGGGGAGAAGGCCTCGTTACAGACCGCAACTTGTGCGGGGTGAATGAGCGTCTTGCCCTCAAAGCCCATGTCACGGCCTTGGGCACACTCTGCGGCAAGCCCCTCGTCATCTTTGAACTGGTTGTACACCCCGTCAATCGCGACAATTCCATGCGCCTTTGCAGCCAAAAGCATCATCGACAACGAGGTGATCATCGGCAGACGGTCTGCGCGAAAGCGGCAGTTGAGCTCTTTGGCAAGGTCATTTGTCCCCGCCACAAAGCCCTTCATCTGAGGGTGCGCTGCAATTTCTTCAGCCTTCATCACACCCATTGGCGTCTCGATCATCGCCCAGATGTCTTTATCCTTGCCAATAATCGCAGCCAGAGCCTCGACATCCGCCGCCGAGCTGACCTTGGGCAGAAGGAACGCATCGGCCTCAGCATCTTTCATCGCCTCCGCATCCTCGCGCCCCCAAGCGCTATCAAGGCCATTAAGACGGATGATCTTCGCCCGCGCGCCATAGCCGCCTTCTTTCAGAGCAGCCTTCAAGGTGTCGCGCGCTTCGACCTTCGCATCAGGCGTCACTGCATCCTCCAAATCAAAGATGATCGCGTCCACATCAAGGCTGCGGGCCTTATCAAGGGCGCGCTCTTTCGAGGCGGGAATGTAAAGTACCGAGCGGTAAGGGCGGGGCATATCCATAAGTCTCTCCAGCAATAATCTTGCGCAGATGTGGCATTTTTTGTGCGATTTCTTCAAGCCAAAACGTGCTGCAGCGCAGAATTTTATCAAAGAAGGCCCCCGTCGCACGAGCCGTTAACCAATTCTTTAGGGCTTTTTCGCCATGATTTGCAGGGGTTCAGAGCGGCAAAGCTCGCTTCGCCTTGTGTAACTTGTGAAAGAGGACGCGTTTCAGCCCGCATCGGCAAAAGCCGTTGGGAAAGGTTATGTTATGAGTAGATTAGGTTTTGTCTTTGCCACCACGGTGCTTTTGCCTCTCGCGGCTGCAGCCCAGCCCGCCGCCAATTGTGCCCCCCGCGAAACCGTGGTCGCACGCCTCGCGAGCGCTTATGGCGAAACACGCCAATCGATCGGCCTTGGCTCAAACAATTCTGTGGTCGAAGTCTTTGCTAGCGTTGAGAGCGGCACATGGACAATCACCGTCACCACAGCCGCGGGCCTGACCTGCCTTGTTGCCAGTGGTCAGTCTTTTGAAGCGCTGGCAGAAGCCCTACCCACAAAAGAAAATGACGCCTGAGGCCTAGGTCAGCCCGTCCCAGACAAGCTTGGCCCCTGTCACAGTGAGCAAAACATAGGTGAGCGCAAAGAAGACCCGCTCGCCAATCAGAAAATGCGCTTTCACGCCAAGCCACGCGCCCAAGAGTGCAAAAGGCGCAAGCATCAAATCAAGTTTGAGCGTCTCCAAGGTAAAAATACCCATGAACCCGTAAGGGATCACCTTCACAATATTGATCAGCCAAAAGACAAGCACCGTGCTGGCCTGATACTCGGTCTTGCTCGGATTGCGTGACAAGAGATAAACGGCTGCCGCAGGGCCTCCCGCATGGCTGATAAAGCTCGTGAACCCTGCCACAAGCCCCGCAACCACGCCGCCCCAAGCGGGGATGGGTCGCTTCGCTGCCTTGATCAGCCCTGCGCGCCCCGCCATCTGCCATGCGACAAACAAAAGCGCGATCCCACCAATAATGAGCCGTAGCGTATCGGCATTGGCCCATGCGTAAAACAGCGCCCCAAGCAGCACACCCGGCACACCCGCAAGCACCAAAAGCCTTGCGTCTGCCCAGCGCCAACGCCCCCAATAGGGCTTTAGAGTGGCAAAATCGATCAGCATAAGAAGCGGCAGCATGATTCCCAGCGCCATCGCGGGCTCCACCACAAGAGCGAGAATCGCCGCCGCCGCAAACGCCGCGCCAGAGCCAAAGCCCCCCTTCGAGATGCCCGCAAAGGTCACAGCTGCGCCCGCTATAGCGAAAAATGCAAAATCCAACAGATCAGCCTTAAAGTTACGATTTCTCAATCGGTTTAGCGCTATCTGCCGTCTCAAAACAAGCAGAGCCTGACAGATGCCGCAGCGCAGCACCCTTGCGCTGGAGCAAATAAAAGCCTAGGCCATGCGCCAAATTCAACCCACACTGGAGAACCTTCATGGCCAGACCCAAAATCGCCCTCATCGGCTCAGGCATGATCGGCGGCACGCT
This sequence comes from Lentibacter algarum, assembly GCF_040580765.1. GTDB lineage: Bacteria > Pseudomonadota > Alphaproteobacteria > Rhodobacterales > Rhodobacteraceae > Lentibacter > Lentibacter algarum. The sequence continues at coordinate 614,040 of NZ_CP158687.1, read as the reverse complement.
CGCCCACCTCGCCGCCCTTAAAGAGCTTGGTGATATCGTGTTGTTCGACATCGCCGATGGCGTGCCACAAGGCAAAGCCCTCGACATCGCCGAAAGCGGCCCAGTCGAGCGCATCGACGCCGCCATGTCAGGCACAACAGACTACGCCGATATCGCAGGCGCAGATGTTTGCATCGTGACAGCCGGTGTGGCCCGCAAGCCAGGCATGAGCCGTGATGACCTCCTTGGCATCAACCTCAAGGTCATGAAATCTGTTGGCGAAGGCATTGCCGCCCACGCGCCAAACGCCTTTGTGATCTGCATCACCAACCCGCTTGACGCAATGGTCTGGGCGCTTCAGAAATTCTCTGGCCTGCCAGCGCACAAAGTCTGCGGCATGGCTGGTGTGCTTGACTCAGCACGCTTCCGTCACTTCCTTTCAGAAGAATTCGAAGTTTCTATGCGCGACGTAACTGCCTTTGTTCTCGGCGGCCACGGCGACACAATGGTTCCACTCACACGCTACTCCACAGTTGGCGGCATCCCGCTCCCTGACCTCGTAGACATGGGCTGGACAACACAAGAGAAGCTCGACGCAATCGTACAGCGCACCCGTGATGGCGGCGCAGAGATCGTTGGTCTTTTGAAAACTGGCTCCGCTTATTACGCGCCAGCCGCCTCAGCCATCGAAATGGCCGAAGCTTACCTCAAAGACCAGAAGCGCCTCCTGCCATGCGCGGCACATGTTGATGGCGCCTACGGCCTCGACGGCTTCTATGTTGGCGTGCCAACAGTGATCGGCGCTGGCGGTGTTGAGCGTGTTGTTGAGATCAACATGAACAAAGACGAAAAAGCCATGTTCGACAAATCTGTCGATGCGGTCAAAGGCCTCGTCGCGGCTTGTAAAGAGATCGACGGTTCACTCGCATAAGCGAAAGACTGTCCAAAAGACACCAAGAGGCGCGCCTGTTCTGGGCGCGCCTTTTTTGTGCAGAGCTGCGCAAATCAGGCCCTCCCTGCGACGCATCAGGCCTCAAAGCCGTCATCTGCACCAAAATGATTCTCTTGCCACGTCGAGCGGCGAATTTGTGATCACACATATAAATCCTGTGATCACAAAATGCAGAAATATCCCTATTCCCCCCTCATCAGTGCAAATTACTCTTAGGTTTTGCGAAACCTTGTGCGAGTAAAACCCCCAACAGCAGCAACCAGACGGGAAAGCTCTATGAACATCCACGAGTATCAAGCGAAAGCTCTGCTTCGCTCCTACGGCGCGCCAGTTTCAGATGGCCGCGTTGTCCTCAAAGCCGAAAACGCCAAAACAGCCGCAGGCGAAATGGACGGACCCCTCTGGGTCGTCAAAGCCCAGATCCACGCGGGCGGCCGCGGCAAAGGCAAGTTCAAAGAAGCTGACGCTGGCGAAGCTGGCGGCGTACGTCTTGCGCGCTCTGTTGAAGAAGCCGCAGAAGAAGCCAAGCGCATGCTCGGACGCACTCTGGTCACACACCAGACCGGTCCAGCGGGCAAGCAAGTCAACCGCATCTATATCGAAGACGGCTCAGGCATCGAAACAGAGCTGTACCTTGCTCTGCTGGTGGATCGCCAAACAAGCCGTATCTCTTTTGTCTGCTCCACCGAGGGTGGCATGGACATTGAAGAGGTGGCAGCCGCCACACCAGAGAAAATCCTCTCCTTCTCAGTTGATCCTGCGACAGGCTACCAAGCCTTCCACGGCCGCCGCATCGCTTTCTCACTCGGCCTCAAGGGCGCGCAGATCAAACAATGCGTTTCATTGATGGGTATTCTTTACAAAGCGTTCCTTGAGAAAGACATGGAAATGCTTGAGATCAACCCGCTCATCGTCACAGACGGCGGCGATCTGAAAGTGCTCGACGCCAAAGTCAGCTTTGATGGCAACGCGGTCTACCGCCACGCCGACATCGCCGAACTGCGCGACACCACAGAAGAAGACCCCAAAGAGCTTGAGGCCTCAAAGTATGACCTCAACTACATCGCTCTGGACGGTGAAATCGGCTGCATGGTCAACGGTGCCGGCCTTGCCATGGCAACCATGGACATCATCAAGCTCTACGGCGCTGAGCCAGCCAACTTCCTTGACGTAGGTGGCGGCGCGACCAAAGAGAAAGTCACTGAGGCGTTCAAGATCATCACGTCTGACCCACAGGTCAAAGGCATTCTGGTCAACATCTTCGGCGGCATCATGCGCTGCGATGTGATCGCGGAGGGCGTTGTGGCTGCTGTCAAAGAAGTGGGCCTCAAAGTTCCGCTGGTTGTTCGCCTTGAGGGTACGAATGTTGACGAAGGCAAAGCCATTATCAACAACTCGGGCCTTGATGTAATCGCCGCTGACAACCTCAAAGACGGCGCGCAGAAAATTGTAAAAGCCGTCAAAGGCTAATCGTCGGGTGGGTGCACCCCACCTCCCCAACGACCCTATCTAAGGAGCCAAAACATGGCAGTCCTCGTAAACGAAAACACAAAAGTCATCTGTCAGGGCCTCACAGGCTCGCAAGGCACATTCCACACCGAACAGGCCATCGCCTATGGCACCAAAATGGTCGGCGGCGTGACACCGGGCAAAGGCGGCAGCACGCATCTTGAGCTGCCCGTCTTCAACTCGGTCCACGAAGCCATGCACGTCACAGAGGCCAACGCCTCGGTGATCTACGTGCCTCCCCCCTTCGCGGCGGACTCTATCCTTGAAGCGATCGACGCTGAAATGCCGCTGATCGTTTGCATCACCGAAGGCATCCCAGTGCTTGACATGATGCGCGTCCAACGCGCGCTTGAAGGCAGCAAAAGCCGCCTCATCGGGCCAAACTGCCCAGGTGTTATCACGCCAGGCGCTTGCAAAATCGGCATCATGCCGGGCCACATCCACATGCGCGGCTCCTGCGGCGTTGTCTCGCGTTCAGGCACGCTGACATATGAAGCGGTCAAGCAAACAACAGACCTCGGCCTCGGCCAGTCTTCTGCTGTTGGCATCGGCGGCGACCCCATCAAAGGCACAGAGCACATCGACGTTCTGAACATGTTCCTTGATGACGACGAAACCCACAGCATGATCATGATCGGCGAAATCGGCGGCTCAGCTGAAGAAGAAGCCGCTGAATTCCTTGCCGCCCAGAAGAAAAAGGGCCGCTGGAAGCCAACAGCTGGTTTTATCGCGGGCCGCACAGCCCCTCCCGGCCGTCGTATGGGCCACGCTGGCGCGATCGTCGCCGGCGGCAAGGGTGGCGCGGAAGACAAGATCGAGGCCATGCGCAAAGCCGGTATCGTTGTGGCTGAAAGCCCAGCAAGCCTTGGCGAAGCCGTGATCGAAGCGATCGGCAAATAAGCAAAGACAATAGCAGCGGCGTATTTTGCGCCGCTGCTTTTCGCAACGCCACGAGCCAGAAACGCGCAGACCAAACGCTCGAACGCATAGGTGCATCATGACCGACCAGTCTTCCAACGACCAGTTCCACGCCTCCTCCTTCATGCAAGGCCATAACGCCGAGTATCTGGAGCAGCTCTATGGCCAATATGCCGCCGATCCGAACTCGGTTGACGACGCGTGGCGCGCGTTCTTTGGCGCGCTCGGAGATGCCGAGATGGACGTTAAGGCGGAAGCCAAAGGCCCAAGCTGGGCCCGCGCCGACTGGCCGCCTGTACCTCATGACGACCTGACCCAAGCGCTCACGGGTGAATGGGAAGAAGTAGAAGTAAAAGCCGCCGCCACCAAAATTCAGGCAGGCGCTGCCAAAGCGGGCGTTGATGCCTCAAACGCGGCTGTCCGCCAAGCCGTGCTCGACAGCATCCGCGCGCTGATGATCATCCGCGCCTACCGTATCCGTGGCCACCTCATTGCCAATCTTGACCCGCTCGGACTGACTGAGCACACGCCCCACCCCGAGCTCGACCCAAAGTCTTATGGCTTTACCGATGCCGACATGGACCGCCCGATCTTCATTGATAAGGTTCTGGGGCTTGATTTTGCCAATATGCGCCAGATCCTTGATATCGTGCGCCGCACCTACTGTGGCACATTCGCGCTGCAATACATGCACATTTCCAACCCCGAAGAAGCGGGCTGGCTGAAAGAGCGCATCGAAGGCTACGACAAGGAAATCAAATTTACCCGCGAAGGCCGTAAGGCGATCCTCAACAAGATGGTTGAGGCCGAGGGCTTTGAAAAATTCCTTCATGTCAAATACATGGGCACCAAACGTTTCGGCCTTGATGGTGGCGAAAGCCTCATTCCTGCGATGGAACAGATTATCAAACGCGGCGGCGCACTCGGCATTCGCGAAATGGTCATCGGCATGCCTCACCGTGGCCGCCTCAACGTGCTCGCCAACGTGATGAGCAAGCCCTACCGCGCGATCTTCAACGAGTTTCAAGGCGGCAGCTTCAAGCCCGAAGACGTGGACGGCTCGGGCGATGTAAAATATCACCTCGGCGCAAGCTCGGACCGCGAGTTTGACGGCAACTCTGTCCACCTCAGCCTCACCGCTAACCCCTCACACCTTGAGGCGGTCAACCCCGTTGTGCTCGGCAAGGTCCGCGCCAAGCAAGACCAGCTCGGCGATACAGAGCGCAAGCAAGTCATGGCAATTCTGTTGCACGGCGATGCGGCCTTTGCAGGCCAAGGCGTTGTGGCTGAAGGCTTGGGCCTCTCAGGCCTCAAGGGCCACCGCACAGGCGGCACGATGCATATCGTGGTCAACAACCAGATCGGTTTCACCACCGCGCCGCATTTCTCGCGCTCCTCGCCCTACCCCACAGACATCGCTCTGATGGTCGAAGCACCGATCTTCCACGTCAATGGCGACGATCCCGAGGCCGTGGTCCACGCGGCCAAAGTGGCGACAGAGTTCCGCCAGAAGTTTGGCAAAGACGTGGTTATCGATATTTTCTGCTACCGCAGGTTTGGCCACAACGAGGGCGACGAGCCCATGTTCACAAACCCGCTCATGTACAAAAAGATCAAGAAACAAAAGACCACGCTTAGCCTCTATACCGCTGAGCTGGTCAAAGACGGCCTCATCCCAGAGGGCGAGATCGAAGATATGAAAGCCGCGTTCCAAGCCCATCTGGGCGAGGAGTTCGAGGCAGGTAAAGACTACAAACCCAACAAAGCCGACTGGCTGGATGGCAAGTGGTCTCACCTCAACCGCGACAAAGAAGAGTATCAGCGCGGCGAAACCGCCATCAAGCCAGAGACATTCGCCGAGATCGGCCGCGCGCTCAGCACAGCGCCCGCCACTTTGCCGCTTCACAAAACAGTGGGCCGCTTGCTGGAAAGCAAGGCGCAGATGTTTGAAACAGGCGAAGGCTTTGACTGGGCCACAGGCGAAGCGCTGGCCTTTGGCTCGCTGCTCTCCGAAGGCTACCCTGTCCGCCTCTCAGGACAAGACGCCACACGCGGCACCTTCTCCCAACGCCACTCAGGCATCATCAACCAAGACACGGAAGAGCGCTACTACCCGCTCAACAACATCCGTGCAGGTCAGGCCCAGTATGAAGTCATCGACTCCATGCTGTCAGAATATGCGGTTCTTGGGTTTGAGTACGGCTACTCTTTGGCTGAGCCAAACGCCCTCACGCTCTGGGAAGCCCAGTTCGGCGACTTCGCCAACGGCGCTCAGATCATGTTTGACCAGTTTATTTCATCTGGCGAAAGCAAATGGCTGCGCATGTCGGGTCTGACAGTGCTTCTGCCGCACGGCTACGAAGGCCAAGGCCCAGAGCACAGCTCGGCCCGCCTTGAGCGTTTCTTGCAGCAATGTGGCCAAGACAACTGGATCGTCGCCAACTGCACGACACCAGCCAACTACTTCCACATTCTGCGCCGCCAGCTGCACCGCACCTTCCGCAAGCCGCTGATCCTGATGACGCCAAAGTCGCTCCTGCGCCACAAGCTCGCAGTCTCAAAGGCTGAAGAGTTCACCACAGGCTCAAGCTTCCACCGCATCCTCTGGGACGACGCTCAATACGGCAACTCCGATACGGTTCTTGCAAGCGACGACAAAATCAAACGCGTCGTCATGTGCTCGGGCAAAGTCTATTATGACTTGCTGGAAGAGCGTGACGCGCGCGGCATTGATGATGTTTATCTGATGCGCGTTGAGCAGTTCTATCCCTTCCCCGCTCAATCCGTCGTTAAGGAGCTGTCGCGCTTCAAAAACGCCGAAGTGGTCTGGTGTCAGGAAGAGCCAAAGAACCAAGGCGCATGGACATTCATCGAGCCTAATATCGAATGGGTCCTCGGGCGTATCAAAGCCAAGCACGGCCGCCCGACTTATGCAGGCCGCGCCGCAAGCGCCTCGCCCGCAACAGGCCTTGCCTCAGCCCACAAAGCACAACAAGCCGCACTCATTGACGATGCGCTCACACTGAAAAAAGGGAAATAACCCATGACCGAAGTTCGCGTTCCTACACTGGGTGAATCCGTCACCGAAGCCACAGTCGCCACATGGTTCAAAAAGCCAGGTGATGCGGTCCAAGCCGACGAAATGCTCTGTGAGCTTGAAACAGACAAGGTGACTGTCGAAGTCCCAGCGCCCACAGCGGGCACGCTGGGCGAGATCATCGCCGCCGAAGGCGAGACAGTGGGCGTTGACGCCCTTCTCGCCACAATCAACGCAGGCGAAGCCGCAGCAGCAGCCCCAAAAGCCGCCGCAGCGCCCGCTGCAGCAGCCTCAGCCGCTGCCGTTGATGTCATGGTGCCGACACTTGGCGAAAGCGTCACAGAAGCGACAGTTTCAACATGGTTCAAGCAAGTCGGCGATACAGTTGCCCAAGACGAAATGCTCTGCGAACTTGAGACAGACAAAGTCAGCGTCGAAGTACCAAGTCCCGCCGCAGGCGTTCTGACAGAAATCATCGCCGCCGAAGGCGCAACTGTTGACGCAAGCGCAAAGCTCGGCGTGATCAGCTCGGGCGAAGGCGCAACAGCCGCCGCAGCGCCTGCTGCTGCCCCCGCTCCAGCGCAAGCCGCCGCCACAGCAGGCGCCAAAAATGCGCCCTCAGCCGAAAAAATGATGGCCGAAAAAGGCCTCGACGCCAATGCCGTTGCAGGCACAGGAAAAGACGGACGGATCATGAAAGAAGACGTTATGAAAGCCGCCGCCTCCGCAGGCTCTGCCGCTGCTGCGGCCCCAGCACCCGCAGCACAAGCGCCCCGTGCGCCCGTTTCGGCCGATGACGCGGCCCGCGAAGAACGTGTCAAGATGACCCGCCTGCGCCAGACCATCGCTCGCCGCCTCAAAGAGGCGCAAAATATAGCTGCCATGCTGACGACCTATAACGAAGTCGACATGACGGCCGTTATGGAGCTGCGCAACCAGTACAAAGGCGAGTTCGAGAAAAAGCACGGTGTGCGCCTCGGCTTTATGTCTTTCTTCACAAAGGCTTGTGTGCACGCCCTCAAGGAAGTGCCTGAAGTTAACGCCGAGATCGACGGAACAGACGTTGTGTATAAAAACTTCGTCCACATGGGCATCGCCGCAGGCACGCCCACAGGCCTCGTCGTCCCTGTCATCCGCGACGTCGACCAGATGAGCTTTGCCGGTATCGAAAAAGCCATCGGCGAAAAAGGCCGCCGCGCGCGCGACGGCAAGCTCTCCATGGCCGAAATGCAAGGCGGAACCTTCACCATCTCCAACGGTGGCGTCTATGGTTCGCTGATGTCCTCGCCGATCCTCAACCCGCCACAGTCTGGCATCCTCGGCATGCACAAAATCCAGGACCGCCCAATGGCGATCAATGGTCAGGTTGTGATCCGCCCGATGATGTATCTCGCGCTCAGCTACGATCACCGCATCGTAGACGGCAAAGGCGCCGTCACCTTCCTCGTGCGCGTCAAAGAAGCGCTGGAAGACCCGCAGCGCCTCTTGATGGATCTCTAATCACACTCGGGGTGCGCAGCCTCTGCGCGCCCCGCCTCCCCAAACATCGGAGCGCCCACCGCATGACCCCAGAGCTCACCGCCCTCGCGCTCGCCGCCCTGCTTCAAGCGGTGCAATTCGTGCTCTACGCCATCCCCGCAAATCTTGAGCTTGGGTCAGGCTACACCATGTCCGCTCGCGACCGTCCGCCAAGCCGCGACATGTCCCACAAGACGGCCCGCTTGGGCCGCGCCTTGAACAACCATTTCGAAGGCCTCATCCTCTTCACAATCTCCGTACTCGTGGTCACGCTCGGCCAAGCCGCCTCGCCCTTCACAGCCGCCTGCGCTTGGGTCTATCTCGGCGCCCGCGTGCTCTATATCCCCGCCTATGCCTATGACTTGCGCCCTTGGCGCAGCCTTGTCTGGGCTATCGGCTTTTTCGCCACCCTTCTCATGCTGCTCGCATCCCTCTTTTGACTTTTTTCTTGCCTCAAATATCTTTGGGTAAATTGGCCAAAGGCCAAGAGGGGCCAAGCCTCTCCCCCCATCACCAAAAGGAGCCTCCCCATGGCATCATATGACGTAATCATCATCGGCGCCGGCCCCGGCGGCTATGTCTCAGCCATCCGCTGCGCCCAGCTTGGCCTCAAAACAGCTGTGGTCGAAGGCCGCGACACATTGGGCGGCACCTGCCTCAACGTCGGCTGCATTCCGTCCAAGGCCCTCTTGCACGCCTCCCACATGCTGCACGAAGCCGAGCACAACTTCGCCGCCATGGGCCTCAAGGGCAAAAGCCCCTCCGTCGACTGGAAGCAGATGCTCGCCTATAAAGACGACACCATCGGCCAAAACACCGGCGGCATCGAGTTCCTCTTCAAGAAAAACAAAATCGACTGGCTCAAAGGCTGGGGCTCCATTCCCGAGGCAGGCAAAGTGAAGGTGGGCGATGAGCTCCACGACGCCAAACATATCGTTGTCGCCTCTGGCTCCGCCCCCGCAACGCTGCCAGGTGTCGAGATCGACGAGAAAACAATCGTCTCCTCCACAGGCGCGCTCACCCTTGCCAAAATCCCGAAGAAACTTGTCGTCATCGGCGCAGGCGTGATCGGGCTTGAGCTTGGCTCTGTCTATGCCCGCCTCGGCTCTGAAGTCACCGTGGTGGAATACATGGACGCGATCACTCCCGGCATGGACGCCGACGTGCAGCGCACATTCAAGCGAATCCTTGAGAAGCAGGGCCTGACCTTCGTCATGGGTGCTGCCGTCCAGTCTGCCAAGGCTGGCAAAGGCAAGGCTACCGTCACTTACAAAACCAAAAAGGACGACACAGAGGCCACCATCGAAGCCGATATCGTTCTCGTCGCCACAGGCCGCAAGCCCTACGTCGACGGCCTCGGACTTGACGCGCTCGGCGTCGAGATGACCCCCCGTGGCCAGATCAAAACCAACGCCCATTGGCAAACCAATGTGGCAGGCCTCTACGCCATCGGCGATGTGATCGAAGGGCCAATGCTCGCGCACAAAGCCGAAGACGAAGGCATGGCCGTCGCCGAGGTGATGGCAGGCAAGCACGGCCACGTAAACTACGGCGTGATCCCGGGCGTGGTCTATACCTCCCCCGAAGTGGCGACCGTCGGCAAAACAGAGGCCCAGCTCAAAGAAGAGGGTGTCAAAACCAAGGTTGGCAAGTTCATGTTCATGGGCAACGCCCGCGCCAAAGCGGTCCACCAAGGCGACGGTTTCGTCAAAATCATCACCGATGCCACAACAGACCGTGTGCTTGGCGCCGCCATCATCGGCCCCGCCGCTGGCGATATGATCCACGAGCTTTGCGTGGCCATGGAATTTGGCGCCTCCGCAGAGGACATCGCCCTCACCTGCCACGCGCACCCGACCTACTCGGAAGCCGTGCGCGAAGCTGCCCTCGCCTGTGGCGACGGCGCAATCCACGCTTGAGGAAACAGGGCGGATGAAACCAAGCCGTATTGCCTTTGCGGCAGCCCTTGTCTTGGGGCTTGGCCTATCTGGCCGCGCACTCTGGCAAACGGCCCATCCGCCCGATCCCGCAAGCGCCTACCTCGCGCTCTTTGAAAATCACTGCGTGAGCCGCCTCGCCAAAGCGCAAAGCGGCTCAGATCCGTTTGCAACCCTTGTGAAAAACGAAAAGCGCATCACCCGCCTCGATAGCGCAGGCCTGCAAGCCATTCAAAGCCGTGACATCTGCGAAGTCAAAGACGCCACACGCCTGATGACAGAGGCCCAACGCGACACTGCCGTCGCCAGTATCGTCGCTTTCATAGCCGCCAAACTTCCGGAGCTCTCCGAGCACACCGATCCACTCGACTGGGATCTCCACCGCGCTTTCACAGCGCAGACCGAGACAAACAACTGGGGCATCATTCTTATGCGCATCGAACCCGATAGCGCAGACGCGCTCCAATCCACGACAACAACGCTCGCCCTCCCGCGCGGCTAACCCTCAAAAGCCTCCCCCACAGCTTCTTCTCTTCAAAAATATCCCAGGGGGTCTGGGGGACTGGTCCCCCAGCGGATCGGATTGCGCGCAGCGCAATTCGAACCCCAAAACGCTTCACTCAAAAATCTTGAACAACTCTTTCTTCAGCTTGTCTTCGACGCCCTGCTTCACAGCATCTTCCACACTCTGCCCCTCGCCCACACTCACACCAAGCTCTTGCTCCACCTTTTTCTTGATCGCGTCATTGGCCTTTTGCTTCACTTCTTCCTTCTTCTCCTTGAAGTTCAGATCAATCGCAGCACTCAGATCAGGAATAATCTTCGGGTTGCTCCAAGGCCCATAAATCTTGACAGGAAAGGCCAAGTCCTTGCCGCTGCTGGCCTTCAGCGCTACGGGCGTAAACACGTAGTTGATCGTCTGGGCGCCAAGGCCCACAACGCCTTTGCCCGTCGCAGCGATCCGCGGCAGCGTCATATTCAGATTGTCATTGCTCAAGACACCTGCCTTGATGTCAAAACTCGCGCCGAGCTTGTCAAAAACTGTCGTGCCTTTGGTGCCATTGCCAGTGCCCATAAGCCCGTTGAGGTCCAAGCCCGAAATCGTCCCCCCCGCCATAGCGAGTCCGCCGTTGCCCGACAGCGAATTCATGATTGCGTCCAGATTTCTCCCCGATCCAAGAAATTTAACGAACCCGTCACCCTTCCCTGACAACCGCTCAACGCCCATCAGATCGACAAGAAGCGACTTCACATCAGCCTGCAAAATGTTCAAGTTGCCACCCACAGACAGCCCGCCACGGTTGTTCACCACAAATTCGCCAGAGATTTGCCCGCCATAGCCTGTCGCCTTAGGAAGCTTCAAAACAAGCCGCGAATTGTCCAAGCTCACGCCCAGACTGCTTGCCCCCAGCTTGATCATCCCCGCATCAAGCGATTGCACAGCAAGGCTCACTTCAGCATTCACAGCCGCCAGCCCGCTCGCATCAATCGTCGTCTTGCTCCAGCCAGCACTGCTCTCGCCGCCGCCGCTGCCCCCTTCGGCCGCGAGCGACGCAAAATCAAGCGCCCCCGCCGCCAGCTTCGCAGTGATCTGCGGCTTCGCGCCGCCAAGCCGAATGTCCGCATCCCCCGTCAACGTGTTCTGATCAAGCTTCAAGGTCATGCCGCGCAGGTTCACAATCTCTCCGCCCGAAAACGTGACTTGCCCTGTCATATCGATCGCTTGGCCCATGCCGCGTGGCAGCTCTGCCGCGCCGAGCCCAAGGCTCTGCATAAACGTCGAGGTGCTTGATGTACTCAAGCTCATCTGTCCTTCGGCCTCAAGCGCTTGGCTCATACGCCCCTCAAAGCGCGCGCTGCCGCCCGCAGCCTCAAAGCGCGCTGTCACAGGCGTAAGCTTGCCCGCGATCAAGTCACGCGCATTGCCCACAGTCCCCTCAAGGCTCAACGCCGCCCCACCGCGCAAACCGCTCAGCTTGAGTGTTGCAGGCCCTGCAAGCTTGGGCATAGAAAGCGCCACATCCAGCCCAGTGAGCTTTTCCCGCGTGCCAGCACGGCGGTCGTCAATCAAAACTGTCCCGCCTGTCACTGTCGCGCGCGCAAGGCTAAAGGGCGTCACACCCGTGCTGCCCTCGGTGGCGCCTGCCGCCTCTGTGCTCTCGCCAAAGGCCCAGCTCACCCGCCCGTCCTTGGCCGTGATCAGATTGATTTCGGGGGAGACAAGCTCAACACGGCGGATTTCAATCTCCCGCTTGAGCGCCGCTGCCGCGCCCACCCCGATACTCAGCGCTTCAGCCTTGAGCAAAGGTGCCGCGTCCCACTCTGGGCCAGCGATCTGCACAGGCCCCGTCTTCACGCCCAACACGGGCCAGACACTCAATCCAATATCACCCGAAATCAAAACCTCACGCCCAAGCGCCTTGGACATCTCTGCACTCGCCACCTTGGCAATCCGCTCTTTTGGCAAAAGCATGAGGCCCGCAGCAGCAAACCCAACAAACAAAAATACAGCAATAAAAATCCAGCGCAAAAATCGCATGTGAAGACGTCTCCTTTGACTTGCCCAAGGCTATGCTCTCACGCCACAGGCTTCAATCATCTTGCCCAATGCGCCCCCTTCCCCAAGCGCAATTCAGCCGCTATAGGAGCGTCATGTCACAAAATCCCCCCGATCTGCGTCCAGATCTCGCCCGCGCCCAGCTTTCTGAAACACGCCGTGAAGGCCAGCCCACAATCGGGATGGTTTCGCTTGGCTGCCCCAAAGCACTGGTCGACAGCGAGCGCATCCTGACGCGCCTCAGAGCCGAGGGCTACGGGATCTCGCCGGACTATTCAGGCGCCGATGCCGTGATCGTCAACACCTGCGGTTTTCTGGATTCAGCCAAAGCCGAGAGCCTTGACGCCATCGGCGAAGCGCTTGCCGAAAATGGCAAAGTGATCGTCACTGGCTGCCTTGGTGCAGAGCCTGACTATATCCGCGAACATCACCCGCGTATCCTCGCGGTGACAGGCCCGCACCAATATGAGCAGGTGCTGGATGCCGTGCACGCGGTCGTGCCGCCCAGCCCCGACCCCTTTATTGACCTCTTGCCAGCCTCTGGTGTGAGCCTCACACCTCGCCACTATAGTTATCTAAAGATATCAGAAGGTTGCAACCATAAGTGCAAGTTCTGCATTATCCCCGATATGCGGGGCCGTCTGGCCTCTCGGCCCCATAAAGCCGTTCTGCGCGAGGCGGAAAAGCTTGTTGAAAACGGCGTTCAAGAGCTTCTTGTGATCTCTCAAGACACTTCCGCCTACGGCACCGACTGGCCAAATGATGTCCGCCGTGGTCTCACCGAACAGCCGATCACAACGCTCGCGCGCGACCTCGGATCGCTCGGGGCATGGGTGCGCCTGCACTATGTGTACCCCTATCCTTCCGTGCGCGAAATTATCCCGCTGATGAGCGAAGGGCTGATCCTGCCCTACCTTGATATCCCTTTTCAGCACGCGCACCCCGAGACGCTCAAGCGGATGGCCCGCCCGGCCCACGCCGAGCGCACTCTTGACCGGATCAATGAGTGGCGCGACCTCTGCCCTGACATCACGCTACGCTCGACATTTATCGTCGGCTACCCCGGCGAATCTGAGGCAGAGTTCCAGACCCTGCTCGACTGGATGGATGAAGCCCAGCTCGACCGCGTTGGATGCTTCAAATACGAAAACGTCGCAGGCGCGCGCAGCAATGCCCTGCCCGATCACGTCGCCGAGGCGCTCAAGCAAGAGCGGTGGGAGCGCTTCATGGAGAAGGCTCAAGCCATCTCCGAGGCCAAGCTCGCCGCCAAAGTCGGCCAGCGCATGGATGTGATTATTGACGACATCGACGAAGACGGAATCGCCACCTGCCGCACGAAAGCTGATGCGCCCGAGATCGACGGGAACCTCTTTATCGACGAAGGCACAGAAGCCCTCAAAGTCGGCCAGATCGTATCTGTCGAGGTTGATGAGGCAGGCGAGTATGATTTGTGGGGACGGCTCTAAACGCCGATCACCCCGCCAGTCCGTAAAGCAGCGAGCGGTTGCCGCACTCCGCCGGCACTTGTCCTTCGGCCAGCGCCTCCATGCACGCCTGTGCAAACGGACAGCTACGGCAGCGGGTTATCATGTCAGCGTGGTCCTTCACGCCCAAAGCCCCCGAGGCCATGGCTGTGCTCATACAAACGCCCATATTGGCGGCAGCCAAGCGGGTGAGCTCAAAGTGAAGCGCAGGATTTCCAAGCGGAGCAGTATAAGCAGAAGTTGCAAGCGTCATAGAGATCGTCCTTCTCAGATCAGAGCTACACTCTGGCCCTCCAAATCCAAGATATCTTTGACATAGCGCAAACCGACCGTACGTTGCGTTTATCCGCCGATCAGCGCGCGCGGCCTTAACAAACAGCCCGTTTTAAGCCGAATTTCAAAACCCGTTCAGGCGGTGCACGGGTTGTGCATGGGTTGTGCACGCTTTTCACCCCCCTAGAATCAGCCCCTTTTCAAAGGTTAACCGCCGCGGAAAAAAGCGCTGAGATAGGCCGTGACAGCATCTTGCACATGACGGAAACGGTCGCCCCCAAGATGCTTGCCGCCATACCACCGTGTCACGACGATCACATGGCCCAAAAGCTCTTCGCGCTCCAACATCCGCACGATGACCATACCTGCTCCGCTTTCGCCATCGTCTGACTTGAGTGGCGTGCCATCGGGCAGGATCATCGCCCATGTGTTATGTGTCGCCTTGGCATATTTCTTGTTGCGTTTCAGCTCTTTAAGCAGTGCCTCGGCCGCTTCGCGCGTCTCAGCCACGCCACCTGAAACAGAATAGCGCGAGCCTCTGTCGCTGATGATATTGTCAAGCTGGTTCACAGGCTTGGCTAAAGCTGTGAGGCCGTACGGCGCACCGCTTCAATGCGCTGCGCATTGGGTGGGTGTGTGCCAAGAAAGCGATCCCCGGGATCGGGAATACGGCTGAAGAATGCCGCCCCTCGAACAGGATCATAGCCCGCCTTTTTGGTGATCACCGTGCCAAGAATATCCGCCTCGATCTCATAGTCCTTGGAGTACGTCCGCGCCCCTACTTGAGCGCCAATTTCCCCAGCGTTTTGGAGCACTTGAGCGTCAGCGCCCGTAAGCGCAGCCAGCCCCGCAAAGACCAAGGCTCCCGCCTGCGCATTGCGCTGTTGGCGAGCGATATGGCCCGCAATATGGTGCGCAGCTTCGTGCCCCATCACAAAGGCCAGCTCGTCTGCATTGCGCACATCAGCGATCAAAGCGATCGTGAAAGCAATGATTGGCTGACCTGATGTATCAAGCGTCTGATAGGCGTTCACAGGTTGCCCTGGCCGGTCATCAATCACGATTTTGAAGTCGCAGTTCATCCCCGGTGCGCGCGCTCGGCACTCACGCTCTGCCACAGGCTCAACTGTCTCCACAACGCCGACAAACTGGCGCGCCGCTTGGCGTCCACTGAGCTGTGACGGAGTAGGCGCTTGGGCCGTTGCAACAGGCGCTGGCGCGCTCGTTTCTGTCGGCACATCGCAGGCTGCTAAAGCCAACAAGGCAACGCCGAAAAAAGCCTTTTTAATGAATGACATCACACCGCCTGCCTTTAATTGCTGAAATAGAATATAGCGAGCACACCCCTCTCACGCCAGCCCCTTCACGCCGCTGTGACCCCCTGCCAAGCGAAGCCCTTGCAAGTGGCGCGCATCCGCCTATTCTGGGGGTATGTTTTCAATAGAACACGAGTTTGACAGCACGGTCATAACCCTTGTCGATGAGGGATCTACGCCCTTGGGCGAAGACATTGTGATCAATGCATTTGGCGAATGTGTCACGCTGGAACAATACAACCCGCGCACAGACAAAACCGAAAAGATCACCCTCTCCATGGCTCAGGTTCAAGACCTCGCCGCAGCCCTTGATCTGCCCGAAGGCGTCTATTCTCTGGTGCGCGAAAAAGACCTCTAACGGCTGGTTTAAGGTTTGTTAAACCTCAAAGTTTAACCTCCCGTCACGACACTTTTAGCCGCTTGCCAATTTGTTCCGCCCTCGTCCTAATGACCCAAGACATTGGCAGGAGGCAGGCAAATGGGCACAGACCGCAAAACAGGCTTTTATTGGGACGAAAAAACATTCTGGCATGGCGGCGGGAATTACGCGCTGACCCTGCCTGTTGGCGGGCTTGTACAACCCCTTGTTGCTGGTGGCCTTCCCGAAGCGCCCGAAACAAAACGCCGCTTCAAAAACTTGATGGACGTCACGGGCCTCTCGGCAGAACTTGCAATGCAGACCGCTTCCCCCTGCACCGAAGAAGAGTTGGCACGCGTGCATCCGCTCGGTTTTCTTCATAAATTCCAAGAGCTTTCCGCAGCAAATGGTGGCGAGCTCGGCTTACGCACCCCCTTCCTCAAGGGCGGTTATGAAATTGCTGCGCTGTCTGCGGGCCTGTCGCGTAGCGCACTTTGTGATGTGCTTTCGGGCAAGCTTAAAAACGCCTATGCCCTGTCCCGCCCGCCTGGGCATCACTGCCTGCCTGACTGGCCCAATGGCTTCTGCCTTCTGGCCAACCTCGCCATCGCCATTGAAGCCGCAAAAGCGCAAGGTCTTGCGACGCGTTTTGCCGTCATCGACTGGGATGTTCATCACGGCAACGGGACCGAGCATATCTTCTATGATCGCGACGATGTCCTGACCATTTCCATCCATGAAGAAAACAATTATCCCATTAATTCAGGTCACTTAGCCGACAAAGGCCGCGGGGCTGGC
The DNA here is from genome assembly GCF_040580765.1 of Lentibacter algarum. Classification (GTDB taxonomy): domain Bacteria; phylum Pseudomonadota; class Alphaproteobacteria; order Rhodobacterales; family Rhodobacteraceae; genus Lentibacter; species Lentibacter algarum. The sequence continues at coordinate 597,404 of NZ_CP158687.1, read as the reverse complement.
CTTGGTTACAATATGAATATCCCCCTGCCGCCTGGCGCTGGCCATGCGAGTTATCTTGAGACAATGGACAAGATCGTCCTGCCGGCTCTCGCGCGCTTCAAGCCCGATGTGATCATCATCGCCTGCGGTTATGATGCGGGCACATTTGACCCTTTGGGTCATCAACTTTGCACAGCAGAAACCTTCCGACAGATGACCCGCCGTGTCGTCAAAGCTGCCGAAGAGCTGTGCGATGGCAAGCTCATGATGGCCCATGAAGGCGGCTATTCGGAGGCCTATGTCCCCTTCTGTGGCCACGCAGTCATGGAAGAGATGTCTGGTAGCCAAATCACAGCCCCTGACCCGATGGCCGAGGTCGTCGCTGCACGCCAGCCGAGCGCACGCGCAGCGGCGTTTGTCTCAGAGTTAATTGATGAAATGGTAACAGAGCACCTCGGCTAAGCCGCTCTCACCACATCGTTTTTTCGGCGCGCGCGGCCCAATCAGCGTCATAGGTCGCGCCGCCTTCTTCACCGTCGGTCTGCTCTGCAAGGATCTCGCCAGCGGTGGGCAAACCTGCACTCTGGTCACCTGCGCTCCAAAGACCTGCACGCATCGGCGCGCGCGCACATTGCGTATAAATCTCACCGATTTTGATCACGATCACCGAGCGTGGAAGGCGGCCCCTGTCCTCAAACCGCGCGCAAAGCTCTGGCTCTATGCTCACCTTCGCCGCGCCATTCACTCGCACAACAGTATTGGACCCAGCCACCATAAAGAGGAGCGATATACGCCCATCCGCCACGATGTTGCGCAGCGTATCCATCCGATTGTTGCCTCGCCAATCAGGCATCAAAAGTGTGTGCTCATCCAGCTCCTGAACCACAGGGCCATCGTCCCCGCGTGGACTTCCGTCTGTCCCTTCAGGGCCGACAGTTGAGACAATGCAGAACCGCGACGCGAGTATCCACTTGCGATAAAGCGGCGTCATCTGCTGCGCCACCTTGCGGATTGAAGCCACTCCAGGCGCGCCGTAAAGCGCCTCTAATTCTTTGATATTTTTGACATACTCAGCCACTAAACCCTGCTTCCGCCATCAAGGAATCCGAACACGCCTCAACCTCTGCTTCAAGGCGTTCCATAAACTCGGCCTGCTCCAATCCCGCGGGGATCGGCTCCAAAAACGTGACGACAGCCAGACCTGGTTTGCGCATGATCGTGCCCTTTGGCCAGAACAATCCCGCATTGGTCGCAACAGGCATACAGACCTGTTCCATCTGGTCATAGAGCGCAAATGTACCAACTTTATAGGGTTTCTTTTCGCCTGGTTTGACGCGCGTGCCCTGACTGTAAATCACCAGCTGACCCGCCGCTGTCAGCCCTGACTTAACATCGTGGAGCATCTTCTTGATCGCCTTACCACGCTTGCCACGGTTCACAGGCACACACCCAATCCGATAGGCATAAAGCCCAATCACTGGCGTCCAGAGGAGTTCGCGCTTCATGATGAATTTTGCAGCAGGGCTCGCATTGAAAATCATGATGATATCAAGGAAGGACTGGTGCTTGGCGGCAATCAACATCTCACCCGACGGCGGTGTGCCGCGAATTTCGTGACGCAGGTTAAGCATCCAGCGCGCGGTCCAGAGCACCCAAATACAATAGAATTTGCACGCCGCCCGCGCACCTTTTGAGCTCACCAGCGCCCAAGGCAAAAAGACAATCCCGACCAGCAGCATCATCACAGCGTTCTGAACCACAAAGAACAGCGAAATAACCCAGCGTACAGCCAACATCAGCGCAGCTCCTTTAATGTGCGGCGCGCGGCCGCTTGAGTTGCAGCAAAGGCCACAAGCCCCGCCAGAAGCGGTATCACCAGTGGCCAGAGCCAGCTTGCCCCTCTAAACCCAAGGCCGCTCAAAATACTCTCGTCTCCGCCGCCCGTCGGCAAAATCAGCAGTGCAATCACGCCAAGCACCATGCCAAGTGCAGCACCAGTCAAAGAGCGCAACGTGAAGCGCCGCACAAAGGCACTTGCGATATAGCCGTCTTTCGCGCCAACAAGCCGCATCACAGTGATCACCTTCGCGTTTGCCGCCAGCGCCGCATTGGCCGCCAGTGTAATCATCGCGCCCATGACCGCAAAGATCAGTATGATAGAGAACCACCCCAGAAACGACAGACGCCCAGCCGCCGCCGCCAAAGGCGCGCGCCAGCGTGCATGATCATCCAGTACAGCGCCAGGCACTTCACCCAGAAGGCGTAGGCGGAGCGCCTCGGCGTCAAGGCCCTCTGAGCTCTCAATAATTTCAATCAGCTGTGGAATAGGCAAAGCCTCAAGCGGCATGTCAGGCCCAAACCATGGCTCCAAGAGCTTACGTTGCTCCGCATCGCTCAACAGTCGTGCACTGGCCACACCGGGCGTGGTTTGAAGAACCTCAATCGCGGCTTCAGTCGAAGCCTGCATCTGGCCTTGCGGAGCAGAAATGCGCACTGTGGCTGATTGCGCCAGCTCACTTGCCCAACGCTCTGAAAGGCGGCCCGCAGAAACAGAAAGCGCCAGTGCGAACACGGCAAGAAAAGCCATGACGGCCGCCGCAAACAGCGTTAGCCGTGCGGTAAACCCTGTCGGCGGCACGGCCCGCTCGGCCTGTGCATCACCAATAATAAAGTCAGTTATTTTATTGATATTGATGACGTTTCTCATCAGAGATCTGCCCCCGCCTGCTGAATCCGCCGCCCCGCAATCCGCAACACCCGCGACTGGACCTGTGTTTTTGCGGCACGGATAAGACTCATGTCATGCGTCGCAATAACAACTGTTTTTCCCATACGGTTCAGCTCGACAAGAAGCTGCAATAGGCGTTGTGACATTTCCCAGTCAATATTCCCCGTCGGCTCGTCAGCCAAGATCACATCGGGCGACATAATCACCGCTCTCGCCAACGCAGCTCTCTGCCGTTCACCGCCCGACAGCTCAGGAGGAAGCGCATCAGCGCGGTCGCGCAGACCCACCCAGTTCATCAGCTCCGCAAGGTTTTGCTGCTCGCCCGCCAAACTGTGCCCTGCAACGGTGAGCGGCAGAGCAATGTTGTCAGCGATAGAAAGGTGATCAAGAAACTGGCAATCCTGATGTACGACACCAATACGGCGGCGCATCTCCGCGATCCCGTCACGATCAAGGCTGCGAACGTCTTGATCAAACAGACGCAAATGCCCTGCAGTGGGCAAGAGCTCACCATAGCAAAGCTTAAGAAGCGTGGTTTTTCCTGCGCCAGACGGACCTGTCAGGAAGTAGAACGACCCCGTCGGTAAACTCAGGGTCATATCGCCCAAAAGCTCGCCGTCGCCGTAGCTATAGGCCACATCTGTTAACTCTATCACAGGTTCGCCCTTCCCTTGCGCGCGCACGCGGCAGACCATGCCCCAGAGCAGAGAAAGTTGCAATCGCGTTGCGCGTTTGCGTGTTTGGCCTTTTCGTGCAAAAGCTTACCCCCTATGGTGGGGTAATATGTTTGTCTTTCGTTTGGGGATAGTAAGGGGGCGGAATGAGGCTTGTATGCCCAAATTGCGGCGCACAATATGAAGTGCCCGACGAAGTGATCCCGCAGGACGGGCGCGATGTGCAATGCTCAAACTGTGGCGACACATGGTTCCAGAACCACCCTTCAAATGACGATGGATTGGCCGAAGAACTGGGCGAAGCCCGCGTGGCGCCTGAAGTATCAAACCCGCCAGAGCCCGAGCCCACACCAGCGCCTCCTAATGTGACAGAACCTGAGCGTAGTACACCGCCAGTACAGCCAGCGCCCCGGCGCGAGCTTGATCCCTCAGTCAGTGATGTTCTGCGCGAAGAAGCTGCCCGAGAGGCCGCAGCGCGCGCTCGCGAGGCAGGTACGCTCGAAGAACAGCCAGAGCTGGGCATCGGGGAACCAGATGATGAAATCTCTCGGCGCCAGCGCGAAGCGGGCGACCGGATGGCTCGAATGCGCGGTGAAGATCCAAGTGAAGCCAAAGCCGCAGCCGCCATGGCCGCAAACGGCTCGCGGCGGGGCGTTCTGCCTGATATCGACGAAATCAATTCAACCCTGCGCAAAGACAGTGAGCGTCGCAAAACCGCGACAGAAGTTGCAGCGTCTCGCGAAGCCACCGAGCAAAAAAGCGGCTTTGGGCTTGGGTTTCTTGTGGTGATCCTGCTCGCAGTCGTTCTGATTGCGCTCTATGTTTTTGCCCCTCAACTGGCCGAAGCCTTGCCCCCAGTTGCCCCAGCCCTTGAGGCATACGTCGAAGGCGTCAATGCCGCACGCCTGTGGCTAGATGGTCAGATGCGTAACATCATGGAAATGCTTGATGGCATGGCCTCCGAAAGCGCCGCACCTGAAGGGACGGCTCCGAGCGAGTAAACCTTGCTTAAAAGCGATCGAGCAGCCGCTCAAGATAGCTACGTTCTGTGTCCGAGCGGCCCGCCTCGCCGCTGCGGCGGCGGATTTCGTCTAGAAGCTCGCGGGCACGGCGGTAGACGTCTTCATCTCCGACCATACTTTCCTCAGCGCCTGAAAAGCCGCGGCGGTTGCGACCCAAGGGATCACTGCTTTGGCGGCCAGCGGTTTCGGCATTTTGTCCGTCTTGTCCCTCTTGGCCTTCATTGGCTTGCGCCATTGCCTCACCCAGATTATCCATCCCTTCACGCAAGCGCTCCATCGCTTCGGCCTGACGGTCAATAGCCTCGGCCAAATCATTCTGGCGCAACGCGTCTTCTGCCTGCTCCATGGCGCGCCCAGCCCCTTCAAGTGCGTCTCGTGCGGCTTCGCCCGCCTCGCCGCCCATCTGCGGCAGGCCTTGGGCTTGGCGGGAAAGCTCATCTCTCAGCGCTTGCTGGCGCTCGGCAAGTGATTGTTCCTGAGTTTGGCCTTCTTGAGCCCCGCCTTGGCCCTCACCCTCTTCTTCGCCTGAGCCATTTTGGCCTTGTTCAGCGCGGCCCTCGCCCTCGCCTTGGCCCTCGTGTTGCTCCCCTCGACCTTGGCCACCGTTGCGGCCTTCATTCTGGCCACTCTCACCGGCTCGGGCGTTGGGGTTGAATTGCTCCTGAAGGTCACGGAAGGCCTGATCCGAGAGGCCCTGCTGCTCGCGCAGTGTCTCTGCCAGCCCTTCCATCGCTTCTTGGCCTTCACCTTGCCCAGACTGGCTCTGGGTCACCCGCATATTCTCCATCATCTCTTGAAACTCGCGCAACGCCTGCTCAGCCTCAGCCATGCGGCCTTGCTCCATGAGCTCCTGAATACGGTCCATCATGTCCTGCAGGTCTTGCTGGGAGAGTTGCATGCTTTCGCCCTGCTCTCCCTGTTCGCCATCTTGCTGCTCTTGCTGCTGCTGTTGGGCGAGTTGTTGCATGTATTCGTTTGTCGCGTCGCGCAGCTCCTGCATCAGCTCTGCGATTTCTTCCTCTGAGGCCCCGTTGCGCAGCGCTTCAGCAAGCTTATCTTGTGCTTCACGCATCCGCTCAAGTGCATCCGAGAGATTGCCGTCTTCCAGATTGAGCGCCAAATCCCAAAGTGCCCCAGACAGCTCCGCAACCGTCTCATCATCCAATCCGCCATATGCGACTTTGGTCTCCATCCGCCGCAAAATCGTGCGCAAACGCAGATAATCGGTCTCACGCTTAAAAAGACTATCTGGCTCGTGGGAAATCGCTCGCAAAAGCTGGGCAATCCGCGGCGCATTTTCACGGTTCCAGAGCAGATCACGGCGCAGCTCAACCACGGCAGCCGCCAAAGGATTGAAGAACTTGCGTGCCGCGAGATTGATCTCGACGGGATCACTCGTGCCCATCTGGCCCGCCTCGTCCAAAGCCGCTAATGTGATTGTCACCGGCAAGTTGGCCCAAGGATGTTGTGAGAAATCCTCCATCAACGTCTCTTCAAAGTCATCGCGTGCCCCAGTCACTGGCAAAGGCAGCACAACTCTCAGCGTTTCATTGCTCTCAGGCTCAAGCGCAAGCCCATAGCGGCGGTCAACCAGCGCCATATCAAGCGCAATCACAGCTTCACCACGCTCAATACCGTAGTCGTCCATTGCCTCAAACGGCATTGAGAAGACACCCCCCGCAGCCGTCTCTGCAGGCCCAGTGAACTCCACAAACGGCGCAGCATCTGGGCGTGCAACAATATCCCACCAGCGATCGCCAGTGCCCGAAATCTCGAGTCTCCCATCCTGCAAAATCTCGAAGCTTTGCTCTGGTGCTGCGACTGAAGTGACTGCGCCAAGCTGCGCTGAAACGGTTTCGCTTACCGTGATCTCCCCCGCCGCTCCATAGAGGCGCAGGGTCACTTCGCTGCCTTTGGGCACCTCAAGCACGTCGGCCGTTGCATCATTGAGGTAGATTGACGGCAACCCTGTGTAGAGAGGCGGTTCTATCCAGCCTTCCCAACTTGGCCCCATCGCGGCATTGGCAGCACCTGCACTTGGGCCAGCAATCTCACCAACTGTTCCAAGCCGCCAAACAGACCCAAACAACAGCCCGATCGAAAGCGCCAAAAGCGCGACATAACGCAGGCCAAAAGGATCTGCTCCTGCAAGGCGGATCGTCGGCGGAATCGCGCGCGCCACTCGAATTTTTTCCATCATACGACGCTGATACTCGCGCCAAAGCGCCTCAGACGCTGCGTCTCCTGCGCCAATCGCCTGCCTGTCGCGCACCGCACGAATGGGCCGCCCGACAAGACTTGCGTCGATGCGCTCTAGTGCCTCTTCGCGACTGGGGCGGGCAAACCTACGCCACGCGTACCACGTGCCAAAACATGCACCAAAAGCCGACAAAACGAAAAAGCCCCAGACAAGCTCAAGCGGTAGAACCTCATGCAACCCTAAGAATATAAAGGCCAAAAAAGCTATAAGCGCGGACCAAAGAGGCCAGAACCCAATACAAAGCCGCTCAGCCCAAAGGCCAAGATAGGTTAGCAAGACCTGATCTTTCAGATCAATCCGCTCAGGCTTTTTAGTCTGCTCTGGCAAGCCGCGCCTCCGTCAGGTTTGCGGCTGTCTCACGCTTCAGCGTTGCAACCACGCAGGTATGCTATCGCGCGAAAGCATGTCTTCCAAGCTCGGACGCGCGCGAATGACAGCAAATTGATCACCCTTCACCAGAACTTCAGGAATGAGAGGACGTGAATTGTATTCGCTGGCCATTACCGCGCCATAAGCCCCCGCACTGCGGAAGGCGACGAGATCCCCCTCGCGCATCGCAGTCATACTGCGGCCCTTGGCAAAGGTATCACCACTTTCACAAACGGGACCAACAATGTCATAAACCTCTGGCTCCGCCCCTGCCGCAGGCTCCACCACAGGGACAATATCGTGATAGGCATCATACATAGCAGGGCGGATAAGGTCGTTCATCGCGGCGTCCAGAATAAGGAACTGTCGCCCCTCTCCCTGCTTCACATAGACAACATCGCTGACCAAAACACCCGCGTTGCCTGCAATTAGCCGCCCAGGTTCGATCTCGATTTCACAGCCCAGATCGCCCAGAACCTCGCGCACCATCGCGCCGTAATCTGTGGGCAAGGGTGGCGCAGTATTTGAGCGCTCGTAAGGAATACCAAGGCCCCCGCCCAGATCTAGGCGGCGGATTTCATGGCCATCGTCGCGCAGCAGAAGCGTCAGTTCCTTGACCTTTTCATAAGCCAGTCGAAACGGCTCAAGCTCGGTCAGTTGCGAGCCGATGTGCACATCAATTCCAACAATCTCAAGTCCCTTGAGGCTGGCGGCATGAGCATAAACAGCTCGCGCCTTTGCAATTGGAATACCGAATTTGTTTTCAGACTTGCCCGTGGCAATCTTGGCGTGTGTTTTGGCATCCACGTCAGGATTAACGCGGATCGTGATCGGCGCCTTCACACCCAACTCCAGCGCAACCGCATTAAGCCGCTCCATCTCGGGCTCACTCTCGACATTGAACTGTCGTATGCCCCCAGTGAGAGCCATACGCATCTCATCACGCGTTTTTCCAACACCTGAAAACACGATCTTGTTGCCAGGAACACCAGCAGCCTTCGCGCGTGCGTACTCCCCGCCCGACACAACATCCATTCCAGCACCCAAATCCGCCAAAACTTTGAGGACAGCCAGATTTGATGCGGCTTTCATTGCGTAGCACACAAGGTGCTCCATGCCCGCCAATGCCTCATCAAAGAGACGAAAGTGACGCTCCAAGGTAGCCGTCGAATAGCAATAAAACGGCGTCCCAACTTCTGCTGCAATCGCGCTCAGCGGCACATCCTCGGCATGAAGTTCGCCGTTATTGTAAAGAAAATGGTCCATTGTGCGCCCCTAAGCTATATTGCGCCTGCTCTAGCGCAAACGCAGCCGCGCGCCAAGCCTGTTCAAAGGCTAATGCCGATGCTGACTGGCCCTTTACTCACACCCACAGAGCCACCCGTGTGGACCCCACTCGGGGTCACTGTCACAGTTCCGCTTGCCGTGGGACGCATCGGCGTCCCGTCTGCGCCACAGCTTGGCAGCGCCAAAAGACTGATGCCAACAATAAGGAAACGGATCATATCGGTTCTCCTGGCCCTAGCGGAATTCCGCCAAGGAATGCCAATTATTCATAGATAACCCCAACAGTCGCATAGCCTGACACGTTTACACCACTTGGCGAGGCCGACTCGCTCGGAGCCGCCGAGGGCCGCAAAGGTTCACCGTCCGCACCACAACCCACCAAGATCATAAGGCTCAAACCCAAACTAAAGAACCGAACCACAGCATACCTCCATTTGAACTAAGACTGATCTTATTGCTTGCGCCCGCGCAAATAAAGATAGAGTGGCAAGCCGCAGCTCACTCCGATGCAAAACGTGGCAGGAATCGCGACAAGCCTCAACCAGTCACGCTTTTGCAGGGCCTCATAGATCACCCAGACCGTGAGACTCAGCGCAGCGATGATCAGATCCCAAGTCAGCCCTGTGGTCGACGCGTTCACATACCACGCTTGTGATAACCCCGTGAGGCCAACGCCTTCTGCCCACATGTAGGACAGGAAATAATACATCGGATGCACCGTCCCCCAAAGAGCGAGCACAAGCCAGAGGCGGCTCATGCGAGCGCGTCTTTCCAGCGCGCCACTTGTTTGTGCACTTCAGAGGGCGCTGTGCCGCCATAGCTTGTGCGCGAAGCGACAGAGGCCTCTACCGTCAGCACGCTAAAGACATCTTCGGTGATCGCTGCATTGACGCTCTGCATTTCTTCCAGCGAAAGATCTGGCAAGTCACAGCCCTTGGCCTCGGCCATAGCGACAAGGCTCCCCGTGACATGATGCGCATCGCGAAACGGCATGTTCAGCACCCGTACACACCAGTCTGCAAGGTCCGTCGCCGTTGAAAAACCGCTGCCCGCGGCTCCTGCAAGGCTCTCTCGGTTGGCCGACATATCACGCACCATGCCCTCCATAGCGGCCAGAGCCAGCATCAGGTTGTCGGCTGCATCAAAGACTTGCTCCTTGTCTTCTTGCATGTCCTTTGAATAGGCCAACGGCAGCCCCTTCATCACCATCATCAGCGCCACATTGGCCCCAAAGATACGGCCGATTTTAGCGCGGATAAGCTCCGCAGCGTCAGGGTTCTTCTTCTGCGGCATAATGCTTGAGCCCGTAGAGAAGCTGTCGCTGAGCTGCACAAAGCGAAACTGTGCGGAAGACCAGATCACAAGCTCTTCGGCAAAGCGGCTGAGGTGCATTGCGCAGATACTCGCGCAGCTCAAAAACTCCAGCGCAAAGTCACGATCGCTCACCGCATCGAGCGAATTCGATGCAGGCCGATCAAAGCCAAGCTCACGCGCTGTCATCTCACGATCAATCGGAAAGGATGTCCCTGCCAGAGCTGCCGCGCCCAACGGGCTCTCGTTCATACGGCGGCGTGCATCTTCAAAGCGCGAGGCATCGCGCCCCAGCATCTCGACATAAGCCATCATATGATGCCCCCATGTCACGGGCTGGGCCGTTTGCAAATGCGTAAACCCAGGCATAACCCAGTCGGCGCCCGCTTCAGCCTGTCCTAAAAAAGCAAGTTGGAGCGCCCGGATGCCTGCGATAGCAGCGTCCATCTGCCCGCGCACCCAAAGCTTGAAGTCGGTCGCCACTTGGTCGTTGCGCGAGCGCCCAGTGTGTAAACGCCCCGCAGGCTCACCAATCAGCGCCTTGAGACGGCTTTCAACATTCATATGAATGTCCTCAAGCTGAGTAGAAAACTCAAACGTTCCGGCCTCAATCTCTGACAAGACCGTGAGCAGCCCTTCCCTCATCGCCTCCGCATCGCTATCACTGACGATGCCCGTGGCCGCCAACATAGCAGCATGGGCCCGAGAGCCAGCAATGTCCTCGGCAGCCATCCGCTGGTCAAACCCGATCGAGGCATTGATCGCCTCCATAATCGCGTCTACGCCAGCCGAAAAGCGGCCGCCCCACATTTGGTTCGAGGTGTCGTTGCTCATGGGTATTATGCCTTCGAAAGGATGAAAATGTCTCGCTCCAAGCTGGTTTATACCGCCCTCGCCGCAATCGCAATCATCGCTGCGCTTTTCGCGTTTGCACCCACAAATGCTGTGACAGGCGGCATCAGTCAGGCCACCCGAACAGCGGTCCAATCGCTTCAAACAGGCGACATGAAAAAACTGGTGGTGCATCCAAGCCCCCAAGCCGTGGCCACCGCGCCCTACGCAACAGCGACGGGAGACACAGCGACACTCGCCGCGCATAAAGGCAAAGTCGTTCTGCTGAACTTCTGGGCGACTTGGTGCGCCCCTTGTCGCAAAGAAATGCCCATGCTCTCGGAGCTTCAGACCGAACTCGGCGGCAGTGATTTCGAAGTCATCACGATCGCAACGGGCAAGAATGACCCAGCGGCCATGGCGCGCTTCTTCGCCGAGATTGGTATCAGCAACTTGCCTCTGCACACAGACGCTAATTCTGCAGTGGCGCGCGAAATGGGCGTCCTCGGCCTCCCTGCCACAGTTCTCATCGCACGTGACGGGACCGAAGTCGCCCGCCTTCTTGGCGATGCCGACTGGGCGTCTGACAGTGCCAAAAATATCCTAAAGGCTCTCATAGCCGCCAAAGACTAGTCCCGCTGCCCCCTTTTAAGGAACGCAACAATGTCTCTCACGCGCCGCGCCGTTATCATTACATCTCTTGCTTTCGCTGCTTCCCCTGCACTTGCGCGCACAGGCTTTGAAACATGGCTCAAAAAATTCCGCCGTAAGGCCACGCGTCTCGGTTTTTCCGAACGCACGCTGGACGCAAGCCTAAAGGGCGCAGAGTTCCTTCCAAAAGTCGTCGCAAACGATTCCCGTCAAGCCGAAGTGGCTAAGCCCTTACAAGATTACCTCGCTTCCGCCGCCTCTGGTGCACGGCTTTCAGGCGGGCAGAAGGCGCTCAGAAAATACAACAACACGCTCTCCAAGATTGAACGCACCTACGGCGTTGAGAAAGAAGTGCTCACAGCGATCTGGGGCATGGAGAGCGCCTATGGCGGCTTTCGCGGCAACCTACCCGTCTTTTCTACGCTTTCAACTCTTGCCTTTGAGGGTCGCCGGCGAGAGCTATTCGAGGCTGAGCTGATCGCAGCGCTTCAGATCGTTGAAGCGGGCCATGCCACGCCCGCCGAAATGCGCGGTAGCTTCGCAGGGGCGATGGGCCATACCCAGTTCATGCCCTCGACCTACCAACGCCATGCCCAAGACTTCGACGGCACAGGTCATGCTAACATCTGGGGCGATGATCCGACGGATGCATTGGCCTCCACAGCCCAACTACTCAAAGCCGAGGGCTGGCGGAAAGGCCAGCCTTGGGCTGTAGAAGTCACGCTTCCACGCGAGTTTGATCTCGCCCTCACTGGTCGTATCTTTCCGCGCAAGACACGTGACTGGCAACGCCTTGGCGTCACAACAGCAAGCAGCGGAAAGCTCGCCGATCACGGCAATGGCGCGCTGATCCTGCCCGCCGGCCCAGAAGGCCCCGTCTTCATGGTCTACAACAACTTCCACGTGATCAAAAAATACAACTACGCCGACAGCTACGCCATCGGCGTGGGGCATCTGTCTGATCGCCTTGCAGGGCGCGGCAAGATCCGCTCGGGCTTTCCCCAAAACCCCTGGGGAATGAGCACCCGCGAACGGCAAGCGCTACAACAACGCCTCAATGATCGTGGCTTTGCAGCGGGGAATCCAGACGGTGTCATCGGCGAAAAAGGCCGCGCCGCCATCCGCGCCTACGAGCAGTCTCGTGGGTTTCCTGTGACAGGCCTTCCAAGCAAAGCGTTGCTTGCGTCTCTCGGCTAGGACAGCGCCCAAAAACGGCGCATCTCGCCAGCACAATCTTTCGCATGAGATATCGGCGCCATATGCCCCGCCCCCGCAATCACAGCTGATTGCGCCTCAGGAATGCGCCGCGCAAGCCCCGCGTTGATAGTCTTAATCACATTGGGCGAGGTATCACCACGAACCAAAAGAACAGGCATTTGGAGCGACTGCAAACGCCCTTCCACAAGCATGCCAGCCGTATCGCCATACAAAGCGGGCGCCGCATCAGGGATTACTTCAATGCGCGAGGCCATATCGTCTTGGGTGTCTTTAGGCATCATATCCCAAGGCAAACCACCGCCCCATTCGCCGAGAAATTCTCTGGTTGCAGTATAGCGTCCTTCCTCTGCCAAAAGCGTTCTGAAAGCCTCCACACCGCTGAAAAACTCAGGATCATCCTGCAATGCGACCGCAAAAAAGACAGGCTCAATCAACACAAGACTGCGAACAAGCGCAGGAGCCTCGAGAGCCAGCCGCAAGGCAACCGTCGCCCCAAAGGAATGCCCGATTAGATCAACAGGCCCATCGCCGAGAAAGCTCTTCGCCACCTCGGTGCAGGCGTCGTGATAGCTCCCGTGCCCATCCCAGAAAGCACTGCGCCCATGGCTCAGAAAGTCAGGCGCAGCAAAGGTGAACTCTGTCTCAAAAGCCTTTGCAAGCCCCCGCCATGCGCCGCCATGTGCCAACGAACAATGCAACATCAGACCTGCGCGCGCGCCATGGCCTAAGTCGCGCGCGAAGACAGGATACCCCGCGCGCGTTTCCAAGCTCACAGATCGCCTGCGAGGTAGGCGTCCATATCGGCGAGGCGGTCTTGACCCCAGAACTTCTCACCGTCGTCCAGCACATAAAACGGCGCGCCAAAGACGCCCTTTTCAACAGCCTCTTCCAAGTTGCGCGCATAAGTTTCTGCGCCAAGGAGCATGCCGCTTGTTGTCAAACCGCGCTCAAACCCTGCCGCTTCAAGGCAGTCTTGGACGACGCTTTCATCACCGATGTCTTTCTCTTCGGCCCAGCAGGCGCGCAGAATTGAATGGGTCAGTTTCCCAAGATCACCACCACCTGCTTCTTGCGCTGCAATGATCGCATAGCTTGAGGGGGCTGGGTTCGTCGGCCAGAACGCGGGCTTAGGGAAAGTCATCGGAAGACCCGCTTTTTTGACCTGACGGCGCAGCTCCTGATTGCGATAATCCATCCGTGCTGGATGTCTATCAGCTGGTGCTGTGCCGCCTGTACGAGAAAAAAGTGCCATAATATCAAGCGGTTTATATACAACAGTCAGACCATGCTTCGCAGCAATCTCTTCAGCACGCAGGCCAGAGAGATAGGCCCAAGGGCTCAGCGTGGTAAAATAGTAGTTCATAGTTGCCATCGTGTTGCCTTCCGTTTTTATGTGCGCTTGCAGCCTTGCGGCCAAGTGCAACCTTTGCCAGACATGAGTTAGATGTTAAGCGGTGTCAACGTCACGATTCTGTCATGAATTCCCAAAGCCCAGAGGCCGCGCCACATGTCACTCACCAAAGAACCAAAACTCATCACAGGCAATTCAAACATGCCTTTGTCCTCTGCCATTGCACGGCGCATGTCGCTGCATCGTGGCGTGAGCCAAGGGCTGGTCGAAGCACGCGTAGAGCGGTTCAACGACGGAGAAATTTTCGTCGAAGTCTATGACAACGTGCGCGGCGAAGACATGTTCATTATCCAGAGCACCTCAAATCCCGCCAACGACAATCTTATGGAATTGTTGATCATGGCCGACGCTCTGCGCCGCTCTTCAGCACAACGCATCACAGCCGTGATCCCCTATTTCGGCTATGCTCGCCAAGACCGTCGTTCTAAAGCGCGCACCCCGATTTCAGCCAAGCTCGTGGCAAACATGCTCGTTGGAACTGGCATTGAACGTGTCCTGACTATGGACCTGCACGCCGCTCAAATTCAGGGCTTCTTTGATATCCCCGTAGACAACCTCTACGCCTCACCGATTTTCGCCCTTGATATCAAGCATCAGTTCAAAGACAATCTGGACGACATAATGGTTGTCTCACCCGATGTTGGCGGCGTCGCACGCGCGCGTGAGCTGGCCAAGCGGATCAACGCCCCTCTCTCAATCGTCGACAAACGCCGCGAAAAAGCCGGCGAAGTGGCCGAGATGACGGTAATCGGTGATGTAACTGGCAAGAAATGTTTTATCGTCGACGATATGGTTGATACAGCTGGTACGCTCTGCAAAGCCGCCGAAGTCCTCATGGAAAACGGTGCCTCAGAAGTCCACGCTTATATCACACATGGTGTGCTCTCAGGCCCCGCCTGCGAGCGGATCACCAATTCTGTCATGAAATCACTGGTGATCACCGATACCATCGCCGCGACAGAAGCTGTCAAGAAGACCCCAAACATCCGCGTTGTGCCCACAGCGCCAATGTTTGCCCAAGCGATCCTCAATATCTGGAACGGAACCTCTGTGAGTTCTCTTTTTGATACCGATATGCTTGAGCCGATCTACGAAGGCATGTTCTAACTTAGCGCGCTGGCGGGCTCTGGCCCGCCTGCCCTGCTTGGCTCAGTAGAGCTCCCAGTCGTCGTCGTTTGAGACAGGCCCGATGGCCATCCATCCCGCCCGAATACGCGCAATCTTTGTGTCGCCCCATGTGCGAAACACAAGGTCAAATCCTGTATCGGTGATGTTTTCAGCTTCAATGTCGGCGCGCACGTTGGTGTCGCTGTCCACGTCCCAAAGCGTTAGAGAACAATGTACGTTAGGTGGAGCGCTAAAGGCTTCGCGAAATATCACAGGTTTTACAATCTCGCGATTGCCCTTACCCGTCCACATTTCGCCACCGTCCTGAAAATGCTCAAAAATTACGTCATTTCCCTGCGCAATTCCGATTGCGCCGCCCAGTTTCTTCATCGTCTGCCTGCCTGCTCCTGATACATCAAATCTGGCACTGAAAACCCACAGGCAAAAAAAATGCCCCAACCTTTACAGGCTGAGGCATATCACTTTTTGCGTGCACTGCACAATATCAGACCATGTTTTGCATAAGCTCTTCAAGGTCTGCGAGCAGAAGCTCAGCCATGTCGCGGTTTTCAGGAGCCGCTGAGGCCGCTGCTGCTTTCGCAGCCGCAACGATTGGTTCCAGATCAGCCGCCGAGGCGTCCGCCAAAGGAATAGCTTTCTCTGCGAGCACAGAAAGCCCCTCTGGGTTGATCTCGGCAAAGCCGCCTGTGACCGCGAAGGACACATCGCCTTCAGGGCCACTCACGGCCAGAACACCTGGACGCAGCGTGGTGATCACAGGCGCGTGGTTCGGCATTGCCGTCATTTGCCCGTCTGCACCGGGGATCTGGACCGAGGCAACCTGCATAGAAGCAAGATTGCGCTCAGGGCTTACCAGATCAAATTGCATTGTCTCGGCCATTGATGCCTCCTTTAAGCAGCGTCAGCTGCCATTTTCTCGGCTTTTGCGATCACGTCAGAGATGCCGCCAACCATGTAGAAGGCGCCTTCTGGAAGGTGATCGTATTCACCAGCCACAACAGCTTTAAACGATGCGATTGTCTCTTCGAGCTGAACCTGAACACCGTCAGAGCCTGTGAAGACTTTGGCAACGTCGAATGGCTGGCTGAGGAAACGCTCGATCTTACGGGCGCGAGCAACAGTCATTTTGTCTTCTTCGCTCAATTCGTCCATGCCGAGAATCGCGATGATGTCTTGCAGGGATTTGTAGCGCTGAAGGATCTGCTGAACAGCCATAGCCACACCATAGTGCTCTTCACCAATGATCTGTGGATCGAGCAGGCGTGATGTTGAACCAAGTGGGTCAACCGCTGGGTAGATGCCTTTTTCCGAGATCGCACGGTCAAGAACCGTTGTCGCGTCAAGGTGAGCAAAGGATGTCGCAGGTGCAGGGTCGGTCAAGTCATCCGCAGGAACGTATACGGCCTGAACCGATGTAATCGAACCATTTTTAGTGGATGAAATGCGCTCTTGCATCTGGCCCATGTCTGTCGCCAGTGTTGGCTGGTAGCCAACCGCTGAAGGAATACGACCCAAGAGAGCCGAAACTTCCGAGCCCGCTTGTGTGAAGCGGAAGATGTTGTCGACAAAGAACAGAACGTCTGAGCCAGAGTCGTCGCGGAACTGCTCGGCGAGCGAAAGGCCCGTCAGAGCAACACGCATACGCGCACCGGGAGGCTCGTTCATCTGGCCGTAAACCAG
The DNA here is from genome assembly GCF_040580765.1 of Lentibacter algarum. Classification (GTDB taxonomy): domain Bacteria; phylum Pseudomonadota; class Alphaproteobacteria; order Rhodobacterales; family Rhodobacteraceae; genus Lentibacter; species Lentibacter algarum. The sequence goes on along the minus strand of NZ_CP158687.1, from coordinate 580,855 downwards.
AGCAATTTTTGACTCTGTGAGGTTGTCAGGAACGATAACGCCAGATTCGATCATCTCGTGGTAAAGGTCGTTACCTTCACGTGTCCGCTCACCAACGCCCGCGAACACAGATACACCTGAGTGCACTTTCGCGATATTGTTGATCAGTTCCATGATCAAAACTGTTTTACCAACACCCGCACCACCGAAGAGGCCGATCTTGCCGCCCTTCGTGTAAGGCGCGAGAAGGTCGATAACCTTGATACCTGTTGTCAGAATTTCAGTCGCTGTTGACTGCTCTTCAAACGCAGGCGCATCGCCATGGATTGAGCGTGTTTCGGTCGCATCAACTGGGCCCTTTTCGTCAACAGGCTCGCCTGTCACGTTCAGGATCCGGCCCAATGTGCCCTTACCAACAGGAACAGAAATCGGCTCGCCGAGGTCTGTCACTGCTTGGCCGCGCACGAGGCCTTCTGTTGCGTCCATAGCAATTGTGCGAACTGTGTTCTCGCCGAGGTGCTGAGCAACCTCAAGAACAAGGCGCTTGCCGTTGTTGTCTGTTTCAAGCGCGTCGAGAATCTTGGGCAGTGTATCTTCAAACTGCACGTCCACAACGGCGCCGATCACCTGGGTGATTTTGCCTTTTGCATTAGCCATTTTTCGTCTCCGGTTTCTTAGAGCGCCTCAGCGCCCGAGATAATCTCGATAAGCTCGTTCGTAATCACAGCCTGACGTGAGCGGTTATACTCAATTGTCAGATCTTCGATCATGTCGCCAGCGTTACGGGTTGCGTTGTCCATAGCAGACATACGCGCACCTTGTTCACTTGCGCCGTTCTCCAGCAGCGCCGCAAAAATTTGCGTCGCTACACCGCGTGGCAAGAGGTCTGCCAGGATTTGGTCCTGATCAGGCTCATAGTCATAGTCGGCACTCGCGCCAGCCGCGTCACCCTCAGGGGCGTCATAGCTGGCAGGAATAACCTGCAGTGCGGTCGGGATCTGGCTGATCACCGATTGGAACTGGCTGTAGAAGATTGTCGCCACATCAAACTCTGCCGCGTCAAAACGGCTGAGAAGGTCTGTCGCAACATCCTTGGCATTGTCGTAGCCAATTTTCTTCACTTCGCTCAGATCCACATGGGCAACCATGTGAGCTTGGTAATCCCGCTTCATCTGCTCGCGGCCTTTTTTGCCCACGGTCAGGATTTTCACGGTTTTGCCTTCGGCCAGAAGCGTCTGAGCGTGTTGTTTTGCCAGCTTAACGATGTTGGTGTTGAAGCCGCCGCAAAGCCCACGCTCGGACGTCATAACGACGAGCATGTGCACTTTGTTGTCGCCCGAGCCACGCAGCAAGATTGGTGCGCCCTCAGATGACCCTACAGAGGCCGCAAGCCCACCCAGAACAGCGTTGAAGCGTTCTGTGTAAGGCCGTGAGGCTTCGGCAGCTTCCTGTGCCCGCCGCAGTTTTGCGGCGGCCACCATTTGCATGGCCTTCGTGATCTTGCGGGTCGATTTGACCGACGCGATCCGATTTTTAAGGTCCTTGAGATTTGGCATTGCCCTATCTCCCCCTTATGCGAAGTCAGCGGCGAATGTGTCTAGCGCTGCTTTCAAACGGTCTGCGGCTTCGCCTTTGATCTTGGGATCGTCTTTTGTGATCCACTCGATGATGTCAGCGTGCTTTGAGTGCAGATGCTTGAGTAGGCCTGCTTCGTAGCGAGCAACATCTTTCACAGCGATTTTGTCGAGGTAGCCGTTTGTGCCTGCAAAGATAACACATACGATCTCGGCGTTCGACAGCGGTGAGTACTGTGGCTGCTTCATAAGCTCTGTGAGGCGTGCACCACGGTTCAGAAGCTGTTGCGTCGCCGCATCAAGGTCTGAGCCGAACTGGGCGAAGGCCGCCATCTCACGGTATTGCGCGAGAGAAAGCTTAACAGGGCCAGCAACAGAAGACATCGCAGATGTTTGCGCTGATGATCCAACACGAGAAACTGACAGACCTGTGTTCACAGCAGGGCGGATGCCTTGGTAGAACAGTTCTGTTTCAAGGAAGATCTGACCGTCGGTGATCGAGATCACGTTGGTTGGAATAAACGCCGAAACGTCGCCACCTTGAGTTTCAATGATCGGCAGAGCTGTCAAAGAGCCTGAGCCGTGGTCGGCGTTGAGCTTTGAAGAGCGCTCAAGCAGACGTGAGTGAAGATAGAAAACGTCACCAGGATAAGCTTCGCGGCCTGGTGGGCGACGGAGAAGAAGTGACATCTGGCGATAAGACACAGCTTGCTTTGAAAGGTCATCATAGATGATCAAAGCGTGCTTGCCGTTGTCGCGGAAATATTCTGCCATTGCCGTTGCAGCATAAGGCGCAAGGAACTGCAAAGGTGCAGGGTCAGACGCTGTCGCAGCAACAACGATTGAATACTCAAGCGCGCCGCTTTCTTCGAGCCGTTTCACCAGCTGCGCAACAGTCGAGCGCTTCTGGCCAACCGCAACATAGACGCAGTACAGCTTCTTGCTGTCGTCGTCGCCGGCTGCTTCGTTGTAAGACTTCTGGTTGAGGATCGCATCAAGCGCCACAGCCGTTTTACCTGTCTGACGGTCACCAATGATGAGCTCGCGCTGGCCACGGCCAATCGGGATCATCGCGTCAACAGACTTGAGGCCTGTCGCCATTGGCTCGTGAACAGACTGACGTGGAATAATGCCAGGTGCCTTGCTGTCCGCAATCGCGCGCAGCTTAGTTTTGATCGGGCCTTTGCCGTCAATCGGGTTGCCGAGGCCGTCAACCACGCGACCGAGAAGCTCGGGGCCGGCTGGAACGTCCACGATCGCTTTCGTGCGCTTGACTGTGTCACCTTCTTTGATGTCACGGTCAGAACCGAAAATAACAACACCAACGTTATCGGTTTCGAGGTTGAGGGCCATGCCCATAATCCCACCAGGGAATTCAACCATCTCACCGGCTTGGATGTTGTCCAGACCATAAACACGGGCGATACCATCGCCAACGCTGAGAACTTGACCGACTTCAGCAACTTCGGCTTCTTTGCCAAAGTTCTTGATCTGGTCCTTCAGGATCGCAGAAATTTCTGCTGCTTGGATACCCATTTATCCGACCTCTTTCATTGCATTCTGGAGGGAGCTGAGCTTCGAGCGGATCGACGTATCGATCATTTTCGAGCCCACCTTGACGACAAGACCGCCGATGAGGGTTTCATCAACGGTCGCATTGATAGTTACAGTCTTCCCAAAGCGCTCTTTCAGCGTCTTAGCAAGCTTGTCTGCTTGGCCTTTCGTCAGAGCCTTGGCACTGACCACATCAGCCGAAACTTCACCCTTGTCTTGCGCAATCGCAGCGCGCAGAGCGCGTACGAGCTGAGGCAAGACAAACAAACGACGCTTAGCAGCCATCAGGCTGAGCGTATTTGTCATCATTGGGGAAAGCTTCATTTTTTTAGCGAGCGCAGCAACAGCAGCGCCCTGCTCGTCACGGCTATAAACCGGACTCATAATGAGATTGTTAAAATCGGCGCTGTCAGTCAGCGCCCCTTCCAAGCTGTTAAGGTCACCCTCAACGGCTGTGAGCTTTTTCGTTTCCTTGGCCAGGTCAAATACGGCCGTGGCATAGCGTGCAGCAATGCCGGAAGAGATCGAAGCTGGTTCGGACACGTCAACCCTTTCGATTTTTTGGCCCCGTGATCCGCAATGCGCTCGAATTTGCACATAGCTCACTTGGGGGCGTTTTTACCCTGAGATTTCCCAAAGCTGCTAAATCGAGGCGGGTGTAGCAGAGCATTCCATTTGCGGCAACCTGCTAGCGCATTTTTCAGTATACCATAAAATACAATTAATTCAGAACCTTAGCAAAACTGCGACCGTTTGCGCATGCAAATATCACCAATTCGGTCGGGTTTTTAATGATTCAGGCCACGAAAGTTAACGCTATCACAACAGAATCCCTCGAAACGACCTTCAAGCAGGCAGCCCTTCAGGCATCGGTTGAAGCACAAACGAGGGCTTGCGCACCCTTTGGCTCAGCCCGGGTCGTGTCGGCGCAGGAATCTGCTTTGTCACCTCAACCATAAGCACACCTCCCCCTGCAATCAGTGGCAACCCGTGTCCAAGTTTCTCCCAAAAGCCAGCCGTCTTGCGCCAGAAGCGTTTCTCACTCGGCGGCTGGTAAAGAGCAGTCTGGCTATGCTCGGTCTTAAAGCCCCAAAGCTTCAACTGCTGATCGAGCTGGCCCATCGTGAAGGGCCGGCCATAGCCAAAAGGCGTGCGGTCATTGCGGCTCCAAAGCCCAGCGCGGTTGGGGACGATAAAAAGCGCACGCCCTCCGGGGCCAAGCACCCGATAGCATTCTTCCAGAACATGTGTGGGCCACTCACTGGTCTCAAGCCCGTGCATCACAACCAGCCTGTCCACATGCCCCGTCTCGATCGGCCAATGGGTCTCCTCGCACAGAACACTCACATTGGGCTGCCCCGCAGGCCAAGGCATTACGCCCTGTGGTCCTGGCATAAGGCAACTCACTCGCCGCGCTTGCCCAAGATACGGCCGCAACAAGGGCGCAGCAAAACCAAAACCTACAACCGTTTGCCCCTTGGCCTCTGGCCAGAGCGTGAGCATCTGGTCTCGGATCACCTTTTGCGCCGCTCGGCCCAAGGTGCTGCGGTAGTAGAAATTTCTCAGATCTTTCACGTCAAGATGCATGGACGCCGCCGCCTGTATCCGTCACTCTGAGGTCAACATAACAATGATCCGTGGAAATGCTATGCCCCTTGAGCTGCTCACCATCCCCTGCCTGTCTGACAACTACGCCTTTCTTTTGGTAAATGCGGCAGGCGAAGCCGCCCTCGTTGATGCGCCCGAAGCCGCGCCGATCAATGCAGCGCTCGCAGCACGGGACCTTACATTAACAACCATTTTGCTCACCCATCATCACTGGGACCACGTTGAAGGGCTTGACGGTCTGAATACAGCGCTTGCTCCCCGCGTCATTGGTGCCAAAGCCGATGCCCACCGCCTGCCGCCTCTCACGGAAGAGGTCTCCGAAGGAGGGCGCATCACCGTTCTGGGCGAAGAGGTTGATATCCTCGATGTCTCAGGCCACACAATCGGCCACATCGCATTTTACTTTCCCGCCTCGGGCTTTGTCTTTACAGGCGATAGCCTAATGGCCTTTGGTTGCGGCCGCCTTTTTGAAGGCACGCCAGACCAGATGTATCATAGCCTCGCCAAGCTTGCGGCCCTACCCGACGACACTCTTGTCTGTTCAGGCCACGAATACACATCCTCAAACGCCCGCTTCGCAGCATCGGTCATGCCAGACGTTCCCGCCATCGCCAGCCGCAGCGCCGAAACAGACCGGCTTCGCCGTGCTGACCAGTTTACTGTGCCATCAACACTCGCGTTGGAAAAAGCGACCAATCCCTTCATGCTCGCGACTGACGCTAAGTCATTCGCTGCCTTGCGGGCCCAAAAAGACGTATTTTAGGCCGATCACCGCTTCGTGACACGAAATATAGTGCCTTTTTTCCAGAAAAGCCTTGAAGCCAGCGTCATATCGACCAAACTTTAACTTAAGAGCGCGAAGGTTCTCATCAAGGGCCCAGACACGTCGGTGAACCAACTCAAAAGGAGCACGAGAGCAGTGCCATCATTTTCGAACACACTCGAGCAAGCAATCCACGCAGCTTTGGCCACAGCCAACAGCAAACGTCATGAGTTCGCCACACTAGAGCATCTGCTCCTCGCCCTTCTCGATGAGCCGGACGCCTACCGCGTCCTTCAAGCCTGCTCAGTGAACACCGACGAGCTGCGTCAGAGTCTTGTCGAATTTGTCGAGGAAGATCTCGCCAACCTGATTACCGACATCGAAGGATCCGAGGCCGTTCCGACAGCCGCCTTCCAGCGTGTGATCCAGCGCGCGGCCATTCATGTCCAAAGCTCAGGCCGCAATGAAGTGACAGGCGCAAACGTCCTCGTCGCGATTTTTGCGGAACGCGAAAGCAATGCCGCCTACTTCCTGCAAGAACAAGACATGACACGCTATGACGCGGTCAACTTTATCGCCCACGGAGTTGCCAAAGACCCTGCGTTTGGAGAAGCTCGTCCACTCACTGGTGCAGAAGAAGAGGAGCGCCAAGACGCTTCGCCTGATGCCAAACCAGAAGACGAAAGCGCGCTCAGCAAATACTGCGTCGACCTCAACGCAAAGGCGCGCAAAGGCGAGATTGATCCGCTCATCGGCCGCGACAGCGAAGTCGAGCGCTGCATTCAGGTGCTTTGCCGCCGCCGCAAGAACAACCCGCTTCTTGTCGGCGATCCCGGCGTTGGCAAAACGGCGATCGCCGAAGGCCTCGCCAACCAGATCGTCAATGGCGAAACGCCCGAGATTTTGTCAAAGACCACAATCTACTCGCTCGACATGGGCGCGCTCCTCGCAGGCACTCGGTACCGAGGTGATTTTGAGGAGCGTCTGAAAGCCGTTGTAAAAGAGCTCGAGGACCATGACGACGCTGTGCTCTTCATCGACGAAATTCACACAGTCATCGGCGCAGGTGCAACTTCAGGCGGTGCAATGGACGCCTCCAACCTGCTCAAGCCCGCCCTCGCAGGCGGCAAGCTGCGCACCATGGGCTCCACAACTTATAAAGAGTTCCGCCAACATTTTGAGAAAGATCGCGCCCTCTCACGCCGCTTCCAAAAGATCGACGTAAACGAACCCTCCGTGGAAGACGCCATCAAAATTCTACGTGGCATCAAGCCCTATTTCGAGGAGCACCATGGCGTCAAATACACCAACGACGCGATCAAAACCTCTGTGGAACTTGCTGCACGCTACATCAACGACCGCAAGCTCCCTGACAGCGCAATTGACGTGATCGACGAAGCGGGCGCCGCCCAGCACCTCCTCAAATCAGCCAAACGTCGCAAGACAATCGGCACAAAAGAAGTTGAGGCCGTGGTCGCCAAAATTGCACGCATTCCGCCGAAGAACGTCTCCAAAGACGACGGCGCTGTGCTTAAAGACCTCGAGAAGTCTCTCAAACGCGTGGTCTTCGGCCAAGATGAGGCGATCGACGCGCTCTCCTCAGCGATCAAACTTTCCCGAGCAGGTTTGCGAGAGCCTGAGAAACCCATCGGCAACTATCTCTTCGCAGGGCCAACAGGTGTCGGCAAAACCGAAGTGGCCAAACAGCTCGCTGATGTCCTGGGCGTCGAGCTTCTGCGCTTTGATATGTCCGAGTATATGGAGAAACATGCGGTCTCCCGCCTTATCGGCGCCCCTCCCGGCTATGTTGGTTTTGACCAGGGCGGCTTGCTCACAGACGGTGTCGATCAGCACCCGCACTGTGTGCTGCTGCTTGACGAAATGGAAAAGGCCCACCCCGATGTCTACAACATCCTCTTGCAGGTGATGGACAACGGCGAGCTAACAGACCACAACGGCCGCACCGTGAGCTTCCGCAATGTTGTCTTGATCATGACATCAAACGCAGGCGCGTCGGAGCAAGCGAAGGAAGCTGTTGGCTTTGGCCGTGACCGCCGCACAGGAGAAGACACCGCCGCCATCGAGCGCACCTTTACACCTGAGTTCCGCAACCGTCTTGACGCCGTGATCAGCTTTGCACCGCTCAGCAAGACCGTCATCTCCAAAGTGGTTGAGAAGTTCGTGCTTCAGCTGGAAGCCCAGCTCATGGACCGCAATGTGACATTTGAACTGACCAATGCTGCTGCCGAATGGCTCGGCGATAAAGGCTATGATGACAAGATGGGTGCACGCCCCCTTGCCCGCGTCATTCAAGAGCACATCAAGAAGCCACTTGCTGAAGAACTACTCTTTGGCACTCTGGCCAAAGGCGGCGTGGTCAAAGTCGGCGTAAAAGACGGCAAGCTTGATTTGCGCATCGAAGGCCCCGACAAGCCCCGCCTCTCGGGAACAAAGCCACCTCTTTTGACGGCTGAATAGATCATGTGGCGGCGAGGCTCTCTTCTGGGCCTTGCCGCCCTTTTTGCTAGCCCAGCGTTGGCTGAGGCCCCCCTCTTTGCCCTCCCTTTAGACTGCAGCTTGGGTGAGACTTGCTACATCCAGAACTTTGTCGACACTCTCCCTGCCGAAGGTCGCGTGTCAGACTTCGCCTGTGGACCGCTCAGCTATGACGGCCACAAAGGTACAGACTTCGCCCTGCTCAACCGCGCACAAATGGCGACAGGCGTAACAGTGACAGCCGCAGCCGATGGCGTGGTACGCGGGACACGTGACGAGATGCCAGACACCGGCCTCAGCTCAGCGACCGAAGCGATGATTGCAGGTCGCGAGTGTGGCAACGGATTGGTAATTGATCATGGCGATGGTTGGGTGAGCCAGTATTGTCATATGAAGCTCGGCTCGATCACGGTCAGCAAAGGTCAGACGGTTAAAGTAGGCGATCCACTCGGTCAGGTCGGCTTATCGGGACGCAGCGAGTTTCCCCATTTGCACTTTACTGTGCGCCAAGGCGAGAGGGTGATTGACCCGTTTGATCCCGAGGACACAGCCACCTGCGGCGCCGCAGATCAGACCCTCTGGGCCGAGACGCCCGCCTATGTGGCAGGCGGGCTCATTGGCCTTGGCTTTGCGAGCACAGTTCCCGAATTTGACAACATCAAAGCTGGCACAGCCCATAAGGCCTCGCTCTCGCGCGATGCGGGTGCGCTTGTCCTTTGGGCCTATATGTTTGGAACTCGGAGTGGCGACAGCCTACGCCTTGTCATCAGCGGTCCTGAAGGGTTCTCATTTGAGCACGACACCACGCTCGAAAAGACCCAAGCCCTGAGCTTTCGCGCTGCTGGCAAGCGCCTGCGCACTGAAAGCTGGCCAATTGGCGCCTATCAGGGCCTCGCCACACTCACCCGCAAAGGCAAGATCATCGGCACAGAAGCGATCAGCCTCCAGATAGCGCCCTAAAGGCTGCCTTATACTGTCAGTGTGAAAAACATTCGTCGGAAAGGAAACAGAACAGTGCCGTCCTCTGCGCGCGGGTAGGCTTTCTCCATCACCTGCTCATACCGCTGCACAAGCATCGCTTGCTCTTCCGCATCAAGCACCTCCAGAATAGGGCGCGCATAGGTGCTCTCAGTAAAGCGGCGCACAGGATGGCCTGCCTCGTCCGCTCCAAGCCGCTGGTAATACTCCGTTTCCCAGATCGACACGTCCCCAAGTTTGGAAAGCATCGCATGGTACTGGCTCGGTAATAGCACAGAAGGCCCCGCCTCAAAGTCGACCCGTTGCGGGAAAAATTCTTCCGCCAAACTGCCCCAGACACGATGCGAGGGCGCATTGTTTTGATGGGGCATCTGAACGGCAAGTGTCCCGCCCTTGCCCAGCATCCCCGCAAGGCGCGGCATCAACTCTTCATGTCCCTTCAGCCAATGAAGGGCAGCGTTTGAGTAAATCAGCCCTGCGCCTTGCGCGCTCCAGCTGGCTATATCCGCTTCATCCAGTCGTCCGTAAGTCCCTGTCTCTTCGGCCTGTGCGAGCATCGCAGGCGACGCGTCTACGCCCACAACAGAATGGCCCAGAAAGCGCTCTTTCAATCGGGGGCCCATCGCTCCATTGCCGCAGCCGAGGTCAATCACATCTCCCCCGCCGACAGACCGAACAGCCAGAAGCAAATCTAGCGCAGGGCGCAAACGCAAATCCCGAAACCTTGAATAGGCCTCGGGATTCCAGTCTCGTTTTTGCGCTGATGCACTCATGCGGTGGGCTCAGGTTCCATGTCGCCATCGCTGGCTTTGGGCTTGGCCTTGGCGCGAGGCTTGGTCTTTGGGATCGCCGTGACAGAGCCTTTATCCGTCGGTTCATCCTCCTCGTCGTCGCCCTTATGTGGCGGCTCGCCGCGCATCACCCGCTCAATCTCCGCGCCAGTCAGCGTTTCATACTCAAGCAGGCCTTCCGCAAGACTTTCCCATCCGGCCTTATTGTCCATGATGATCTTATGTGCGTCTTCATAGCCTTGGTCGATGATGCGCTTAACCTCTTCCTCGATCAGCTCTTTGGTATGCGCTGAAATAGAGAACCCGCCCGCGCCGCCACCGCCGCGGAAAGCTTCGGCTGCTTCTTGGTAGTCGATATTGCCGACCTTGTCAGACATGCCCCAGCGCATCACCATCGCCCGCGCCAAAGCACTGGCTTGCATAATGTCGCCTGACGGGCCGTTGCTCACTGCATCCTCACCGTACTTAATGATCTCTGCAGCTTTGCCCGCCATGGTCATGGCGATTTTCTGGGTCAATTCATCCTTGAAGTAATTCAGCTGGTCCATTTCTGGCAAGCTCATCACCATTCCGAGCGCTTGGCCGCGTGGAATAATCGTCGCTTTGTAAACTGGGTCACATTTTGGCAGCGTCATACCGACAATGGCGTGGCCCGCTTCATGATAGGCAGTCATTTCCTTCTGCGCAGGCGTCATAACCATGGAGCGGCGCTCAGCACCCATCATAATTTTGTCTTTCGCCTGCTCAAAGTCAGCCATAGCGACAAAGCGGCGCCCGACACGGGCCGCCATGAGCGCAGCTTCGTTCACAAGATTGGCAAGGTCCGCACCCGAAAAGCCAGGCGTCCCACGCGCGATAATGCGCAGGTCGACATCTGGGCCAAGCGGGCTTTTGCGCGCATGGACACCAAGAATTTTCTCACGACCTTTAATGTCTGGGTTAGGCACAGTTACGTTGCGGTCAAAACGACCAGGACGCAGCAGCGCTGGATCAAGCACATCTTTGCGGTTTGTCGCAGCCAAGATGATAACACCTTCATTGGCTTCAAACCCGTCCATCTCAACAAGGAGCTGGTTGAGCGTCTGCTCGCGCTCATCGTTGCCGCCGCCATAGCCAGCACCACGGTGGCGGCCAACGGCGTCGATCTCATCAATAAACACAATACAGGGAGCGTTCTTTTTGGCTTGGTCAAACATGTCTCGAACGCGGCTCGCGCCGACGCCGACAAACATCTCAACAAAGTCAGAGCCTGAAATGGTAAAAAACGGAACGCCCGCTTCGCCTGCAATCGCGCGCGCCAAAAGCGTCTTACCCGTGCCGGGAGGGCCAACAAGCAAAGCACCTTTAGGGATTTTGCCGCCCAAACGCGAGAACTTCTGCGGGTTCCGCAAAAACTCGACAATCTCTTCAAGCTCTTCCTTGGCTTCGTCAATACCAGCCACATCGTCAAATGTCACACGGCCAGACTTTTCAGTCAGCATTTTGGCCTTGGATTTCCCAAAACCCATCGCGCCGCCTTTGCCACCGCCTTGCATACGGTTCATGAAGTAAATCCACACACCGATCAAAAGCAGGAAGGGCAGCAAGCTCAGAAGAAATGACTGGAAGCCAGAAGTCTGCTGCGGCTTGGCCGTCAGAGGAACGTTATTCTCGATCAAAAGGTCAGTCACAGCGGCGTCCTCGGGCTTGACCGTTGCGTAGACTTTATTGTCCGACCCAACAAAGCGCACGTTCTCCCCGTCAATCGTCGCCTCTTGCACAGCACCGTCCTGCACCGCCTGCACAAACTCCGAATAGGAGCGAGCAGAGCTCGGCTGCGCCGTGTTGGACCCGCTGAAGAGATTGAACAGCATAAGGATCATAACAAAGAGGATGACCCAAAAAGCGATGTTTCGTGTATTGCCCAAGAAAAGCTCTCCCAAATGAGGTGGCGCATGTGTTTCGTCGTGTTACAGACTAAAATAGAGATCAACGCAACATCTTCAACGGCAGAAGCCGATTAAGATCAGCAAAAGGTGCTGCAACGCCCCGTCATTTTCCTAAATAGGGCGGGGGAACCTTAAAATTTAGTTTAAATGCGTCGCCAAACGCCAAGGATGGGGCGGCGAAAAGCCGCGCGCCCTGCCAGAGGGAAGGTGTCGCCAAAAGCGCCTCGCGCGGCAAGCCTTGCGCCCGCCAGTCCTTAACGGCGGCAAGCCCTTCGGCTCCCAAAGCGCGGATTTCCAGATCTTTAGGCCCATGCCCTAAGAGCGTTAGCTCGTCCCAACTGTCACCAACTGACTTAAGCCCAGTCACAGCCGCCGCTTCGCGCGCCACGATCACACGGCCTTTATGCGCCACAAGCACGCAGCCATTTAATGTCGTTTGCTTGCCTGCAAGCGCGTGCGCCACAGCGCTGGCCAAAGCCCCTCGGCGTGGCGGATAAACGCTCCGCCCTTGCCACGCCGTCCAAGCGCTCATCAAGCGCTGCGTGATTTCCTCAGGCAGCGCCGCAAGAGCGGCTCCATCAATCACAATATTGCGCCCCTGTAGCTTCGCCACCTGTTCCGCCGCATTGGCAGTCATCGCCTCAAGCGCCGCATCGGCCTGCGCCAGCCGTGCCGCTGTCTCCGCGATCCGAGCCGTTGGCAGCCCAACGTCTGCCAACACCTGCCGCATCTTCACGCGGTCATAAGACGGATCAGCATTGGAAGCATCTTCGGCCCAGCTCTGCCCCGCAGCCCGTAGATAGTCTCGCAGTTCGGCTCGCGACATCGAAAGCAACGGACGCGCCCAACCAAGCCCTTCTGCCTGCCACTGTCCCTGCATCTGCGCGAGTCCTTTAAGGCCAGAACCGCGCGCAATACGCATCAAAAACGTCTCTGCCACATCGTCTTGCGTATGGCCAACAAGCACAGTGCCAAGACCCCGCCGTTTGGCCCAGTCTGTTAGGGCGCCATAGCGCCCTGCGCGAGCCTCGGCCTGAAGGTTGCCTGCCCCGCTCCAGCGCCAGTCCAAAATCTCATGTACAACATCAAGTTTCGAGCAGGCATCCGCCACAAGTGCACATTCAGCCGCCGCCTCAGGCCTCAAGCCATGATTGACAGTCGCGCAAAAAAGCGGGCCAACGCCCGCTTCTGCAGCCAAATGTAAAAGCGCTAGGGAGTCACTACCCCCAGACACCGCAAGCCCCAAGGGCCGCGTCGCGCCTTCAAGAGCCGTCTCAAACCGCGCAATAAGTGTCACGAACAGCCAAGTCTGCTGCGTTCGGCCTCGGCCTTGCTGGCAGGCTCCCCGCCCGGAAAGCGCACAGAGACTTCCGCAAGCGTCTTGCAGGCCTCAGCTGTCTGACCGAGACGCCCCAACCCGTTGCCAAGTCGATAAAGGGCTTCTGGCGCATCCTCGCCCGTCGGCTCGCGGCGAAACGCATCCAGATAAGCCCGCGAAGCGCCTGTCATGTCGCCTTGGCCTTCAAGAGCCGCGCCATAGGCCAAAGCCGCTTTGGTCGCCACGGGCGAGCCGGGGTATGTCTCATTAAATGACTTGAGGCGCGCTGCCGCATCAGCAAACTCTCCCGCCTCTAGCGCTTTTCGCGCCGCCGCAAAATCGGCTGCTTCTCCCACAGCCAATTCCGCGGTAGGCTCGCTGCTTGGTGAAGCTATCGGAGATGCTACAGCCACTTGGCCTTCGGGCAGATCCCCACCCAAAGTGCTGGTCTGGCCGAGCGTGCTCACGTCGCCGCCCTCAAGCTCCACAAGGCGGAACTCAAGATCAGCAACCCGCCGTGTCCCATCTTGCGCAACCGCCTCGACACGCAAGCTGAGCTCTTCTGTACGCGCGGTCAGGCGGCGCAGCTCGTTCTCAATAGCATCTACACGCTCGAGCACAGACCCACTCACAGTAGCCGTTCCCATTGTACCGGTTGTCGAAAGCTCGCGTGTCAGCTTTTGCATCTCCACACTAAGCACCGTCAGTTCCTGCCGAATATCCGCCAGCGTTTCGCTATCCTGAGCATGGGCCACGCCCACACTCAGAGAAATAGCACAGAGAACGAAGAAAAAACGGCGCATAGAGAAATCCTTCTTAGCTGCTCAAGCCGCTTGAAAGAATAGTCACAGCGCGGCGATTTTTGGCATAACACGCTTCCTGTGAACAGATTTCAAGCGGGCGCTCCTTGCCATAGCTGACTGTCTTAAGGCGGCTAGACGGCATGCCCTTGGCCAGAAGATACTCTTTGACAGCATTGGCTCGGCGTGCGCCCAGCGCGAGGTTGTACTCGCGTGTGCCCTGCTCATCAGCATGGCCTTCAATGACAACAGCATAATCAGCATTGGTCGTCAGCCATGAGGCCTGCCCGTCCAGAACGCGGCGCGCTTCGTCATTCAGGCTGGATTGGTCGACATCAAAAAGGACGCGGTCGCCGATCGTTTCTTGGAAATAAAGTGGTGACTGCGGGTCTTGTGCAGAACCCGGCGTCACAGACGAAAACGTGCCCGCCCCGCCAGCACCATTGTCAAAACGGTTGGGGTTGGTACAGGCCGAAAGGGCGAGAACCGCGGGGATAACAAGTGTAATCAGTTTGAGTTTCATGCTCTTAGCCTCGTGTTTAATACGGACTGTCTAACATAGACAGCACCGCCTGTGAATTCTCAAGATCAGCGTGAAGCGGCGCACCGCTCACACCTTTGTGTTACTGCTGCAATGGGCTCCATGAGGGATCAGACGCGCCGCCCTCGGTGCGCACCCGCTGCAAATTACGACCCGAGATATCGACAGAATAAAGGCTAGATTGCCCGTCAGTACCCTGTGTTTCTCTGGTAAACATTATGACACGCCCGTTCGGAGCCCATGTCGGCCCCTCTTCTAGGAATGAAGCGGTCAGAAGCTTCTCGCCCGTACCATCCGTGCGCATGATCCCAATGTGGAACCGGCCTTTAGATTGCTTGGTAAAAGCCACAAGGTCGCCCCGTGGTGACCAGACTGGCGTGCCGTATCGCCCTGGTCCTGCGCTGATCCGCCGTGGCTCTCCCCCATTGGCAGACATCACGTAAAGCTGTTGGCTGCCTGAACGGTCGCTCTCAAAAACGATCTGGCTGCCATCAGGCGAAAAGCTCGGCGCTGTTTCAATCGACGGCGCATTGGTCAAACGCTGCTCCGCCCCTGTGGCCACATCCATGAGGTAGATGTCAGTGTTGCCTCCGCTTTCAAGCGAGAACACAACCTTGCGTCCGTCTGGTGCAAAACGCGGCGCAAAGCTCATCGTTCCATCGCGGCTTTCAAGCACACGCCGGCCCACACTGGCCACATCAAGCACATATATCTTGGGGAAACCTGTCTCATAACTTGTGTAGAGAACGCGGTCGCCCGTTGGTGAGAAACGCGGTGCAAGTACAATCGCGCTGCTGTCAGTGAGAAACTGGTTGTTCGCGCCGTCATAATCCATAATCGCAAGGCGCTTCTTACGGTTGTCCTTCGGCCCAGTCTCGCTCACGTAAACAACACGGCTGTCAAAGTAGCCGCCTTCGCCCGTGATCCGCGTATAGACCTGATCGGCAACCTTATGCGCCATCCGCCGCCAACCTGCGCGCGTCCCTGCCAGTTGCAAACCTTTGCCAAGCTCTTGACCGGCAAAAACATCATAAACGCGGAACTTCACAATGATCTGTTCGCCCTGAACGGTGACAGCCCCAGTAATCAAAGCCTGCGCGTTGATTGCTTTCCAATCTGCAAATTGAACAGGTGCTGCAAAAGAGCTGATCTGGCTGATAAATGCAGCCTTATCAATCTCGCGAAATAGCCCTGTGCCCTTTAAGTCTTCGGCCACAACACGAGCAATATCAGCGGCAATCGGCCCTGCGCCTGCCGTTTCAGCCACAAATTCAGGAACAGCCACAGGCAAAGGCTCAATCACCGCATCGGTGATTTCGATCCGCAAAGGCTCAGCCTGTGCAAAAGATGCCGAACTCACCGCCGCCAAAAGCACAAAGCTCAATAGTCTCAAGATCATACCCTTACCTCATACTCTCGGGGTTAAACTTTATCTCGACCGTTTTCCATTGGTCGTATTTCTCGCTCGGCAGATCAAATCCATCACTGCCACAAATAATAATCGCCCGTCGCGCCGCATCATAAGCTTGCTTTGCAGCCGCGTCAGAGCCGTTTTCGCTGCGCAATAGCTTGATCGACGGGATCACAGGCTTTCCATCCCGTGCCATCTCAACGCTAACATAGATATTCACGGCAAGCGCTTCTGATGACAATGCACCCACATTGTAACAGCGGGATATTGCCAGCTTCAGCCCCTCCCGTTCGCCGCCCGTAAGCGGCGCCCCTGCCGGCGCAGCTGTCTCCTCGGCCGTGTCGGCCCCACCGCTCAAAGCCTCGGCCAACGCGTCATTGACCGCGTTGGAGGCCTCGGCAGCAGGTGCTGTCGCAGCCTCAGCCTGCCGCTGCGGGCGGCCTTTGGGGCGCATCGATTGCGCGGGCGCAAGCGTCACATCATCACGCGCTTCGGGGTTGATCTCAGTTGTCGCAGCCTCAGGCTGTGCCGCCTCTGTCTCTGGCTCCACCACCTCAGCGATGGCATCAGGTGCTGTCTCAGGCTGAACCTGCTCTGCAGGAGCAACATCCGTCTGCTCCGGCGCATTCACTGCTTCAGGTGCCACCCGCTCAATCGGGCGCAGCTTTGGGCGCGGGCTCGTCCCTGGGGTCAAGACCGCGACATCTTCTTGGGGCTGCACCAACTGCGGCGGCACATCTTCAACTTGTGTGGTCACGGCGGGTTCGCTTGTGTCCACTTCTGGGGCAACATCCGTCTCGGGACTGGCGACATCAGGGGCCACTTGTGTGTCTGGCGGAGTATCTGGTGCTGCTTGCGGCTGGGAGGTTTCATCTTCGCTTGGTGGCTCTGGCACTTCGATATCAGAGGCAGCTTCGGGCGCACGCACCGCAGCCAAAACCGCCTGATACTCTGCCTCGCTCACAACAGAAACATCACTGATCTCAAACGGCAACGGATCACTGTTCCACTTCCCACCAAAGAGAAGCAGTCCAATCAGCCCAAGATGGCCGATGAGGGATATGCTCTGGCCGCGGTTCAAAGCGCCCTACTGGTCGCTCGGGACGCTTGCGTCCACGCCATCAAGCGCTGGTCCGCCGCTCTCGGTCACAAGGCCAATGTTGCTAAAGCCCGCTCCATTCAGCGCGCCCATGACCTGAACCACTTCTGCATAAGAGACGGCCCCATCCGCACGCAAAAACACGCGGTCGCCCTCGCGCTCCGCCGCAATTGCGCGCATCCGCCCAACCAATTCGCTCCGCGGCACTTCCGTCTGCTGGATCATGACTTGCCCCTCAGCCGTAATCGTCACCGTGAGAGGCTCCTCCGCCTCCACAGGCAGACTGTTCGCTGCTGTCTTCGGCAGCTCCACGGGCACACCCACGGTTAGCATCGGTGCAGCCACCATAAAGATAATCAACAAAACCAGCATAATATCGACAAAAGGTGTCACGTTAATTTCAGACATCGGCCGTGAACGGCCGCGCGCACGGCGTCGGCGACTGCCGCCTCCAGTGTCTTTTTGTACTACGCCCGCGCCCATATCAGCTATCCAGTTGACGGCTAAGAATGGTTGAGAACTCATCAGCAAAGGCTTCATATCCAGCAACAAGCCCTTCACTGTCAGCACTCAGCTTATTGTAAAAGATAACAGCAGGGATCGCTGCCAAAAGACCAAGGCCAGTCGCCAAAAGCGCCTCAGCAATACCCGGCGCGACAACGGCGAGGTTGGTGTTTTGCTGCTCAGCAATCTCGATAAAGGCGTTCATAATCCCGATCACAGTGCCGAAGAGGCCGATAAATGGCGTCGTCGAGCCCACAGTGGCCAAAACTTGCAGCCCGCTTTGAAGCTTGTCTGCTTCTTTAGCGATCGCCACATCCATAGAGCGGTCAATCCGCGAATGCGCCCCTGCAATCATTGCGCCATCAGCCTTATGAGAGCGCCGCCACTCTGTCATGCCAGCGGCAAAAATCTTCTGGCTCTGCCCATCTGGCTCAGCGCCGATCTGCTCATAGAGCGCATCCAGCGGCTCACCCGACCAAAATGCACGGTCAAAAGAGGCCGCCTCTTCACGGGCTTTGCGGTAGTTGATAAATTTCTGGATGATAATCGACCACGACCAGAATGAGGCCAGTATCAAGATGATCATCACGAGTTTTACGGTAAAGGTTGCGCGCATGAACAGCGCCCACATCGAAAAGTCGATATGCTGCGCCGCAGCCAGTGCTTCAGTTTCCATAGTGCCTGCTCTCTCTTGGTGGCTTTTCGCCTTATTGAGAGCAAAATAGCCGATCTCAAGTCAGAAAGCTATCCCAAGCAAGACTTGGCCGAGGATCAGTGCACCATTTGGCGGATATTTGCTGGCAGACGGGTCGGGTGCCCGTCCAGCGTCATACAAACAACGGTCACGAGCGCATGAAACAATATGTCTTCTCCGCGCTTAACCCATTGCTCCATAACCATTCTGACCCCCGTGACAGCCTTAACCTGCGTCTCAACAACAAGCTGATCGTCCAGTCGCCCAGAGCCGAGGTAGTCAGCCTCCACACGCCGCACAGCAAAGACGATACCATCACGCTCTTTCATCACATTCTGGTCAAGTCCAACTTCGCGCACCCATTCAGAGCGCCCGCGCTCGATATAGCGCAGGTAATTGGCGTAATACACGATCCCCGCCATGTCAGTGTCTTCATAGTAAACGCGCACAGGTAGGGAATAGATCATATAGGCCACTTTCTGATGTCTCGCCCCACTTCAGCACAGCTCGCCGCGCTTATCCAGCCTGCGCCCCACTCACCCGCGCAAAAAGCCTGAGAGAAAAGCTAGCGTCATGGGCCACATGCGGAAGCTCAGGTGCATAGGCCGCGCGCAAAATATCGCCCACATCGGGGCGCAAAATATCCGCCCCATTGGGCAGCCGTGCCAAGGGCGAGCGCTCGGCAAAAGCCTGATCGCCCCAAAGCAAAAACGCCTGCGACGCCTGCACCAAAGCAAGGCTTTCTGCGGGCCAGTCGGCCAGAGGCCCATCCATGCATATAAACACAAAACAAGCCTGTATCGCGCCCTGATCATCAAAGCGGAACAGCCGATATTGGCTCGCCCCTTGCGACTTGAGTTTCGGCACAAGCTGGTCGAGTTCGGGCACGAGCCGATCAAGATCAGGCAGATCGCTCAGCTCGTCCCAGCTCTTGAACATAAAGAACATAAGATTAACCCCAAGCTCAAAGTCCGTTTCCGCCAGTGGGTGCTGAGTCAGAGCCGAAAGCGCTTCAACAGCGCCCTTAAAGATATTCAACGTCGCATCATCGACCCCAAAGACAATCGGCGCAATCGGCCGCCCCCAACGCGCAAAGCGAAAGGCACCCTTCGCATCCGTGAACATGGCTTCAATATCGGCAGGGGTCGTGCTCATAGTCTCAGGCTCGTCTTTATTCAAACAGGTCAGTGCGGGTCTTTGGCGGGGTCAGGCCCATGTGGGTCCAGCCCTTCTGCGCCAGCATCCGCCCGCGCGGTGTGCGCTGAATAAGCCCCTGTTGCAAGAGGTAGGGCTCAATCACCTCCTCAAGCGCATCGCGACTTTCCGACAAAGCCGCGGCAATGGTCTCAATGCCCACAGGTCCGCCAGCATAGTTTTCGGCAATCAGATTGAGATACCGGCGGTCCGCTCCGTCAAGCCCGAGTGCATCCACCCCGAGCCTTGAGAGCGCGCGGTCTGCCAACTCTTGGCTTACAACGCCATCCGCCTCGACAATTGCAAAGTCCACGACACGGCGCAGCAAGCGCCCCGCGATCCTCGGTGTACCACGCGAACGCTTTGCAATCTCGAGTGCACCTGCCGCATCCGCCTTCACCCCAAGCTTCTGCGCGTTGACACTGACAATCCGCTCAAGCTCCGCCACCGCATAAAACTCGAGCCGCGTCGGGATACCAAAACGGTCGCGCAGTGGCGTGGTCAGGAGGCCAAGCCGCGTCGTTGCGCCAACAAGCGTAAAGGGCTGAAGCTCGATCCGCACAGTGCGCGCTGCCGGACCCTCGCCAATCACAAGATCAAGTTCAAAGTCCTCAAGCGCGGGGTAAAGGATTTCCTCCACCACAGGATTGAGACGGTGAATTTCGTCAATAAAGAGCACATCATTGCGCTCAAGGTTCGTGAGGATTGCTGCCAGATCGCCCGCTTTGGCGAGTACGGGCCCGCTCGTCATACGAAAACCAACGCCAAGCTCGCGCGCAATGATCTGAGCCAGCGTTGTCTTACCAAGTCCAGGAGGGCCATGAAACAAAGTGTGGTCCATCGCATCTTTGCGCATCTTGGCGCTCTCGATAAAGACCTTGAGGTTGGCTCGCGCCTCGGCTTGTCCGACAAACTCGCTCAGATGCTGCGGGCGCAACGCGCGCTCCACATCTTCAGGGAGCGCTTCTGGGTTCAAGACAGGTTCTCTCGCGCTCATCCTTTACCCCTTCGGCGCCAAAAGCCGCAGCGCTTGACGGATCAGCGCTGCTGTGTCCTCGCCGCCGCCATTTTCCTGCGCCTGCGCAATCGCGCTCGCCGCTTCAGAGGGCGCATAACCAAGGTTACTCAAGGCCGACAACGCCTCCGACTGTGCGGCACCGCCCACCTGCGCAACAGGCGCGCTCACTGGGGCAATATCTTCAAGCACATCGTCATCCTGCCCCATATCAGGCGCAGGCCCAGCACCGAGCGCCATTATGGCAGGTGCTTTGTCCTTTAGCTCCATCACAACACGCTGCGCCGTCTTCGGGCCAATGCCCTTAGCTGCTTTCACAGCGCCCCAGTCACCCAGCGCAATAGCACGGCTCACCCCATCGGGGCCAAGCGCGCTCAGCATCGCCAGAGACGCCTTTGCCCCCACGCCCTGCACCGTCAAAAGCAGGCGATACCACTCTTTCTCCACAAGCGAGGTAAAGCCGAAAAGCTGCAAGTTGTCCTCACGCACGAGCAGATCCGTATAAAGCGCCACAGCCTCGCCTGCCCGCGGCAGGCTGCGCAGCGTGCGCTCCGAGCAATAGACCAAATAGCCGATCCCTTTAACGTCGATCAGCGCATGATCCTCAGCGATATAATCAATCCGCCCTGCGACTTTCCCAATCATCCGCTCAACTTCCTGTTCTGGCCAGCGTCATAGCGGCATATGTGTGATGATGCGCATGACAAATGGCAATGGCCAGAGCATCCGCCGCATCGGCTTTGCTCACATCAGCACTTGGGAGCTGCATCTTCACCATATGCTTGATCTGATCTTTGCTCGCATGACCCACACCCACAACCGTCTTTTTGACTTTGTTGGGCGCATATTCCGCCACGCCGAGCCCGAATTGCGCAGGAACCAAAAGCGCAATCCCACGCGCCTGACCAAGCTTCAACGTCGCCACCGCGTCCTTGTTGACAAACGTCTGTTCCACGGCGGCGGTCTCGGGCGCATATGCGCGCAAAACTTCGGTCAGCCCGTGATGCAAAGACAAAAGCCGCTCGGCCAGATCGTCACCTGCGGAATTCACAACGCCACAACCGATAAAGCTCAGCCGCGAGCCGTGCTTCTCAATCACACCCCAGCCCATATTCCTCAATCCGGGGTCGATTCCCAAAATACGCATGCCACTCGCCCCGCTCACTTGTCTCGCTGGCTTGCTGTCACAGCCAAATCTGTTGCTTTTTTGAAGCACTAGCACGAAAGGGGAACATCTGCCAAGTCTTAACATATCTGAGCGCTTTTGCCGCAATTTTGCCGCATTGCAGCAAATTCTGGACAAAAACCGCCATTCCAGGCGCCAAAAGCGACGTTTCCAGCAGTCAGCAAAGCTATAAAATTAAGGAGTTTCACCACATTTTGACCTATGCACAAAACGCATGGGACTTATGTCAAAATATCCCCTTGTGCGGGGACATAACCGCACCTAAATGCGGCCAATCAGAACGATGACCATAATTTTAGAGAAGGAACATAGATATGGCCGCCCTCGACTATACACGCGCGCAGCAAATTGCTGGCACACACGGCCGTATCGGCCAGATCTTCGCTCACATGACAGCGTCTTTTGTTGCATGGAATGACGCACGCTCAACACGCAACGCCCTCTCACAGCTCAGCGACCGCGAGCTGGAAGACATTGGCCTGTGCCGTGGTGACATCGACGCGCTTGCAGAGGCACAACGCTAAGCTCCTCTGCCGCCCCATCCAAAAGATCAAAGCCGCGCATCCCTAAGGGAGCGCGGCTTTCTCTTTGGAGGAGAGAATGAAACAGAAAACTAGTTAATAAATCCGCCGACAAAGCCTGAGACAGCATATGTCACCACGCCTGGCTCCATCAGCCATGCGCCAGCTTGTTCCACAACAGTGCCCTCGTGAAGCGGAGCGAGCCTGTCAGCATATTTGGCAGGCCCGAAGTTTGCCAAAGCCACTGCTTTGAACAAAACGCCGACACACAGAACCATAAACAGAATGAAAATCGGGGATGTGCCCTTGGCACGCTTTGGCTTGATCGTAATCAAACCGCTCTTGTCCACACGGAACCCGTAGCCGTTGCTCATAGAACGGTGCTTACGGACAATACGTGTCAAACGCTTATCAAAATTTTGCACTTTGGCAGACATGGCAGACTCCAGTGCCCCCACCGAAGTTCCTTTATAATTTGCCTCCGAATTGTGGCAAAAATTGGGCAATTTCCTCAAATAAGGCGAAAAAGAGCGTCTTCTTGTCAGGGTTTTTGCAGCAAAAGCGTGCTCCAGTCACCAATCACCTGTCGCTGGCTCAGATTGGTTCCATTCTGTGCATAAACCTCGATGACTTCCTCGGCCTGCTCGTTCAAGATCCCCGACAGAATCGCGTAGCCCCCTTGAGTGAGGTTCGCTGCAATCTCGGGGGCAAGGGCCACAAGCGGCCCCTTGAGGATGTTGGCAAAAATCAGATCATAAGGTGCTGCCTCTGCAAGCACAGGATGGCCAAAGCCCGCCGCCTCGACACATTCGAGACGCCCCTCAAGCCCGTTGGCCTTCGCATTGGCCAGCGCCACATCAACGGCCACCTCGTCAATATCGCTGGCAATGATGCGCACATCCCAAAGACGCGCAGCCCCCATTGCAAGCACAGCGGTACCACAGCCGATATCGGCCACAGATTTCGGCTGAAAGCCCGCGTCTGCCAAATGGTCGAGCGCCTGCAAGCAGCCCAGCGTCGTGCCATGATGTCCCGTACCAAAGGCCATCGCCGCCTCGATCAATAGGGGCTCCGCTCCGGCGGGGACTTTATCGCCGTCGTGGCTGCCATGCACAAAGAAGCGCCCCGCCACCACAGGCGCAAGATCACGCTTCACCTTGGCAACCCAGTCAGTCTCGGGAATTTCGGAAACAACAAAACGTGCGCCATGCATCGCCTCAAGCAGAGCCAGCCCTGCCGCATCAGGCGTCGCAATGAAATAGGCGGCAACTTCCCAAAGTCCGGAGCCGTCTTCCATCTCAAAAACGCCCACCCCTGTGGGTTCTGGCTCCATCCGCTCCAGCGCTTCGCCCAGCGCCTCGGCGGCAGGCTTGTTGTCAATCGTCGTAAAGGCGGAATAGCTTGTGCTCATGTCTCGGTCCTGTCTCAAGCGTTATTCTGCGGGCGCGGCCGCAGTGAATTTGGAAAAGATGGTTTCATTGCCCTCTTCGGGATGACGCGGGATCATCATCGCCAACCCAAAAGAGACCGCCGCCATCGCCGCCGCCAACATAAACACAGCCGTGGGCGAGACGAGCCAAAGATAGCCCAGCGAAGCAGGCAGGCCCACCGCTGCAATGTGGTTGATGGTAAAAGCGACAGCTGCCGTCGGAGCAATATCGCGCGGATCAGCGATTTTCTGAAAATAGGTCTTCAAGGCCAGCGCGAGTCCAAAGAAGATATGATCAATCACATAAAGTGTCGCCGCCAGCACAACGCCCCAGCCGAACATGTAAATCCCGCCATAAGCCAAAAACACAAGGCACAGCCCAGTATATTCAAACAAAAGCGTATTGCGCTCGCCAAAGCGATGCACCACATGGCCTAAGAGCGGCGCAACGAACATATTGATCACAAGGTTGATCAAATAGAGCGACACGACCTCATGGACAGCAAAGCCGAACTTCTCAACCATCATAAAGCCCGCAAAGACCATGAAGATCTGCCGACGCGCACCCGCCATGAACTGCAGTGCATAATAGAGCCAGTAACGTTTGCGCAGGATCATCTTCTTGACCTGAGGATGCGGCGCCTCAAACTGCGGATAAGCCAGCAAGCAAAACACCGCCAACCCTGCCGTGATCCCGCCTGAAATCATATAAACAATGTTGTAAGACAGCCCCAAAGGCTCCCAGAGCAGCATGATAAAGATATAACATATCAACGTCGCGCCAGAGCCGGTGGCCAGCAAATATCCAAGCACCTTGGGCGCGCGCTCCTTGCTCAGCCATTGGAGCTGAAGCGACTGGTTCACCGTTTCATAATAATGAAAGCCAATGGACGACAGCATTGTGACCGTCAAAATCCCAGCCATCGATGGAAACCAAGCAGTCACAGCCGTGGCGGCGCCCAGCATGACCAGAGAGACCAGCCCAAGCACCTGCTCGCGCACAAATATGATGATGGCAATAACACCCACAGCCAGAAACCCTGGAATTTCGCGCACGGTGTGCAGCCAGCCGTTGTCCGAGCCGTCAAACCCACCCACCTCAATCACGAAGTTGTTGAGCAAAGCGCTCCACGTCGCAAAAGCAATAGGCATGGCAAACGCCATGAGAAAAAGCAGCGCAATCGGACGCCGCCAAAGTGGCAGATCGGATGCGTCTTCGAGTTTTACAATACGGGCCATGGCTCCGCTTACGCCTTTTCCCGCGGCTTGCACAGAGTAAAAACGGCCCCAAAAACGCGGGCAAATGCAGGCGCTCAAGAGGCTCAAATCTGATCCATGTCAAAGCATGAATATGACATACATGTTAAACGCCCCCTGAAACCGGCTCAAAAAGGCGAGACGCTATGGACATTATTCCACTCATCGAACGCATCGGCGAAGCCCCCACAGCGGCTCTGTTCGGGCTGATCACAGGTCTGATCTTCGGGATCGCCGCCCAGCGCTCGCGGTTTTGCCTTCGGGCCGCCTCTGTCGAGTTTGCCCGTGGCCTAATGAAAGACAAGGTCGCCGTCTGGTTTCTTACCTTCTCGACCGCCCTTGTCTGGGTCCAAGGCGCACAGCTCCTTGGCCTGATGGAAACCCAAGAAGCCCGCATGATGGCCGTCCCAGGAAGCTGGTCAGGCGCAATCATCGGCGGACTGCTCTTTGGCGTCGGAATGGTGCTGGCGCGTGGATGTTCGGGACGCTTGCTCGTTCTTGCCGCCACGGGCAACTTGCGCTCCGTCGTCGCGGGGCTGGTTTTTGCAGTCGTTGCGCAAATGTCGCTCGCGGGCGTGCTCTCGCCCGCGCGGGACTGGCTCGCCGCGCTCTGGGTCACTGAAGGCGGACGCAATATGGACCTTTTGGCCGCCCTCAGCTTGCCACCCTCAGCTGGATTTTTCATTGGCCTCGCGTTTGCGGCTCTGGCGCTTTACCTTTCAGTCAAAGAACGTATCGGCGCAGCCCGCCTGATCTTTGCTTCAGGTGTTGGCTTCTCCGTGGCTGTCGGCTGGGTGCTGACCTACACGCTCGCGCAATCCGCCTTTGACCCAGTCCAAATCGAGAGCGCAACCTTCTCTGGCCCCTCCGCCCATACCCTGATGTTCTTTCTGGACCGCAATGCCGTGCTTGAGTTTGATGTTGGCCTCGTACCGGGTGTGGTCATCGGCTCGCTTCTGGCGGCTCTGGCAACACGCGAGTTCAAGTTTCAGGGCTTCAGCGACGAAAGCAACATGCGCCGCTCAATGACGGGTGCAGTCTTGATGGGCTTTGGCGCGATGCTCGCCGGCGGCTGCGCCATCGGAGCAGGCGTCACAGGCGGCTCGATCTTTGCAGGGACCGCATGGCTTGCGCTTTTCTGCATGTGGATCGGAGCGATGGTCACAGATGCGCTTGTAGACCAGCGCGGCCTCAAAGGCGCAAGCGCCGCCAGCTGAGCTTTTTTGGAAAGAAAAAGCCTTTAGTAAAAACTTTGCGGATCAATATCGACGCTGAGGCGAAGCTGGTTGGGGAGCTTGAGACCTTTGAGCCATGCACGCAGCGCGGCTTGTAAAGGCGCATCTTTTGGAGCCTTCACAAGCAGGCGCACACGGTGGCGACCACGCACACGCGCAACGGGCGCAGGCGCAGGCCCAAAGACCTGTGCACCGATTTTGGCCAGCGGCGCAGCATTGCGTGCAAGGTGCTCACCAAGGTCAAAAGCATCGCGCTCGTTCGGCGCACTGATGACAACCCCTGCAAGGCGCCCAAAAGGCGGCATCCCCGAGAGGCGGCGCTCATCGGCTTCCGCGCGCCAGAACTGGCGCTCTTCGCCCGACATGATTGCGCGTAAGACAGGGTGCTCTGGCTGATAGGTCTGAAGCATAGCCACCCCCGCCTTCTCGGCCCGCCCAGCGCGCCCGGAAACCTGACGCATCTGCTGAAAGGTGCGCTCAGCTGCACGCATGTCAGAGCCTTGCAGCGACAGATCCGCATCAATGATCCCCACAAGCGTGAGCAGCGGGAAGTTATGGCCTTTGGCCACGAGCTGCGTCCCGATGATGACATCAGCAGCCCCTTCAGCAATCGCCATGATCTGCGCCTTGAGGGCACGCGCCGATCCGAAGAGATCAGAGCTAAGGACCGCAACACGCGCCTCAGGGAAGCGCTCTGCCGCCTCCTCCGCGAGCCGCTCGACCCCGGGGCCGACGACCGCAAGTGTATCCTCAGCTTCACAAGACGGACAAACCTCGGGGATCGGCCGCGTCGCGCCGCATTGATGGCACATCAGCTGCTTTAGGAAGCGGTGTTCAACCATCCGAGCGTCGCAATCAGTGCAGGCAATCTGCTCGCCACATTTGCGGCAAAGCGTAACAGGCGCATAGCCACGGCGGTTGAGAAACAGGAGCGACTGCTCGCCCTTGAGCATCCGTGCTTTGACAGCGCTCTCAAGCTGAGGCGATATCCAGCGATTTGATGGCAGCTTCACTTGCCGCATATCAATCGTGCGCAACTCTGGCAGCACAGCGACCCCGTAGCGTGACGTCAGCTCGATCAGCTCGTATTTACCCGATTGTGCATTGCTCCAGCTTTCAAGGCTCGGCGTGGCTGAGGCCAACACCACTTGCGCGCCACACAAAGAGCCACGCAACACAGCCATATCGCGCGCATTGTAAAGCGCGCCTTCCTCTTGTTTGTAGGAGCTGTCGTGCTCTTCATCGACAACAATCAGCCCCAAGTCCTGAAACGGCAAAAATAACGCTGAGCGCGCCCCAATTACCAACTGCGCGCCGCCCTCGCCAACCATTTTCCAGACGCGGCGGCGCTCGGTCATTGTCACGCCAGAATGCCACTCTGCTGCCTTTGCACCAAAGCGCGCTTCAACGCGGCGCATAAAATCTGCCGAAAGCGCAATTTCTGGCAACAAAACCAAAGCCTGCCGCCCTTGCCGCAACGCCTCGGCCACAGCCTCAAGGTAAACTTCTGTCTTGCCAGAGCCCGTAATACCCCAAAGCAATGTCGCCCCAAAGACGCCTGCCTTCTGGCCCTGCACAAGCCGATCAGCCGCCACGCCCTGCGCCTCGGTCAATTCTTTGCCGGGACGGCTCGCGTCAAGGCGCGCAAACGGCAGATCACGCGGGGTATCTTCCTCATGCACAGCGCCTTGCTTGACCAAGCCTTTGACCACAGAAGATGTCACTCCTGCCTGCTCGGCCAGCTCGCCGAGCGTAAAGCCAAGCGCGCCAAACTCTTCCAACACCGCAAGCACTCGCCCCCGCGCATCCGTCATCCGATCAGGCGCCTTATGCCCCATGCGGTAGACTTTCTGCATCGACGGCGGATTGCTCAGCCCCGGCGCCCGGGTTGCAAGGCGCAACATCTGTGGCAGGCTCGTCAGCGTGTAAGCCCCACATTTCTCAAGAAACGCGCGCATTTCCTCGCGCATTGGCGCCACATCAAGCACCCGCGCGATGCTGCGCGCTTTCTTTAAGTCAAATCCGCCAGCCCCCGCGCCCCAGACCACACCAATCACTTTGCGCGGCCCCAGAGGAACCTCGACAAATGCGCCACGCATCACGCCGCCCTCGGGCGCTTTGTAGTCAAGCGCTCGGCCAAGGGGCTGCGTGGTGAGCACCGCCACCAGCGCGCCTTCGTCAAAATAATCAGACTGGCCCACAGGCCCTCCGCTTTGGGGTTTCAGACCCCCTTTCTATGGGCTAAGCTCGCAAGCGACAATTCCAATTAGGGCCCGTATCCATGAAGTTCTTTGTAGACACCGCCGAGATCAACGAAATCGCCGAGCTGAACGACCTCGGCATGGTGGATGGCGTCACAACCAACCCCTCCCTGATCATGAAATCAGGCCGTGACATCCTTGAAGTCACCAAAGAGATTGCAGAGCTGGTCGATGGCCCCGTGAGCGCCGAAGTGGTCGCACTTGAAGCCGACGCCATGATCGCCGAAGGCCGCAAGCTCGCCGCAATCGCCGACAATATCGCCGTAAAAGTGCCGCTCACATGGGCCGGCCTCAAGGCCTGCAATGTGCTCAGCAACGATGGCTTCATGGTCAATGTGACGCTTTGCTTCTCAGCCAACCAAGCGCTTCTCGCTGCCAAAGCGGGCGCAACCTTCATCAGCCCGTTTATCGGCCGCCTTGATGACATCAATCTGGATGGGCTTGAGCTTATCGCCGATATCCGCACAATCTATGACAACTACGGCTATGACACCCAAATTTTGGCCGCCTCAATCCGCACAGTCAATCACGCTTTTGAATGCGCGCGCATCGGCTCTGATGTAATGACCGCACCGCCCAAAGTCATCAAGGCGATGGCGAGCCACCCGCTCACAGACAAGGGCTTGGCCGACTTTATGGCCGATTGGGAAAAAACTGGTCAAAAAATTCTGTAAGCCGTGCTATAAGGCGACAAAATAAAAGAGGCACTCATGAGCAGCAAGGCCCGCATGGACGATGTCCTGCGAGAAAAAATCATTACAGAACCTGATGTTATCCTAGATGATCAGGACGTTATGCGCGCGCTCATCGCCGCAAACGAGCGCACGATGGGCGGCAACATTGTTGATCTGCGTGGCATCGCCATGGAGCGCCTTGAAGCGCGCCTTGATCGTTTGGAAGACACCCACCGTAGCGTAATTGCCGCAGCCTACGAAAACCTCGCAGGTACAAATCAAGTGCATCGCGCGATCCTTCGCATGCTTGATCCTGTCGAGTTTGAAGTGTTTCTCAAAGACCTCGGCGGCCCCGTCGCAGAAATCTTGCGGGTTGATTGCGTCAAGCTCGTGCTTGAATCGGTCCAGAACGATAAGGACCCCGCAGTAAAGCGCCTTGGCGACGTCCTCACAGTGGTTGAGCCCGGCTTTATCGAAGACTACCTGCGCACTGGGCGCAACGGCGGCGAACAGCGTCAAGTCACATTGCGCCAGCTCAACGAAGGCCCGCCCGTATATGGTGAAGCGGCAAGCTGGATCCGCTCGGAAGCCTGCCTGAAACTTGATTTTGGCGCAGGCCGCCTCCCTGGCATGTTGCTTATGGGCGGCGAAGATCCACACCAGTTTACCCCACAGCAAGGCACTGACTTGCTCTCGTTTTTTGCAGGTGTGTTTGAAAGAGCGATGCGCCGCTGGTTGTCATGAGCTCGGTCTCGCCCGCCCTGCGCGACGCGGTCCAAACTTGGTTAAACACCCGCCGTGCCCTGAAGGGTGCGTCAGACAACACTCTCATAGCCTATGCCAATGATGTGCACGGTTTTCTCGGCTTTGTGGCACAGCACAAAGGCGGTGAAACGGGCCTTATCGCGCTGACGTCTCTGACCATCACTGACATGCGCGCATGGATGGCTTCCTTGCGGCGCGAAGAGCTGACCTCGCGCTCCATCGCGCGCAAGCTCTCTTCGGTCAAAAGCTTCTTTCGCTGGCTCGGCGAACGCGAAGGTTTTGAAGCCACCGCCGTGCTCAATGCCCGCGCGCCCAAGTTTCAGGCCAAACTGCCCCGGCCCTTGCCTGTCGAGGCGACCCGCGACCTGATCAGCGCACTTCAACTACAGTCAAGCGAGCCTTGGGTTGGCGCGCGCGATGTGGCTGTCGTGACGCTGCTTTACGGCTGCGGCTTGCGGATATCAGAAGCGCTCAGCCTGACCATGGCGGATGCGCCCCTGCCTCAAGTCCTACGCATTACAGGCAAAGGTGGCAAAGAACGCGTTGTCCCCGTGATTGACGCGGCCCGCACAGCCGTTGACCAATATCTCAAGGCCTGCCCCTTCGCTTCAAACGAAGGCCCACTCTTTCGCGGTGTACGCGGTGGTGCGCTCAGCCCACGACTGATCCAGAAGGTCATGCAAGCAGCCCGCCTCCAGCTCGGCCTGCCCGCCTCAGCCACACCTCATGCCATGCGCCACAGCTTCGCAACACACCTTCTGGCGGCAGGCGGCGATCTGCGCGCAATCCAAGAGCTTCTGGGCCACGCGTCGCTCTCTACAACGCAAGCCTATACAGCAGTTGATGCCCGTCACTTGCTTGATGTATACGAAAAATCTCATCCCAAATCCGCGAGCAACAGCACATGACACTTCAAGCCAAAGCCCTCGCGGTTCATCTCCTCACAGCCACAGGCGCCGTCTTCGCCATGCTTGCCATGTTGGAAGCCATCGAGCGCGACTGGGCCATGATGTTTGTTTGGCTTATCGTCGCCTTTGCAGTTGATGGCATAGATGGTCCCCTCGCTCGTCACTACAACGTCAAGACTTACGCGCCACAGTTTGATGGCGTTTTGCTCGACCTGATCATCGACTACCTCACTTATGTCTTCATCCCCGCCTATGCGCTTTATGCGTCAGGGCTAATGGATGGCTGGTCGGGCTGGGCCGCAATCATCGTAATCACCTTCGGTTCCGCGATGTATTTTGCGGACACCCGCATGAAGACCGCCGACAATTCCTTCTCAGGCTTTCCCGGATGCTGGAATATGGTGATCCTCGTGCTCTTCGCGCTCTCGCCGCCTTGGCAGGCCTGCCTAGGCCTTGTCGCTGTGCTGACAGTGGCAATGTTCGTGCCGGTAAAATTCGTGCACCCCGTCCGGACAGACCGCTGGCGCGCCCTGACCCTGCCCATGGCACTGGCTTGGACCGTCTTCGCAGGCTTTGCAGCATGGGAAGGGTTCGACCCGATCCCAGTTGTTTTCTGGGGCCTCATGATCACCTCGATTTACCTCCTCATCGCAGGCGCGGCACAACAGCTGATGTATGGGGCAGACGGATAAAACCGACCTGGATCACACTGCGACGTCACAACGCTTAAGGCTCGAACGTCTAACAGTATCCATCAGGTCAGTTGTCAGCCGTTCGGGGTTGGCTTCTGAACACTTCGACCCATCTCAAAATCAACACTTGGTGGAAAATGCAGCTTTAACAGGCATGCTGTCCAAAAATTATGCAGTCACGGGAGTTTTCGACGACAGAACACACTAATCTCTGGCCGCTCGATCAGCAGGTGCGCTTAAAGTTTTTGAGCTTGGAGGATTGGGCATGGTGGAAGCGTCGTTCTTCGACGAAATGTGGGGCAACGATGAGCAGCTTAGGCCGCCGTATAAAAAGTTCCAAAGTTGGTTCAATGGCGAAGATCCGAAGCGCTTGCGCTCAAAACAGCGCGAAGCCGAAGAGCTTTTTCGGCTAACGGGAATAACTTTCAACGTCTATGGGCGTTCTGAGGCCGAAGAACGGTTAATCCCTTTTGACATTATCCCGCGGGTTATTTCTGAACGCGAATGGGCGCGTGTCACCAAAGGGATCGAACAACGCGTTCGAGCGATCAACGCCTTTTTGCATGATATTTACCACAAACAAGAGATCATAAAGGCGGGCCGCATTCCACGCGAAATGATCAGCCAGAACGTCGCGTTTGAGCCCCGAATGATCGGCGTAACACCACCTGGCGGCATCTATACCCATATTGTCGGGATCGATCTTGTTCGCACGGGGCCAGATGAGTTCTTTGTCCTTGAAGACAACGCCCGCACGCCAAGCGGTGTCAGCTATATGCTCGAGAACCGCGAGACGATGCTGCAGATGTTTCCTGAGCTATTTTCGCAAAACCGCGTGAAAAGCGTTCAAAGCTATCCGACAGATCTGCGGCATTCGCTGTCAGCCTGTGCGCCTGAACGCACAAATGCGCCCCCTGTGGTGGCCGTTCTCACTCCAGGGATCTACAACTCTGCATATTTTGAACATGCTTTCCTCGCGGATCAAATGGGCGCTGAGCTGGTTGAGGGGCATGACCTCCAAGTGCGTGACGGGCGCGTCGCAATGCGCACAACACGGGGCTACAAACCGATTGATGTCCTCTACAGGCGCGTGGATGACGAATTTCTCGATCCCTTGAACTTCAATCCTGACAGTCAGCTCGGCGTCCCAGGACTTATGGATGTTTACCGCTCGGGCGGCATCACGCTCGCCAATGCACCTGGGACAGGCATCGCAGATGACAAGGCGATCTACAGCTACATGCCTGAGATTGTCGAATTCTACACAGGCGAAAGACCCCTCTTGCGCAATGTACCCACATGGCGATGCGCCGAACCAGACCAGCTGGCCTACGTTCTGGACAACCTTGAAGATCTAGTGGTCAAAGAGGTGCATGGCTCGGGCGGCTACGGGATGCTCATAGGCCCAGCGGCCTCAAAAAAAGAGATCGCAGCTTTCAGACGCAAGCTGAAGGCCCGGCCAGGCAATTACATCGCCCAACCCACACTTAGCCTCTCAACAGTGCCAATCTTTGCAAAGCAAGGATTGAGCCCAAGACATGTGGATTTGCGGCCCTTTGTCTTGGTGAGCCCTGGGGAGATCAAAGTCACTGCTGGTGGTCTAACTCGCGTGGCGCTCAAGAAGGGCTCGCTGGTGGTTAACTCTAGCCAAGGCGGCGGAACCAAAGACACTTGGATCGTGGAGGACTGACGCGATGCTAGGCAAAACCGCCAATGGCCTCTATTGGATGTATCGCTCGCTAGAGCGCGCGGAGAATACCGCACGGCTGATTGAAACTGGCCAGCGCATTGCACTGACGCGCCTTGAACTCGGCGACCATGAATGGCGCTCTGTGCTGCAAACGGCGGGCAGTCTTGAGCAGTTCGAAGCCAGTCGTGACACCCTAACCAAGGACGCCGCAATCGACTGGCTCCTACGTGATAGAGCGAACCCTTCTTCTGTTTTGTCCTCTATCGAACGGGCGCGACAGAATGCACGCCTTGTTCGCACCGCTCTGACGCATGAAGTCTGGGAGTCAACAAATGCCGCCTATATGAGCGCCTGCTCCTTGCTCTCCCGCAAAGTTGGCGAGCGTGATTTGCCAAGCGTTTTGGGTGTTTTGCGCCAGCGCTCGGCCGTTGTCAGAGGCATGACTCACGGCACTATGCTGCGCAACGAGATCTACGATTTCGCGCGGCTCGGAACCTTCATCGAACGAGCCGACAACACAGCACGCATTTTGGATGTAAAATACTATGTGCTACTTCCATCCGCGAGCGCGGTGGGTACATCACTGGACAATGTCCAATGGGAAACAATCTTGCGGTCTGTTTCGGCGCGCGGAGGGTTCCGCATGGCCTATGGGTCCAGCGGAGGGACGCGCGAGATCGCTCAGTTCCTGATACTCGACAAGCGGATGCCACGATCCTTGGCCTTCTGTGTGAGCAAGCTGCGCGATAATCTCGGCTACCTCAACCGAGGCTATGGGCGGCTTGGCCCTGCGCAGCTCAAAGTCCAACATATTGAAGGCACATACCTGCGCCATGACATCGACGCAGTCTTTGAATTCGGCCTTCACGAACACATTCAGAAAATTCTGGCGCTTCTGGCAGAGTTGTCAGGGCAAATTGAAGCCGACTATCGGTTCTATGAGTAGACAATGCGATTAATCATTCGTCATCAGACACGCTACCAGTTCGAAACGCCCGTGAAATATGGGCTACAACAGCTGCGCAAGACGCCAAAATCTTCGCACCAACAATCCGTTGTGTCTTGGCGGACGCTGATAACTGGTGGGAAAAGCGAGTTGCACTACGAAGATCACCACAACAACACCGTCGAACTGCTAAGCTTCGAGCGTGAGGCATGCGAACTGATCGTTGTGAGTGAAGGTGAGGTCGAGATGAGCGACAGCCACGGAGTGGTCGGGCGTCACACAGGGAAAGCGCCGCTATGGTTGTTTTTAAACTCCACACCTCGCACCCAGCCACGCCAAGGCGTTCAAGGCATTCTACGCAAAACACCGAAATCCGAGCCACTGGACCAGTTGCATGCCTTGTCCAGCGTCATTCGGGAGACTGTCGCATACGAAGTCGGTGCCTCAGAGGCCGATTGGAGCGCAGAAGACGCGCTCGCTGCGGGAAAAGGCGTGTGTCAGGATCACACACATATCTTCCTGAGTTGTGCACGTGCGCTTGGTTATCCGGCTCGCTACGTCTCGGGTTATCTTATGCTGAATGATAGAATTGTGCAGGATGCTATGCACGCTTGGGCAGAGGCACATATCGACGGTCTGGGCTGGGTCGGTTTCGACGTGTCCAACGGCATTTCACCTGATACACGATATGTACGGGTGGCATCAGGCCTCGACTATGCCGATGCCGCCCCAGTCTCGGGAACCCGCATCGGCGGGAACACCGAAACTCTGTCAGTCGCAATTGATGTAGTACAGCAATAGGAATACCCAAATGACTTACTGTGTGGGAATGATGCTCAAACAGGGGCTAGTCTTCATGTCCGACACGCGGACAAACGCAGGGCTCGACAATATTTCGACATTTCGAAAAATGGCGATCTGGGAGGCACCGGGCGAGCGTTCAATTACGCTGATGTCGGCAGGCAATCTTGCCACCACGCAGGCCGTCGTGAGCTTGCTGGATGAGCGCAGCAAATCACAGGAAGAACGCGCGCCATCTCTCTTGGCCGTTCCATCAATGTTTCAAGCCGCCCGCATGGTGGCAGAAGTGCTGCGCGAAGTGATCGAACAACACGCCGATACAGGTCAGCGCGCCGACAGCACTTTCAACGCAACCTTGATCCTCGGGGGCCAGATCAAAGGCGGACCCCACCGGCTTTTTCTGATCTACCCCGAAGGCAATTTCATCGAAGCGGCCGAGGACACGCCCTTCTTCCAGATTGGTGAAACAAAGTATGGCCGTCCGATCCTTGTGCGCGCCTATGAACCAGACATGAGCTTTGAAGCAGCAATGAAGCTTTTGCTCGTCAGCTTTGATTCAACACTCAAAGCCAATCTGACCGTCGGTGCGCCCTTCGACTTTCATTGTTACGACGCAGACAGCCTGAAAACGGGACGGACTGGGCGCGTGGCAAGTGACGACGCCTACTTTCAAAAGGTGTCCGAAGGCTGGGGCGAAGCGCTACGAGACGCCTTAGATATGCTGCCAGAATTCACACTGGGCCCCACACCCTGAGAAAGCCCGCAGCAGCGCCGCGTTGCTTTCTGTTTTGGCTATTTTGCAAATTCCTTTGCCTGTTCACGCAGTGCAAATTTCTGAATTTTCCCTGTCGAGGTTCTAGGAATGGTTGTCACGACAAACTTAGCAGGCACTTTGTAAGCCGCGAGCTTGTCACGACACCAGCTGCGCAGCGCGTCTAGGTCGATCTCCTGACCTGATGCCAGCTCAACAAACGCACAAGGCGTTTCACCCCATTTTTCGTGTGGCATCGCAACCACGGCGGCAATCTCAACAGAAGGGTAGCTGTAGAGCACCTCTTCCACTTCGATAGACGAAATATTCTCTCCGCCAGAAATAATGATGTCCTTTGAACGGTCCTTGAGCTGGATATAGCCATCCGGATGCACAACTCCCAGATCACCAGAGTGGAACCAGCCACCCTCAAAAGCCTTTTTGGTCGCTGCGGCGTTGCGGAAATAGCCTTTCATCACAACATTGCCGCGAAACATCACTTCCCCCATACTTTCGCCGTCGCGCGGAACGGGGCACATCGTTTCAGGGTCAAGCACATCAAGTCCTTCCAGCGGCAAATAGCGGACCCCTTGGCGAGATTTGAGGCGCGCTTGCTCCTCACTTGGCAAGGCTGACCAGTTTTCGTGCCAGTCGTTCACAACCGCTGGCCCATAGGTTTCGGTTAGCCCGTAAAGGTGGGTCACATCAAAGCCTGCTGTTCTCATATCCGCCAACAGCTTTTCGGGCGGTGGCGCTGCGGCCGTAAAGAA
Source organism: Lentibacter algarum (assembly GCF_040580765.1). Lineage (GTDB taxonomy): Bacteria > Pseudomonadota > Alphaproteobacteria > Rhodobacterales > Rhodobacteraceae > Lentibacter > Lentibacter algarum. The sequence goes on along the minus strand of NZ_CP158687.1, from coordinate 544,722 downwards.
CTGCACAGTATGGTCGAGTGTGCGCTGTTGATCTGCGGGTGCGGAAATCATCAGGGACATAACGATAGGTGCGCCGCACAGGTGCGTTACTTTCTCGTCTGCCAAGGCGGTCCAGATCGGCTCGGCGCGCACCTGCCGCAAACAAACATGCGTCCCGACAATCGCCGAAAGAGTCCATGGGAAACACCAGCCGTTGCAGTGAAACATCGGCAAGGTCCAAAGATAGACTGCATGTTTTCGCATCGATGTGGTGAGCGCATTGCCCTGCGCCAATAGATACGCGCCCCGATGATGGGAAACCACGCCCTTTGGATCACCCGTTGTGCCAGATGTATAATTGATTGAAATCGCGTCCCATTCATCTTCAGGCATAAGCCATTCAAAAGCGGGATCACCTTCTGCAAGATAGCTTTCATAATCGACGCCATCAAAGGCCAGGCGCGCGCCATCAAACTCTGGGTCATCAACCTGAATGATCAGTGGACTGACGTCTGCCAGCGCAAGCGCGTCTTGCATCAGGGGCAGAAACTCGGCGTCCACAATGACAACCTTTGACATGGCATGATCAAGCTGGAAGGCGATGATAGCTGCGTCCAGCCGCGTATTGATAGAATGAAGAACGCCGCCGCACATGGGCACACCATAGTGGCACTCAAGCATCGCGGGCGTATTGGGGAGCAACGCCGAAACAGTGTCCCCCCGCTTTATTCCACTCTGAGACAGTGCCGACGCCAGCTGGCGCGAGCGCGCATAAAACGTCGCGTAGCTACGGCGCAGCGCCCCATGGATGATTGCTGTGTGATCTGGAAAAACCATAGCTGCGCGCTCAAGAAATGTGAGCGGTGTCAGCGGCTGAAAGTTTGCTGGAGTACGGTCCAGATCTGTATTGTAGGGGTTGGCACTCATATCTCAGGCATCCTGCCAGCGGGGTTGACGCTTTTCGATGAAGGCCCCAATGCCCTCTTCTGCGTTACGGGCCATCATATTATCAACCATCACCTGAGAGGCGTAGTCGTAGGCCTGCGAGAGCGACATTTCGCGCTGCGCGTAAAAGGCGCGCTTGCCTGTCGCCAATGTCATGCTTGATTTTGAGGCTATCTTCCCCGCCATTTCCAAAACCGCAGCTTGGAGCATATCTTCTGATAGAACGCGGTTGACCAAACCGATTTCAGCGGCGCGAGCAGCAGATGTCATATCGCCCGTCAGCAACATTTCCATTGCATGTTTGTTGGACACATTTCTCGACAGCGCCACCATGGGTGTCGAGCAGAACAGACCAATATGAACCCCTGGCGTGCTAAACTGCGCGCTTTCGGCTGCCAGTGCGAGATCGCAACTTGCGACCAGCTGACAGCCCGCCGCTGTAGCGATCCCTGTGACTTCGGCAATCACTGGCTTTTGACAGTTCACAATACCCTGCATCACGCCTGCACACATAGACATAACCGACGCGAAATAGGCTCTGCCGCCGTCAGGCTTGCTGCGCCCCGCAGTCATCTCTTTCAAGTCGTGACCCGCGCAAAAGGCAGGTCCGTTCGCCGAAAGGATGATAACACGAACAGACGGATCATCACTCGCCTCATCGAAGGCTGCGCCAAGCGCCGCAAGCATTGCTTCGGACAGTGCATTGCGCCTTTTGACATCATTCAAGGTCAGGCGAAGGATGCCTTCTTTATTCAAGGTCTTCAGGAGGATATCGGTAGAGTGCATGGCGCGGCTCCCTGCTGTGCTTAGCGGATGTTGATCTCGACACTGTCTGCAAGTGTGCTGGCAATGAAACAATAGCGATGCGCACGGTCCTGCATCTCGCTCAGCTGCGCGTCAGAAACGGCAAAGCCCGTGTCAAAGCGCACCACAGGATGCAGATCGATCCGCGTCACCGACATCTGCCCTTTCGGGTTTTTACCAAGATGGGCCTCGGCGTAGTCGTGATATGAGGCGACTGGCCAATCCGCTTTGGCAGCGAGCGCCAGAAACGTCATCATGTGACAGCTCGACAAGGCAGATGCGAGCGCCTGTTCAGGATTTGTATTAGCCGGATCGCCACCCCAATCAGGAGCAGAGTCCACTGTAATGTCATAGTTGGCATTCATCTGCACAGTATGTGCATTTGAATATTTACCAGTGGCGAATACTGGCTCGGCACGCTGCCAATGCAGCTCAATCGACAGATCAGACATATTTCAAGTCTCTGATAAAGTTTGAGAAAAGAGCAGCGCGCACATTCTTCCAAGGGAGCGCGCTGCTAAAGATACGCAGGCCTCAGCCCGCTGCGATCTGCTTTTTGGGGTCATAGAACGGGCGTTCAACAACTGTCGCCGTTACAGGGCCGGACTGAGTGACAACCTCGACACTGGCTCCCAGCACGGCTGCATCCGCCACAACCATCGCCAAAGCGATATTTTTCTCAAGGCGAGGAGAATAGACCGCGGATGTGACTTTGCCGATCTCGTTTCCACCTTGATTGATGGTCCAGAACCTTGTGTTCGGGCCTTTCAGCGGGTCGCACTCGATCACCAGTCCCACTTGCTTGCGCTTGGGGCCCTCTTCGCTGATGCGGCGCAATGCAGCCTTACCGATAAAGTCGGCCTCCATGTCGAGGTTCACAAGACGATCAAAACCAAGCTCGTAGGGGTTTGTGCCAATGTCTGCATCTGCATGATAGGACAACATCCCGCCTTCGATCCGGCGGATCGAGGAGGTGTGCCCTGGTTTGAGGCCATGTGCCTGGCCTGCGGCCATGATCCGCTCCCAAAGCGCATCACCTTGGCTGCCGTCGCGCAGGTAGAGCTCATACCCCAGCTCACTTGACCAGCCCGTGCGTGACACGATGAGCGGAATCCCGTCCAAGTCGACTTCGCGCAGCCAGTAATACTTCAGATCCATGATGCTCTCGCCGAACAGCTCTTTCATGATCAAGCCCGAATTCGGCCCCTGAAGCTGAAGCGGTGAGACATCAGGCTCTCCAATCTGGACATCCATTCCCGAATGCACAGCAACCCCCTGCGCCCAAAGCAGAATGTCGCTATCCGCCAACGAAATCCAAAAATGGTTCTCAGCGAGACGCAACAAGATCGGGTCGTTCAAAATACCGCCATCTGCATTGGTGATCAGGATATATTTGCATTGGCCTACAGCCATCTTGGACAGATTGCGCGGCGTGAGCATTTGTACAAATTTGGCAGCGTCAGGCCCAGTGATCTCAACCTGACGCTCCACGGCGACATCACACAAGATGGCTTCGTTCACGAGGTTCCAGAAGTTTTGCTCGGGGTCGCCAAAATCACGCGGGATATACATATGGTTATAAACAGAAAAGGCCTTTGCGCCCCAGCGAACTGTTGCTTCAAAGTAGGGTGATTTACGGATTTGTGTGCCGAAGCCAAAGTCGTCTGCTTGTGTCATATTTTCGCCCTCATAGCAGGTGGCCTGACAGGCCAATCTAGTTTCAAACCTGACGGCGATTTAGTCTGAAGTTTTAGAAATATGTGGTCTGATAATGCCCCAAGATCAGGCCAATCAGACCTAATATCAGGCCTACAGAAGACCATTCAGTCTCTATATGCGTTCACTCGCTTTTTGCGGTCAATTTAGCCAAATTTGGCTGGCTTCGTTTGACCTGACGAGTCGCAATATACGTCATGTAGCGTTCGATCGCGAGATCAGCAGAGAGCATCTCCTCCATCAGTCGCTGAAACGCGGCCAGACTGGGCGTCACTGTTTTGAGAACGTAATCCATGCCACCACCAGTCGCGATGCAATCGGTAACTTCATCAAGTTTATGGATATGGTTCTCAAACCGGTCAAACTCGGCCTTGCGATGTGAACCAAGAGATACGGTCACCACAACCTCTGTAAAATCAATAATCCGCTCCAAAGCCAGCTCAGCATGATAGCCGCGAATATAGCCCGCCGCCTTTAGCCGATCCAGACGTGCCCAGCACGGTGTGGAAGAGAGGTTAACAAGCTCGGCCAGCCGTGTTTTGCTCAGCTGCCCATGCTGCTGAACTGCGCTGAGGATACGAATATCGGTGGCATCAAGCCCATTTTTTTTCATAGCAATCAATGGTTTCGCTAAAGCGAAAAACATCCTTTAAAGTGACCCAGCTTTGACCGAGTTGACTGATTTAGACCTTTGCAGCGGGATTTTGCATCTAGTTTTCCGACCAATTGTTTCATGATCCCGCCAATGTGGCTGTCAAAACAGCCTAGCCCTTCGAGGCCCATACCATTTAAAAAAGGCTCCTACACAGCCTTTGATTTTAGCGCCTTTGCCATAAGCTCCAAGAGCGTCGCTTGTTCAAGCTCTGAAAGGGTTGGCAAAATATTAGCTTGGAGTGTCAACACGATTGGCCGCAGTTCCTCCAGAAGCGCTTTCCCCTGTTCTGTAAGTTCAAGCTTGAAGGCACGACGATCGGCTTGGTCACGCCGCCGCACAACAAGCCCCTTCTGCTCCAAACGCTTGATCACTGCACCGATGGTCGCACGGTCATAAGCTATACGTTGTGCAACGGTCGCCTGATCCAAACCTTCATTCGTATCCAACGTGTTCAGCGCTGCAAATTGAACTGACGTAAGATCAAAACCGCCCGCTTTCATTCGGTCCTGAAACACAGACGTGGACTGTTGGTGCAGCTTCCTGATCAGGTGGCCTGGTAAGTTGGAAAGGTCCAAGGTGTGCCTCACTCTCTGGGTCTAAAAGTATGTATACTTATTATATTGACACAATACCATATCTTCCGATAAATAGTAAGCATACATACTAATTATGGCGCGGAATGAAATGCAATATCATCTAGACAGAGTCTCCACGGGCGATCCAGCAATCAGCCAGCCGTCTGGAGCAATCCATGGCGCCACAGATGCTGTCGATGTTCTAATCGTAGGATGTGGTCCCGCTGGCTTGACGCTCGCCGCACAACTCGCGCAATTTCCTGATATCTCGACCCGCATTTTTGAGAGCAAATCTGGCCCGCTAGAGATTGGTCAGGCAGATGGAATAGCGTGTCGATCGGTCGAGATGTTCGAGGCTTTTGGCTTCGCAGAAAAAGTCTTGAAAGAAGCTTATTGGGTGAACGAAGTCGCCTTCTGGCGGCCCAACGAAAACGGCACAGGATTGCGTCGCGCCGACCGCATTCAGGACGTCGAGGACGATCTGTCCGAAATGCCTCATGTCATTCTCAGTCAGGCACGGGTGCATGACTTCTACCTTGAAATCATGCGCAATTCGGCCAGCCGGCTTGAACCAGATTACAGTCGTGAGCTGATTGGCCTCACAACCGATCCCGGCGCAGATTACCCAACCACTGCAACATTTCGTGGCCCGAATGGCGAAACCGAAATCATCCGCGCGCGTTACGTTGTTGGCTGCGATGGCGCACGCAGCAAAGTGCGCAAGGCGATGGGCCATGACCTAAAGGGAGAAGCCGCGCGCCAGCTTTGGGGGGTGATGGACATCCTCGCGATCACTGATTTCCCAGACATTCGCCTGAAAGCAGCTATACAATCAGCAGATCAAGGCAGCATCCTGATCATTCCGCGCGAAGGCGGGTATTTGGTCCGCTTGTACATCGAGCTGGACACACTCCAAGGAGACGAAAGAGCGGCAGATCGCGGCGTCACCTCCGAGATGCTCATTGCAAAGGCTGGCGACATCCTAGCCCCCTATACATTGGACGTAAAAGAGGTCGCATGGTGGTCGGCCTATGAGATAGGTCAGCGCGTTTGTGACGCCTTTGACGATGTGCCAGACACCGAGCGTTCATTCCGCACCCCCCGTGTTTTCATTGCAGGTGACGCCTGCCACACCCACAGTCCAAAGGCAGGACAGGGTATGAACGTGTCTATGGCCGACACATTTAATCTTGGCTGGAAGCTTGCAGCGGTTCTGCGCAAACAGGCCGCCCCGTCCCTGCTTCACACATACTCCGAAGAACGCTGCGCAAAAGCCAAGGAGTTGATCGACTTCGATCGTGACATGGCCCGCCTTTTCAGCGTCAAACCAAAGAACGAAATTGAGGCCGAACAGTTCCAAAGCTACTTCAAGAAACACGGGCGCTACACCGCTGGTGTTGAAACGCGTTACGATCCGTCCCTGATCACAGCGAGCGATGAGTTTCAGCATTTGGCTGCTGGGATGAAAGTCGGGATGCGCTTCCATTCCGCGCCAGTGGTTCGCTTGGGTGATGGAAAGCCAATGGAGCTTGGCCACACTATAAAGGCGGACGGACGCTGGCGGCTGATCGCTTTTGCGGGCGCAGGCGACAATGGGCAATCTGGGGGTCGCATCGCGTCGCTCTGCCACTATCTAGAACAAGACCCGAGAAGTCCTGTCACAAAGTACACACCAAGTGGCAGCAATATCGACGCCGTTATTGATGTGCGCGCCGTATTCCAATCCTCCCACAGGGAAATTGCGCTAGAAGCGCTACCCCACTTATTACTTCCCGCCAAGGGACGTTATGGCCTGCTGGATTATGAAAAGGCGTTTTGCCCCAACCATAAATCTGGCCCTGATATTTTTGATCAGCGAGGCATCGACCGCCAAAGCGGAGCGATCGTCATTGTGCGCCCAGATCAATTCATCGCCAAAATCCAACCGCTAGAGGATCACTCAGGGCTTGAGCGCTATTTCGATGAGTTCATGATTTCAACGTAACAGCCAAGGAAGGTGCAATCAGGATCGCTCCCCCGCAGAGCGACCTCAAATCAACAGCCCCGCCGCCCCCTCATGCTTCAACAGCCAAACCTTGGTTTCAACCCCGACACCCCCAGAAAATCCGCCAAGCCCCTGCGCGCCAAGCACACGGTGGCACGGGATAACAAGCGGCAGTGGGTTGCCACCACAGGCCTGCCCGACAGCTTGTGCAGGCACGCCCAGCTGCTTTGCAATCTCGCCATAAGTCACAGTCTCACCAAAAGGGATTTGCCCCATCACGGCACAGACATCTTGCTGAAACTGCGAGCCGCGCACACTCACCGAAAGCTCAAAGGCACGTAGCTCCCCGGCAAAATACGCCGCAATCTGGCGCTCTGCCTCACGGAGCAGATCACTGCTGTCCTCAAAGCCTCCGCCCCACTCCAGCGCCACAAGCGCTCCACCCTCTTCAGAGAGCGTCACTGTGCCTGTCGGTGTGTCTAGCGAGCGTTTCATAGCCGCGTCAAAACCACACCCGCGACAATCAGACAGGCCGCAACAGCTTTGCCACGGTCCATCCTATCGCCAAACACCAGCCAGCCAATGAGCACAGCAAACAAAATTGAAGTCTCTCTGAGCGCCGTCACCAAAGCAATCGGCGCAACCGTCATGGCCCAAACGGCGATTGCGTAGGCGCCGTAAGAAGCACTTGCCGCCAACGCCCCAACGCCCCAGTCTTTGCCACTGGCCCGCAAGGCCACACGGCCTCGCAACGTAAGAATAAGCGGGGTGAAAAGGGCTGCATCCAGCGCAAAAAGCCAGCCGACATACATCACAGCATTGCCCGCCTCGCGCGCGCCCAGCCCGTCCACAAGCGAATATCCAGCTGTCATGCAGGCCGAGCCCAGCGCCAGCGGCACAAGCTTGCGGCTTTCGCCATGGGCAAACGCGCCCCGCGCCATCAGCGCAATCCCAAGACCCAGAAGGGCAATCGCGCCGTATTCACCTGGCTGGATCACATCAATCAGAAGCAAAGCCGAGACCAGCGTAACGATCATCGGTGCAGCACCCCGCGCAATCGGATAAACGCGGCTTAAGTCACCCTGTTCATAGGCAAAGGCGAGGAAAAGCTTGTAGCCCGCATGAAACAGCCCAGATGCGCCCAGCCACAGCCAGATATGCGCCTCGGGCCAAGGCTGGCTCAAAGCAATGCAAAAGCCAGCAATCCCCTGCACCAAAGTCAGGATAAACATCGAGGCAATCTTGGACGCACCCGTCTTGATGAGCGCGTTCCAAGTCGCATGTAAAAGTGCTGCGCCAAGGACAGCCAGAAAGACCGTCAGGCTCACGCGTAAGCCCCCTCAGCGCAGCGCCAAATCACCCCAGCGCCTCGCTGCAGCGCTGACATGTACCCGCATGTTTATGCGTGCCCACATCTGGCAGGATCTTCCAGCAGCGCTCGCACTTTGCGCCTTCAGCTTTTTCAAACTCAACACCAATCCCCTCGATCTCAGGCAAGCGGAACGCCTGATCAGAGATCGGATTGTCGGTGAGCGAGACAGCGGACGTGATACAAATATCCTCAAACGGAACCGACTTCAGCGCCGCCAGCATGTCTGCATCCTGCACATAAACAATCGGAGCCGCTTCCAAAGACGCACCAATCACCTTGTCAGCCCGCTGCACTTCCAGCGCAGCATTGACGACACGCCGCGCGCGACGCACGTGGCTCCACTTCTTCGCCAAAGCCTCGTCCATCCACGCCATCGGCGTCTCCGGCATATCTGTGAGATGCACAGAGCCTTCGCTGTCAGGGAAGCGTGACAGCCAGACATCTTCCATCGTGAACACAAGCACAGGCGCAAGCCATGTGGTCAAACGCTCAAACAGAAGGTCCATAACCGTACGTGCCGAGCGCGCGCGCAGGCTGTCACCATCGCAATAAAGCGTGTCCTTGCGAATATCGAAGTAAAACGCCGAAAGCTCGACAGTGCAGAAGTTGAACACCGCAGAGAAAACCCCTTGGAAATCAAACGCGCGGTAGCCCGCTTTCACTTGTCCGTCGAGCTCCGCCAGACGGTGCAAGACATAGCGCTCAAGCTCTGGCATATCCGCAGGCTGCACCCGCTCGTCTTCCTTGAAGTGCGACAATGCCCCCAACATATAGCGCATCGTATTGCGCAGGCGTCGGTAGCTGTCCGCCACCCCCTTAAGGATTTCAGGCCCGATCCGTTGATCGGCAGTATAATCTGTCTGAGCCACCCAAAGCCGCAGAATATCCGCGCCATATTGCTTGATGATCTCTTCAGGAACGATGGTATTGCCAAGTGACTTGGACATCTTCATGCCCTTCTCATCCAGCGTAAACCCGTGTGTCACAACGTTTCGGTAAGGCGCGCGTCCCAATGTGCCACAGGCTTGCAACAGGGAGGAATGGAACCAGCCACGGTGCTGGTCGGTCCCTTCCATATAAACGTCGGCAATCCCGTCCGCAGCGCCGTCTTCTCTATCACGCAAGACAAATGCGTGTGTTGAGCCAGAGTCAAACCAGACGTCAAGCACATCATAGACCTGCTCCCACTCGTCCGCGTTATAACCTGCGCCCAAGAAGCGCTCTTTCGCACCGTCCAGATACCAGCAGTCCGCGCCCTCGTCCTCAAAGGCCGCCGCGATCCGCGCATTGACCTCAGGGTCGCGCAAAAGGAAGCCCTCATCAGTGGGCAGCAAGCCCTTCTTGGTAAAGCACGTCAGCGGAACCCCCCAAGCGCGCTGGCGGGACAAGACCCAATCAGGCCGCGCTTCGATCATGCTGTAGAGACGGTTGCGCCCCGTCTGCGGCGTCCATTTGACGAGCTGGTCAATAGAGTTAAGCGCCCGCTCACGGATCGACTTGCCCATCGCGTCCTGCCCGTCGCCGACGGCGCGGTCAACAGACGCAAACCACTGTGGCGTGTTGCGGTAAATGATCGGCGCTTTAGAGCGCCAGCTGTGCGGATAGCTGTGCTTGATCTTTCCACGCGCGAGCAAACCGCCCACTTCAACAAGCTTGTCGATCACAGCCTTGTTCGCGTCGCCTTCGCCGCCCTTGCGGTTGAGGATATACTTCCCACCAAAAAACGGCAGATCAGCCCGAAAGCCGCCATCATCCAGAACGTTATAGGTGATGACCTCTTCGAGCATCCCCAAGTCGCGATAAAGCTCAAATTCTTCCATGCCGTGAGACGGCGCACAATGCACAAAGCCCGTGCCTTCCGTATCGGTCACAAACTCCGCTGCACGGAAATCACGCGGTTGGTCCCAATAGCCCTCGCCGCCTTCAGCGCCCGCGAGCGGATGCAAAAGGCTCAAGCCCGCAAGTTCCTCGGAGGTAACATCGCGCACACGGTTCCACATCCCCTCGTCCAGCCGCGCCTTAGCAAAGACGTCGCCCGCAAGGTTGTCGGCCAGCAAGAACCGTTCGCCCACATCGGCCCAGCACTCATCAGGCGTGCCCGTAACCTCGTAAAGCCCGTAAGAAATCCCTGCACCGTAGACCACAGCCTTGTTGCTTGGCATGGTCCAAGGCGTCGTTGTCCAGATCACAACTTTCGCACCCTCAAGATCGGCTCCGCCAACAACCTTGAACTTCACCCAAACAGTAAAGCTCTCCTTGTCGTGATACTCGACTTCGGCCTCCGCCAGCGCGGTCTGCTCCACAGGACTCCACATCACAGGCTTACTGCCCTGATAGAGCGTGCCGTTCATGAGGAACTTCATGAACTCTTCCGCAATCACCCGCTCGGCATGATAATCCATCGTCAAATAAGGATCGGCCCAATTCCCCGTGATGCCGAGGCGCTTGAACTCTTCACGCTGGATATCCACCCAGCCTTCTGCAAACTTGCGGCACTCCTGACGGAAATCAACGATATTCACATCGTCCTTGTTCTTGCCCTTCTTGCGATACTGCTCCTCGATCTTCCACTCGATGGGAAGCCCGTGACAGTCCCAGCCAGGCACATAGCGCGCATCATGCCCCATCATCTGATGGGACCGCACAATCATATCCTTGATGGTTTTGTTGAGCGCATGACCAATGTGCAAATGCCCGTTCGCATAAGGAGGGCCATCATGCAGGATAAACGGCTCACGCTCTGCGCCCTTTTCGCGCAGCCGGTCATAAACGCCGATCTCAGCCCAGCGGGCCAGCCACTCGGGCTCGCGCTTTGGGAGTCCCGCGCGCATCGGAAAGTCGGTTTCAGGTAGATTGAGCGTGTCTTTATAGTCAGGCGTGTCGGCGCACATATCAGGCGTCCTTCGGATCAGATTTTCAAGGGTGTGTGGCGTGTCGGCGTGGGCTCCCCAAGCGCCTTTTCCCGACGGCTCTTGCTCAGAGCGTCGGGCAAATAATTCGTATAATGATCAGGGCAATCTCTGTCATAAACCGCGTTATAAGCCGCTCTTTCGCCACCGTCCATAGCCTCCATCACCAGCGACAATCTGCCCCCTCGTGCCCAGTCCCCATTGGGCAGACCATAGCCTTACCCAACCCAAGGCCACACCATGTCACAGATCGCCCCGCGCTTTGCCATCACGTCAGACGACATCGACACTGTGATGCGCCGCTTTTACAGACTCATCCGCGCGGACGCAGCGCTCGGGCCGATCTTTGCCGCGCATGTGACCGACTGGCCCGAGCACGAAGCCAAAATCGCCCGTTTCTGGAAAAAAGCGATTCTCCATGAAGACAGCTATTCAGGCAATCCCATGATGACCCATATGGGCGTGGCCGAAATACGCGCACACCACTTTGAAATATGGCTCGCACTCTTTGACGAGGTCCTCGTCAAAACGCTCGCACCAGCCCCCGCCGCCTCTTTCTCGGCTCTTGCACACCGTATAGGTCGCGGGTTGCGTCTCGGCGTCGAAGACCGCGACAAGCCCAAAGGGTCCGTGCCCATCTTTTCCTGAGCCAATCTTCAGCTGGCCAACTCTTCCTCTTTCCCAAAATATCCCGCAGAGAGCGCAAGAGGGGCATGCCCCTCTCGCTCTACCACGCCTTGGCCCCACCAAAGCGCAAACCCTAGTCTACCTTAGGCCTCACTGGCTTGGCTTTCCGCTTCGGCTTGGTCTTTGGATCAGTGTTCACCACCACCTCTGGCTCGGGCTCAGGCTCTACAGGCGCGGACACAACAGGAGCGCCATCGTGCCAACCATCGGAAAGTTTACGGTTGAGCCAAGTCAGCCCAAGCAAAGCCAGCCCCAACCCCATAAACGAGAAGACCCGCGTCAGCCCTGAAAGCCCAGACATATCAACCAAAAACACCTTGGCAATGGTCAGCCCCACACCCGCCATCGCAAGCTTGCGCAGACTGACAGACCTCTGTTTATAAGCCAGAAGCAACAGCACAATCGATGTGACCAACATCGAGACCGTATAGGCATAAAGCTCCCCGTCCGTGACACCGCCGACCGAAAGGTCATCTCCCCGAAACAGCCGCCGCGTCTCATAAATCAGATAGGTCGCGCCATAAAGTCCCGCCAGCCCATAGCCCGCCTGTCGCACAATCAAACGTTCAGCCAGTTTCCAAGCCGCAAAGGCAAACATCATCGCCACAGGCACATACGCCACCATCAGAGTATCAAAAAGATACAGCCCACGCACAAGTTCGCGGCTGAAAAGCCCACCAAGGAGCGGGTTCGCAAAAGCGAATTGCGCCACAAGGCAGAGCGCTGCCATGCCACCAAAAAGCGCCATCAAAACATAGCGCATCCAGCGCAACAGCCCGGAGCGCGTCGCATCAAGCCGATAGAGCTGCGCCAAAGCTGCGCCGCCCCAGATGACAGCCCAGAGCCCAAGACCCCAGTGACTGAAAAGATCATCGTCAAACACCCGCATCAACGCCACAGCCACACCAGCCAAAGCGATCAGCCAAAGCGCGGAGTCCACCGCCACTTTGGCAGGCATCCGCGCCGCCTCATTGCCGCCAAACCGCCAAGCCGCCGCCAGAAGCGCCAGCACCCCCGCATAGGCCACAAAGACATCAAAAGCGCTGGCCACGTCCACGGCCCAGTAAATACCCGGATCGGCGATCAGGCGGTAAGTGATCACCGCAACACCAATCTGCACAAACCAGCCCAGAAGCGGCAGATCAAGCTTGCGGTCCGCCAGCACGATTAAAAGGATCATCAACGCCAGCGCCAGCGACAGCGCCGTCTTGGTCAAGATCAGAAACAGTGCGATGGCCATAAGCGTCAGCGCCGCGAGGGCAAACAGCCCCGTGCGGGCCTTCCAAAGCCCGTCACCATCACCCGCCCTTGCACAGCGCTCGGCTAGAAAGGTCATAAACGCCGCCAGCGCCACTGCCGTCAGCGCCCAGGGATAGTCGCCAATCACGCGGCTCACAGGCCACACAAACTCCAAAATAAGAAACACAGCCGGCCCAAACACAGCCGCGCCCAGCCCCCAGATCAGCGCCGCGTTGCCTTTGGCCTCGCCGCTCGCCCGCGTCATACGCCAAAACGCCACAAGCGAGACAAACGCACCAATCGCCACAAGACTATAAACAAGCCAGCCCATGCTCGGCGCGCTCACTTCGGGGTCGGTGCTCACGCCGCGCATAAGCTCCTGCACAAGCGCGCCACCGTCCATGCCGTGCAGCAAAAGCGCCAGCAAAAGCGCACCCGCAGGCAAGACAACAAGATCATAAAGCGCACGCGCGCCCTCCGCCCAGATCGCAACAGCCACAAAGAGCATGAGCAACATCCCAAAGCCCAACCAGACATCTGCGGTCGTGTTGCCACCCGTCACAATCGAAAGCCCCGCCAGCGTGGCCACAGCCACAACACCGCCCGCAAGCCGAGTCGGAAACCCCGCGAAGCGCGGGCTGGTGCTCAACATCTCGCTCAAAGCCGCGCCATCATGGTTCGGGACAAGGCTGCGCACAGGGATAGTCATGCTCGCCAACGTCACAATCATGATCGACGCCGCAAAGGCAAAATCGCCCGTATCGGCGGCATACAAAAGCCAGACCGCAGCAAGCCCAAGCACCAGCCCAAGCACAGAAATCCACGCCCAGCGCTTTACCGTATCAATGCCAAGCGCCATCAAAATCACGAGCACAAAATAATAGTAAAGCTCAGGTGGCGCCCCTGCCCCCGTGCTCAAAATAAAAGGCGCAGCCATCGCGCCAATAATCCCGATCGCCGCCAACACAGGCCCATAAAACCAGCCCAACACCATAGCGAACACAGATACAGCCACAAGGCCCACAAGCGCCATATTTGCGCCGATCAGCCCATACATCAGCCGCGCCGAGAGCACCCCCGCAAAAAGCGTAATCACCCCCGCGCCAGACAGAACAGACGGCACATGGCGCATCGCGTCCTCGCCCTCATCACCATGCCTACGGCGCACATATTCGCCCGCCGCCACCAGAGCACCACCAAAGCCGAAAGCAGCCATAACCCGCCAGAACGGGCTTAGCACACCATGCTCGATCCCGTATTGAACCATGAAAATACCCGCAAACCCAAGTGAGGCCGCCGCAATCGCCAAGACCCAATTGACCTTGAGCCAATCCGTGAGGGCCTCCAGTTTGCCCTCTGTAAAGACAAAGGCTTTTGGCTCTGTGGGTGCCGCAGACACAGGTCTGCGCACAACTGGGGGCACAAAGCTGCGCGCCGCCTTATCTTGAACGCTGGCTGCCGCCGCGGATTGCGCTCGCGCGGGTGTGGCACTTGCCGTCACGGGCTCAGATGTCGTGGTTTGGTGCGCATTGGGTTCAGACGCAAGCTCCGTCACAGGCGTTTTCGCAGGTCTCAGACCGTCTCGCTTCAAATCACGAAGCTCCTGCGCCAGCACGCCAAGGTCTTTCTGCAAATCCCTGATCTGGCGCTGCAAGCTGCCTTGCCGCACAAGCGCCACAGGAATTCCAAGTAAAACAAGACCCAAAAAGGCAATTGCCAATAAGATAAGAAGACCGTCCATGGCCCAAACCCCTTAAACAAACTGGGGGCAGGCTAGGCGCTACACCTTGACAAAACAAGCGTGAAGCAGCCGCCTGTCACGCGCCTTTGCTGCCGCCAAACAAGCCTTTGAGCGCACGGCCCACTGTGGCCGAAACAGAAGGCCGTGGCACAGCCGCAAAAGCCAAGGGGCGGCAGACCTCCATCGCAGCGACGCCCACACGCGCCGTCAACGCCCCGTTTATCACCCCTTCGCCAAAGCGGCGGCTGAGCTTGGCCACAACGCCGCCGCCTGCAAGTGAGCCAATCATATCATCGCCCACAGCTACAGCGCCCGTGGCCACGAGATGGCCGATCACCGCCTTGAGCAAGCGCCAGTTTCCCAGCGTGCCCGCCCGTCCGCCATAGATCTCGGCAATACGGCGGATCATCCGCAGGTTCGCCGTAAGCGCCGCCGCCACATCCGCCAAAGCAATCGGCACAAGCGCTGTCACAGTCGCCACTTGCCGCGCCGCTGCCTCGACTTCCTTCAAGGCCAAGCCATCCAAAGGCTGCAAAAGTTCACGCTCTGCCAGTGCCAAAAGCGCATCCGCATCCATCGGCTCGCCCTCCCGCTCAGCCAGCCGTGAGAGCGCCCACTGCAGTTCCTCGCGCCCCCGATAGAGCGCCTTGAGTTGCCCCAAAGTGCTGCGCGCCTGAGACAAATCTCCAGTCGCCAGCGCGCCCTGCGCAGCAAGCCGAATACGGTCAAGCCGCCGAAGCCTCCCAAAAGCCGCAAGCTCGCGCAGTGCAACTGTTAGCAAGACAAGCAAAAGCGCCGCAATCAGCGCAACCACACCATAGCCAAGCACAGGGGAACGCGCGATCATGCCAAGCGCAAAATCCCATGCAGCAACCGAGACAACCGCCGCAAGAAGCGCCCCCAGCAAAGACCAGAACCAGCGTGCAAGCCGTGATGGCTTACGCGCAGCAAACCGCATTGCAGCGCCCATCGCCGCTCCATTTGCCCCACCAGTTGGCGCAATCTCCTGTATCTCAGGCACAGGCGGCGCCGCCGCAGGTTTTGCCGCATGCTTTGCATCCAACTCGATCAAAACAGGCCCGCGACGGGGCGTCCCTTCGGTCATCCCATCGGCCTTTCCCATGCCATCAAAATATCAGGTATCCCCTCGTCATTGCCCGCGCCATGACTGCGCGACACCTCGCGAAACCCATGGCGCAGATAAAACTGCCGTGCGCCGCTGTTGTGCTCGGCCGCATATAGCTCAAGCCTCCCGATCTGGTCCTGCGCACGGCCCACAAGAGCAGCGCCGCCCCCCTGTCCGCGCCAGTCTGGGCTGGTATAGAGCGCATGAATACGCACCCCGTCGCGCACCAAAAAGGCCCGCGCCCGTCCCTCGCTGCGCCAGAGCTGCACCTTGCCTTGCAAGATGACTTTGGCCATCGCGCGCGCATCTTCGTCACGCCGCCGCGCCACAGGCCCCTGACCACGCGTTCCTGCCCAAAGGATTCCAAGAAGTCGTGGCAAATGCCAGATATGCGCCTGTGCGACACTCACAATCGATCTCCGATCAGAAACTCGGCAGCGCGATCAAGTCGGATGTGGGGTGGCCCGTCTCCGCGCGCCAGTTCCAAAACAGCAGGCGCAAAATTCATGATCTGGTAGTCTTCTTCAAGCCAGCGCTCGGCCCCTTCCCGTGCGGGCTGCAAGAGCTTACTCGGATCAGCGGGCAGAGCGCCCGCATAAAGCGCCGCATGCTTGCCACTCTCAAGCAGCTTGCCCCGCACCAACTTAAGCATCTCGCCATCATGGCGCATCTCGGCCTCTTCGGTCGCCCGCAACGCGGCAATCGACATCGCACGCACCTCGGCTCCCGCAAAGCTTGCACGGTCCGACGCTGCCCGCACCAACGCCTCAACAATTCCCGTCAATGCGGTATGCTGAACATGATGCAAATGGTCCGCTTTCGTGGCCGCAAACAGAATTTTCTCAACCCGCCGCCCCAGAAAAAGTCGCTTCAAAAAGGCGTTTTGCCCGGGCTTGAACGCGCTCAGAATATCGCTCATCGCGCGGCGCATATCCTCCAGCGCCTCTGGCCCCTTATGGATCGCCCCAAGCGCATCAATCAGAACAACCTGCCGGTCAATCTTAGCAAAATGCTCGCGGAAGAACGGCGTTACGACCTTGGATTTATACGCCTCATATCGCCGCTCCATCTCGCGCCAGAGGCTCTTGCGGCCCGCGCCCTCGACTTTGGCCAAAGGCGCAAATGTCAGCACAGGCGAGCCCTCAAGTGCGCCAGGCAACAAAAACCGCCCTGGAGTACAATCATAGTAGCCCGCATCCCGCGCTGCCGTCAGATAGGCTGTGAAGGACGCGGCCAAAGCCTGCGCTGCAGGCTCTTCAAATGTATCATCGCCCTGAGCGCTCTCGGCCTCTTTCAAAAAATCGATGGCCTCTGCGCGCCGAGCGAGCCGCGCAAAGACGTCGTCAGACCACTCAGCATAGGACTTTGACATCAAACCAAGGTCCAAAAGCCATTCGCCGGGATAATCCACGATATCCACATGCACGATCCGCGCGCCAGACAGCCCGCCAAGAAGCCCCCGTGGCTTCACCCGCAGCGACAGGCGCAACTCGCTCACGGTACGCGTTGACGTCGGCCAATAGGGGTTCGCCCCTGTCAAAGCAGACAAGTGCTCCTCAAATTGAAACCGCGCCACTGTATCATCAGGTTGGGGCTGCAAATACGCTGCTTCAATGCGTCCCTGCGCCTCTCCAGCCATGCCGCCCATGCGGCCCCGGTTCAGCAGGTTGGCCACAAGCGAGGTGATGAACACAGTCTTGCCCGCACGCGCCAATCCCGTAACCCCAACACGGATCACAGGCTCCATAAACGCCTCCGAAACCGTGCCCGTCAGATTGTCCACCTGCCGCGCGATGCTGTCTGCCAACTCACCGATCACTCTGCTGCCCTTCTTGGCCTCTGTTGCTGTGAAGATAGTGTCGATGCGCACCGCACGCCAGAGGGGAGCTTTGCGCGCCCCTTCCCCCCAACTGTAGGGAGGCTTGCCGCGCCGCCTCTGAGGCGCTAAAGCCCGATCATGCCCAGATATGCCCTCAAAATCGAATACAACGGCGCGCCCTTTTCAGGCTGGCAACGCCAAAAAGAAGAAACCACGGTGCAAGGCGAGGTCGAAGCCGCTTTGGCAAAACTGGAGCCGCGCGCTCATACCATCGCAGCAGCAGGGCGCACCGATGCGGGCGTTCACGCTCTCGGCCAAGTCGCCCACGCCGATATGGAGCAAAACTGGACACCCTTTCGTCTCTCCGAAGCGCTTAATTACCACCTGCGCGACCACCCGATAGCGATTGTCGCCTGTGTCGAGGTGAATGAGGCGTGGCATGCACGCTTTAGCGCCCTTGAGCGGCACTACCTTTTCCGGCTGCTCTCCCGCCGCGCCCCCGCCGTACACGACAAGGGCCTCGTCTGGCAGGTGAAGAACAAACTCGACATCAACGCCATGCGCGAAGGCGCCGCGCATCTCATCGGCAAACACGACTTCACCACCTTTCGCTCAACCATCTGCCAAGCTGAAAGCCCTGTCAAAACACTCGATGAAATCACAATCACGGAGCACCCCGTGGCAGCAGGAATAGAATACCACTTTCACCTGCGCGCGAGGTCGTTTCTGCACAATCAGGTCCGCTCTGTCGTGGGCACGCTCGAGCGCGTGGGTGCAGGCTCATGGACGCCGTCGGATGTGACAACGGCCCTCGCCGCGCGCAACCGCGCCGCCTGTGGCCCAGTCTGCCCGCCTCAGGGGCTGTATCTCAAGCACGTGCTCTACCCGGAAAACCCTTTTGCATGATCAAGTTTCGCATTTTCGCTACGCGAAAATACGACCGAAGCGAGGGGCCAGCCCCTCGCGCTCCCCGGGATACTTTTAGAAAGAAAAAGGAAGGGCCGCTCGCAACCCTCCCTCAAAAGAGAACCCTCTTTTCCTTTCACGGCCATCGGCGTCCCCGCCTGTTCCGCCGCTTCAGCTTGGGAAATAAAGGTTAAAAAGTTCTTATCTCCGGAAATATACACAAGCACTGACTGCCGCATATCGAAAACGCACGCGGCCTCAACCCCTCAAAACAGCACTCAAGCCTTGCGCGCCAGTCTCGCTTCCAGCACGTCAAACGGCACGCCTGGCTCATCTTTTGCACCGCGAATGACAAGCGAGGTTTTGACACTCGCAACATTCTCTGCCGCCGTCAGGTCTTCGGTCAGAAAGCTCTGAAACGTTGAAAGATCAGGCGCCACACATTTGAGGATAAAGTCCACCTCGCCATTCAGCATGTGGCACTCGCGCACCAAAGGCCAAGCGCGGCAACGCGCTTCAAAAGCAGAGAGATCTGCCTCAGCCTGACTGACTAGACCAACCATCGCAAAAACCTGCACTTCAAAGCCAAGTTCACGCGGGTTAACCTCAGCATGATAGCCGCGAATGAAGCCCGCCTCTTCTAGCGTGCGCACGCGCCGCAAACAAGGCGGAGCCGATATTCCAACCCGCTTGGCCAGCTCAACATTCGTCATCCGACCATCGGCCTGAAGCTCTGCCAGAATTTTGCGATCAATTTCATCGAGACGCGAATGCGGCATCGTCTACCCTCCTAGATTTACAGATTCTTATAGCAGCACACCCACTAGGCGCAACAATATTTCAACGCAGAGCAAGAAAACAAAAGGGCAGACCCTTCAAACTTCAAAAAACTGTTACAGCTTTCCCGCTCCGCAGCCTTTCCTTCCCCGTGTCGGGCAGTTATATCCAAGCGCAAGACTTGATCCCAGACACATCCGAGGGCTTCCACATGGCTGAAACGCGTCACACCAAAGTTCTGATCATCGGCTCAGGCCCCGCAGGTTACACAGCGGGCGTCTACGCCTCGCGCGCCATGCTGGAGCCAATCCTCGTGCAAGGCATCGAGCCAGGCGGCCAGCTCACAACCACAACAGAAGTGGAAAACTGGCCTGGCGACAGCGAAGTTCAAGGCCCCGATCTGATGATCCGCATGCAAGAGCACGCCAAGGCGATGGGAACCGAAATCATCGGCGACATCATCACAAATCTTGACGTCTCCGAGCGCCCCTTCAAAGCACAGGGCGACAGCGGCACGCTCTACACATGTGATGCCGTGATCCTCGCCACAGGGGCGCGTGCCAAATGGCTCGGCCTGCCCTCCGAAGAAAAATTCAAAGGCTTCGGCGTTTCGGCCTGCGCGACATGCGATGGCTTCTTCTATCGTGGGCAAGAGATCGTCGTTGTTGGCGGTGGTAACACGGCCGTCGAAGAGGCGCTTTTCCTGACAAACTTCGCCAGCAAGGTCACCCTCGTACATCGCCGCGACACGCTGCGCAGCGAGAAAATCCTTGAAGACCGCCTGATGAAAAACCCCAAGATCGAGACGCTTTGGTTTCACGAAATCGAAGAGGTCTATGGCACAGATATGCCGCTCGGCGTTGAGGGCGTAAAAGTCAAACACACCAAAACAGGCGAGATCACAGACCTGCCCTGCAAAGGCGTCTTTATCGCCATCGGTCACGCCCCTGCCAACGAGTTGGTCAAAGACACACTCGAAACCCATATGGGCGGCTACGTTGTTACCAAACCCGACAGCACAGAAACGTCCATCCCGGGTGTTTTCGCTGCGGGCGATCTGACAGATCACAAATACCGTCAGGCCGTCACTTCGGCAGGCATGGGCTGTATGGCCGCCCTTGAGGCCGAGCGTTTCCTCGCCGAGCAAGACAGCTAATCATCGAACACCCTGACATCGTCAGGTGCTTTTTCTTTCCAAAAAATATCCCGGGAGAGCGCGAGAGGGCAGCGCCCTCTCGCCCGGGCGATGCGGCGCAGCCGCAGCGCAAACCCTAAAAGAGTATCGACATAGCGCGCGGCGATGTCACAAACGGCCCCCCCAAAAAAAGCCCGTTTTGGCGGTGCACGCCTTGTGCACGGGTTGTGCACGCATATCACCCCCCTAGAATCAGGCGGTGAAAGTCATGTGTTAATCCGCGCGTAGAATTCGAAAATATTTTAAAGCGACTTACATTTTGGCAGGCACTTCGATCCCGAGAAGCTTCAGCCCGAGTTCGAGCTGGCCCTTGGCCGCAGCCAAAAGCCCAAGGTGTGACGCCGCCACACTTGCATCCACCCCATCTGCCAAAACACGGTTGGACTGGTAGAAAGAATTGGTCGCATTGGCGAGATTGTAGACATGCATCGCCATATTGCTCGGCTTGCGTGTATCGACAGCGCGAGCGAGCTTTGCAGGGAATTCATCAAGCGTCAAAACGAGACTGCGCGCCCCGTCGGTAACCTCGGTAAACGTCGCTGGCGTCAGCCCAGCTGCACTGGCATTTTCCATCAGCGAAGCGATCCGCACGCAGGTATATTGAATATACGGCCCTGTCTTGCCTTCAAACTGCAAAAACTGTTCCATATCAAAGATATAATTGCTTTCTCTGTCGTGCGAAAGCTCGCCAAACTTGATCGCCGCAATGGCGATCTGTTCCGCAGTTTTTTCAAGCTCAGCACCGTCAAGCTTGCCCATCTCCTCAAGCCGCGCGCGTGCTGCGGCGTGCATTTCTTCCATCAGGTCATGCAGCCGCATAACGCCGCCCTCACGGGTCTTGAAAGGCTTGCCATCGGTGCCATTGACTGTGCCAAAGGCTGTGTGCTCAAGCGTCGTGTCGCCCAGTAGCCCTGTTTTCTCCATACCCAAGAACACCTGCTGGAAGTGCATTTTCTGGCGCGCATCGACGACATAGAGAATGTAGTCAGGCTTATCCGTATCCAGACGGTCCACGATGGTCGCGAGGTCTGTTGCACCGTAGCCATAGCCACCATTGCTGTTGCGTAGCATCAAAGGGGGAAGTTTCTTATCTTCCTGTAAATGAACAACAATCGCACCTTCAGAAGGCTCTGCCGTGCCGCTGTCTTCTAGGCTTTTCACCAGCGGACCAAGCATGTCCTGATACCGGCTCTCACCGTAGAAATAGGTAAATTCACAGCCCAAACGGTTATAGTCACGGCGCAGGCTGGCAATGCTCACATCCACGATCCGCTGCCACAACCGCATGTAACGTGCATCCCCTGCTTGAAGTGCGGACGTCGCCACACGGGCCTTATCGCGAAACGCTTCATCCGCCTTTGATTTGGCGGAGGCCGCAGGGTACCACTCCTGCAAATCCAGCATAGTGATTGGCGCGTTCACCTCATCCTCAAAAAGGTCAGGCCGCACATCTTCGATTTGGGTGATCAGCTGTCCCAGCTGCAAACCCCAGTCTCCCAAATGTACGTCGCTCACAACGTCATGCCCAGCAAACTCAAGCAGGTTGATCAATCCATGACCCACAATAGCCGAGCGCAAATGCCCAACATGCATTTCCTTGGCGAGGTTCGGCCCACCATAATCAACCATGAACTTTTTGCGCTCATCCGTTCCCGCCAGCGCCCGCGGATCGTCAACAGACGCAGCCACAAGCTTCCGCAGAGCTTCGTCCGTTGCCTTAAAGTTCAGAAACCCAGGCTTCACAAAGTCGGCCTCAAATAGTCCTTCCAGATCAAGCGCTTCCATAACAGCCGCGCCAGCATCCATAGGGTTCATCTTTTGGCTTTTGGCAACGCCCATAAGCCCGTTGCATTGAAAGTCGGCAAGATCCGGGCGGTCCGAAACCCGTACAGCAGCAAACTTCGTGTCATAGCCCGCACGGGAAAAAGCGGCGTTCACGAACGCTTGCAGCGTCTCTATCAGGGTCTTTTGCATCTGGCGCGGGCCTTCCTGGCATGGGTTTCAAAGTCGGGCTGTGCATACCGAGCTTGCGCCCTGAGGAAAAGAGGCAAATCATGCTGGCAAGGCTTCCCCTTGACTTGATTTTACTGTTATCAAATTTCCATGAGCACCACAAAGCCCCAGCGCATTAATGTCGAGTTTGTCTCGGCCTACCCCAGCCGCCCTCTGCGCGGTGAGGATGCTTATGCCGCCATCATCGGCGATGTGCTGGCCCGTATGGCCGCCACCCTTGGCCACGAAGTCACCCGTGAATACTACGTCAACGACGCTGGCGCGCAGGCCGACGCACTCGCACGCGGGGTTTACGCACGCTGCCTTGCACCGACAGAGTTTGAAGCAGACGAGATCACAGCCCTTGCCGCCGCCGTGCGCAAAGGACTGTCAAAGGACCTGTTCGAAGCCGTTGAGGCCGACTGGCTCCCAGCCGTTCGTCGTGCGGCTGTCGAGGCTGCGATGGCCAGCATCCGCGAAGGCCTCACAGCTCTCGATGTCCAGTTCGACACATTCACCCATGAAAGCAGCCTTGAAACACGCGGTGAGTTGTTTCGCCTTTTCAGTGACTTCGCCCGCAAAGATGCCCTCATGGACAGTTCAGGCAACCTGATAAATGCAGCACCTGAAAAACCTGTTGAGCGCCTCATGCTCGATACCGTTTCGCGCGGTGATCTGCGCCCCCGTCCGCTCACTGACGGCGACGGGCGCTACACCTACTACGCCGCCGATCTGGCATATCATTCAGACAAGCTCGCGCGCGGCTATGACCTTCTGATTGATGTGTTCCGCAAGGACCACTCAAGCTATGCACCCGGCCTCATTGCGGGCGTCGATCTGATGAGTGCAGGAAAAGCCAAACTTTCGGTCTGCCTGATTGACCCTGTCCGCCCAGCTCTGGCTGAGGAGCCCTCTCCCCGCGC
Source organism: Lentibacter algarum (assembly GCF_040580765.1). Taxonomy (GTDB): domain Bacteria; phylum Pseudomonadota; class Alphaproteobacteria; order Rhodobacterales; family Rhodobacteraceae; genus Lentibacter; species Lentibacter algarum. The sequence continues at coordinate 521,378 of NZ_CP158687.1, read as the reverse complement.
GCCTGCTGTACAGGGGCTGCCATCCCTCGAAGAGCTACTGGCCTATTATGGTGCTCGCCTTTTGCGCAGGCTCTTTCTCACTCATGCACCAGGAGAGCCATTAGAGCTCGCCTGCTGCACAGAAATCCGCACAGCCCTTCTGGATGCCGATAAACTCTGCGCATCAGCGCTCGCACTCCCAATAAGTGACGTAGACGCACAATCGCTAGAAACTCCGCTCACTGAAGCCGCCTTTAACGCTCGCAACCCCCATATGCTCATGAAAAGCGCGAATGAACTGGCCGCGCAATTCATCAAGGCAGGCAAAATCACACCCAAGGGCACAGCCGCTCTGTCACAGCTCTTGGCCACCCTCGGCCTCGCCCAGTAACCAAAGGCAAGATCATGCCAGAATTGCAAATTCGTCCAATCACCGATCAGGATCGTCCCGAATGGGACCGCATGTTCACAGCTTATCTGGCGTTCTACAAAACATCGCGGCCGCAGACGGTTTACGACAGCTCCTTCGCGCGCCTACAGTCAGGCGCAGACAACGAATTCAAAGGGTTTATCGCAGTCAAAGATGGGCAGGCGATCGGCTTTACTCACTACCTGTTTCACCGACACATGTGGTCAGTCGAAAACAGCTGCTATTTACAAGATCTCTATGTTGATCCCGAGATTCGCGGTACAGGTGCGGGCCGCGCATTGATTGAAGCGGTTCATGCAGAGGCAGCCAAAGCTGGCGCAACTGGCGTCTACTGGCTCACGCAAGAGTGCAACAAAACCGCGCGTCAACTTTACGATCGCATCGGAGAGCTGACGCCATTTGTAAAGTATACCAAGCCGATCAACTAAGCCTCAACCACCCACATCTTCTTGCGCAATCGACACCGTTTTAACGATGGCGTAAGCGTCAAGACCAACATCAAGTCCAAGCGCCTTGGCAGATCGCCGCGTGATGCGCGCTTGTATTTGTCCTGCGGCTGTCTCCAGCGCCACAATCGCGCCAGGCCCGTCACCTTCACGCAGTCCGATAACTTTGGCAGGTAGGATATTAAGTGCCGACAGCCCCTCAGGCTTGTGGCGCGAGAGGATCACATCACTCGCCGCAATACGGACCCGAAGCGAAGCCCCGACCGTTTGTGCAACTTTCGGCAAGAATAGCGGCAAACCGCCCGCAGAGAGCTCGCTCAACCCGTCAGCATGATGAGCGACAACGACAGCATTGATCACAGCGCCAACACCACGCACGCCCCCCGGAACAAGGCGCGGATCAGCCAAGACATCGGAGGGTGCGCGCAAGCCCGAAGCCTGCCCCGCCTCGAGCGTCACAACATGATTGGCCAGCCGACCAAGTTCGCTTACAGAGTGCGTGACATAGAGGATCGGCAAGCCACCCTCGTCTCTGAGCCGCTCAAAATAGGGCAGCAGGTCTCCCTTGCGCGCGCTGTCAAGCGCAGCCAATGGCTCGTCCGCGAGAAGGATCTGAGGCCCGCTCAAAAGCGCCCGCCCAAGCGCCACACGCTGTGCTTCACCGCCCGAAAGTTTCGCAGGCCTGCGCGCCAGAAGCCCGCCGATGCCAAGAAGTTTTACAATACGGTCAAATTCCGCTCCGCTCGGCGGCTCAGCCGCAAGCTTGCGGCCATAGTTCAGGTTGCCCTCAACACTCAGCTGAGGAAAAAGCCGCGCATCCTGAAACACATATCCAACCCCACGTTTGTGCACAGGCAGGTTAATGCACGCGTCATGGTCAAAAAGCACCCGCTCTCCCAAGGCAATGCGCCCTCTGTCAGGCCGAGCCAGCCCCGCAACAGCGTTGATCAGCGTGGTCTTGCCAGAGCCTGACGGTCCGAACAAAACAGTGATCCCCTCAGGTGCCAAAAAGTCAGCGCGCAGTCCAAAGCCGTTCAGCGACTTTATGATATCGACCTTCAAACTCATATGCCCGACACCTTCCGCGCCATGCGCCGCGCCAGCCATTCAGAAAGCAACAGCGCGCCCATGGCCACGACAACAGCAATGATCACAAGTTTCACAGCCGCACTTTCACCACCCGGAACCTGCAAGAAACTATAGACCGCCGAGGGCAGCGTTTGCGTCTCACCAGGAATGTTGGAGACAAACGTGATTGTCGCGCCGAACTCGCCCATCGCTTTGGCAAAGCCGAGCACGGCACCCGCCAGAACACCAGGCATCGCCATGGGCAAAGTTACGGTGAAAAACACTCTCAACGGCGAAGCTCCCAGCGTCGCCGCCGCAGCCTCAAGGCGTTGATCGACGGCCTCGATTGACAGGCGGACCGCACGCACAACCAGCGGGAACGCCATAATCGCCGCCGCAAGAACAGCCCCTGTCCAACGAAAGGCCAGCGGTAAGCCTATGGCTTCTAGCAGCTGACCACCAATCCCTTGCGACCCAAAAAAGATCAACAACAGATAGCCCGTGACAACAGGGGGCAAAACCAGCGGCAAATGCACAAGCCCGTTGAGCAGCCCATGCCCCCAGAACCGCCCCCGCGCCAGCGCATAAGCCACAGCAATCGCCAGCGGCAAGCTCAAGACAGTTGCCCAAAGCGCCACCTTAAGCGAGAGCACAACTGCCTGCCATTCTTCAGGGCCAAGCCAGCTCATTCCTGCGTCTCCACGCGCAAAAATCCTTGCGCTTCAAACGCAGCCCAAGCGGCTTCACTTTGCAAAAACGCGAAGGCTGAGGACCCGTTTTCAGTCAAAAGCGCCGCTGGGTAAACAATAGGGCCATAGCTATTTTTGGGAAAGCTCAGCAAAATCTGCACCTTGGGCTCTGCCCTGGCATCGCTCGCGTAAACGATCCCATAGCGCGCCTCGCCCCGCGCTACGAGCGCAAGAGCCGCGCGCACATTGTCTGTCTCAACCACCCGCCCATGCAAAGCCTGCCAAAGCCCCAAGCTCTCAAGCGCCGCACGGCCATAAATCCCAGCGGGCACTGCCTTGGTCAGGCCCATGGCGATGCGGCCTTCACCAAAGCTCGCCGCATGGTCAAAACTGAGTTGAGGTTCCGCCGCCTGCCCAATCAGAACAAGAGAATTGCCGAGCAACTCGACGCGTTCAATTGCCTCAACTCCTCCACGCTCTTGCAAATGATCCATCCAATTCACATTGGCCGAAACAAAAATATCTGCGGGTGCACCCTGCTCAATCTGGCGCGCCAAAGCAGCACTGCCCGCATACACCATACGAAGCCTCTGGCCCGTCGCCGCTTCCGCTAAAGGTTTTAGATTGTCGAGTGCAGTCTTAAGGCTCGCTGCGGCAAAAATGGTCACGGTCTCAGCCGCCGCCGCGCCGCTCAGCGCGACAGCCAGCACAGCCGCCAAACCCCATTTTCTCGCGCGTGCCATCGCCTCTTCCTTCGCACAAAAAAGCCCCGATGCTTTAACAAACATCGGGGCCATAATGTCAGAGCCTAACGTCTTAGCCCAGAACAGATTTTACCGCCTTGGCCGTCTTGCCAACCACTTCGTCAGCCTCCTCGCGTGTAAGGCAGAAGGGCGGTGCAAAACCTAGGATATCCCCCTGTGGCATTGCCCGCGCAATCACGCCCTCAGCCAGCAAAGCACCCGCAATCTGCGGCCCGATCTTCTCAGACGCCTCAAAATAAACCCGCCCATCGCGCGCCTTTACAAATTCAACAGCACAGAGCATCCCCTCGCCGCGAACTTCGCCCACATGCGCATGATCGCCCAGCGCATCAGCCATGGCCGCGTTCAGATAGGCGCCCGTTTCGCCTGCATTTTCCATGAGCTTCAGCTCGTCCAGAAGCTTGAGATTGGCAACGCCCGCCGCCGCCCCAATAGGGTGCGCAGAATAGGTCCAGCCATGGCCGATGGGTCCGTTTTCGTCTGTGCCCTGCTCCAACACAGCCCACATTTTCTTGCTCACAATCGAGCCCGAAAGCGGCGCGTAGGCCGAGGTGAGGCCTTTGGCGATAGTGATGAGATCAGGCTTCATCCCGTAGTGTTCAGAGCCAAACATCGTTCCGAGACGGCCAAAGCCTGTGACAACTTCATCCGCCACCAACAGAATATCATGGCGCTCAAGAACCTCCTGAATAGCCGCCCAGTAGCCTTCAGGCGGTGGCACAATGCCCCCCGTGCCGAGCACAGGCTCACCGATAAACGCCGCGATCGTGTCAGCACCTTCACGCGCAATCAGGGCTTCCAGTTCGGCGACGCAATGCGCAACAAACTCAGCTTCAGTTTGCTCCAGATTGTCACGGCGGAAATAATAGGGCGCTTCAGTGTGCACCACTTGCGCAAGTGGCAGATCAAACTTCTTGTGAAACAACTCAAGCCCCGTAAGCGAGCCCGTCACAAGCCCAGACCCGTGATATCCGCGCCAACGGCTGATGATCTTTTTCTTCTCGGGACGGCCTAGAATATTATTGTAATACCAGATCAGTTTGACGTTGGTTTCGTTGGCGTCAGAGCCGCCAAGACCAAAGTAGACTTTGCTCATGTGCTCAGGCGCACGATCAAGGATCATCTTGGCCAGCGTGATGCTCGCCTCGGTTCCATGGCCCACGTAGGAGTGATAATATGCCAGCTCCTTTGCTTGCGCTGCAATCGCTTCGGCGATTTCTTGACGCCCATAGCCGACATTGACGCAGTAAAGCCCCGCAAAGGCGTCGAGCAGACGGTTGCCGTCGCGGTCTTCGATATGGCAGCCCTTGGCTCCCGTGATGATCCGCTGAGGCGTCACGCCACGAGCAAACTCGGCCAAATGTGTTGACGGATGGAAAAAATTCTCGCGGTCCCACGCTTCGAGGTGGTCGTTCTTAAGCATGTGAAAATGCTCCTATGGTTGGCATCTCACCTTTATGCCGGAGCTCAGCGTGCAGATGGTTGGGTTAATGCGCAGCACCTGTGTGCCAAATGAATGCGCGCATTTCCAGAGCAAAAATCCCTAAGTACTGATTTTCGTGCCAACACCGTCCATAATCTGCGCCACATAAGTGGCAATCGCCGTGTCCTGAGCACCTGTCCCCGTTAGGTCGCAGATGGTGATATCCGCTTCGCTCCGTCGTCCCTCAGCCTTTCCAATAACAACGTCTCCAAGCTCTGTCGGCATCTTGCCTTCAGGCCAAACCCCTGCTGCCAAGGCCGCCTCAAGCTCGCCTGAAACCATGCATTGACTGCCATTGTCGGCCACATAGTGATCGGCCTTGGCAAGCGCGTTGGCGTCAATCTCGTTTTTGCCTGCCTGATCCGCACCCATCGCAGTGATATGGAGGCCCTTGTGCAACCACTCAGCCTTGATAACAGGCTCGCGCGCAGGCGTTGTCGTCACGACAAGCTGACTCTGCGCAACAAGATCCGCAGCATCCGTCGTCATTTCGCAATCAATGCCAAGCGTTTCACTCAGATCCGCAGCACAGCGCGCCGCCTTTTGCATATCGCGCCCAAAGACCAAGAGCCGCTCAAACGGGCGTACCAAATGTGCGGCCTGCATCTGGAGGCGCGCCTGCACACCCGTGCCTATCACACCTGCAACACGGACCTCTTTTGGCGCAAGGTGCTTGGCGGCAACAGCGCCCGCCGCGGCTGTGCGCAGATCGGTCAAATAGCCGTTGTCCAAAAACACGGCCTGCACCAGACCCGTTTTTGCTGACATAAAGATCATCAGCCCGTTGAGACTCGCCAAACCAAGCTTGGGGTTGTCAAAAAATCCAGGGCTCACCTTGATCGCAAAGCCATCAAAGCCTTCGATATAGGCGGTCTTCACATCGACCTCGCCGTTGGCCTTCTCAAGCTCCATCGACAAGATCGGCGGCATGGTCACCTTGCCTTTTGCCAGCGCCGCAAAACCACTTTCGATAACTTCGATCAGTTCGCCATTGAGCGAAACCAGACCACGCAGTTCCGCTTCGGTCACGATAGAAACGTCATGTGCCATATGGCCTCCCTTTGATCTCTCGTTCGCCGAGCTGTACGCTTTGCCCCGCGTAAATTCGTGCACTTTGCTTCATGTCAGCGTTACGCCCAGTTAGGATCGTCGCGACAGGCCCACGAGGCTTGGGCAGCTTGCCGGCCAACATCGCAGCGATCGCGACAACACATGCGCCTTCCGCAATGAGCCGATCCTCATAGAACAACACTTGCATCGCGTGGTAGATTTCGTCCTCAGTCACCAGAAGCACATCGTCGAGCAACTCTTTGCAGGCTGCAAAGCTCAACTGGTTTTCAAGCCCGATGCCTCCTCCAAGGCTATCAGCAAGACTCGGCACTTCTTCAACTTCCAGAGGAGCGCCTGCTCTGAGGCTCTCATACATCGCAGCCCCACGCTCCATACTAATGCCGTATATCTTGATGTCAGGCTTGAGCGCCTTGGCAGCCGTCGCCACGCCCGCAGCCAAGCCACCTCCAGACAAAGGCACATATATCGCTTCAAGCTCGGGAACGGTTTCAAGCATTTCAATCCCGATGGTGCCCTGCCCTGCAATCACGTAGCCGTCGTCAAATGGCGAAATTTCGACCAGCCCCTCTTCAGCCACCAACCGCAACGCTTCAACCTGCGCCTCATCTTGTGAGCGCCCAATGATACGGACCTCTGCACCCAAGGCACGAATGCCCTCGACCTTCGCATCAGGCACAAGCTCCGACATGCAAATGACCGCGCGTACCCCCGCCTTGGCAGCGGCATAAGCCACTCCGCGTCCATGGTTGCCTGTAGAACAGCACGTTACACCGCGCGTCCCTTTGGGTAGGTTCGCAACAGCATTCATCGCCCCGCGTAGCTTGAACGCCCCGATCGGCTGCATCATCTCGCATTTGTAATAAAACGGCTGACCAGCGGCCGCGCTCATATAGGGCGACAGGATCATCGGTGTAGCATCCGCCAGCCCCGCTATAACGCGCTGCGCAGCATTAATATCGCTCAATTCAACGCGCATAAGCCCCCCACTGTCCCATTCTATTCTCTGAAAGCACAGCAAACCGCCTGTGTCAGCCCCAAATCGAACCCGTCAACACTCTGTTGACGGCCTGCCAAACAGGGGCCGCATCAAGATTACAGTGAGATACATCGGGATCTGATAGCACCCCAAAAATATCAAAAATTCAGGGGACTGCGTGACGGGCAAAGCGACGAAAAACAAAGCGACATTGCGGTTTCCTGCCACAATCGAAAAGGGCACGACCTCTTCCTCTACCATGTTCTGGCCCAACAAAAGATAGGCAGAGGCCTGCAACCCAAAGTTCACCACGAGCACGAGTGCGAGCCACTTGCCGACTTCCAAAGGAATGGCCTTGATCGCAGGCCCCAAAGCACTCATCAAGCCGATCACAATAACCGCAAGCGCGATAGACATAACCCCGTCAAGAGCGGCGCGGCGCTCTCCTTCTAGCTCGGGCAAAGCGATATGACGTGTTAGAAAAGCCAGTCCTATGGCAGCCCAAATTGATAGGAGCAACTTGCCAGAGGCCAAAAGCGCTGCATTCAGATCACCCAACTCAGGACTGAACCAAAACACAGGAATAACCGTCAGCGGCAACAGCGCGGTCCCCAGAATAAGGAGGCGAAACGCAGGCTCAGGCGCGTGGCCAAGCAAGATCGAAATATTCGGGCTCCCCGTCACGGAGGGCGCCGCAAGCATCAATGTAAAGGCGATAGCGTAGGGTGAGCCCGCGAGGCCAAAAAGCCAAAACCCCGCAAGCGCGAGCAAAGGCAGAGCAAGTTGATAACTCAACACAACCGCAAGCGTACGGCGCACTCCTTTTAGCCCCAACAGCGCGTCACGATGGCCAACACGCAACCCTGTCAAAAACAAAAGCAACAACACAAGCTCAGCCAGCCATGGCTTTAAAGCCTGTGCAAGCTCGGGCAACACTAGCCCACCCAAAAGACCAAGCACCAACGCCCAGCGCCCGTGCTTGGCCACAAAGCCAAGTGCCACGAGCATCGCTAGCCCGAAGCACCCTGACGGATATTGTCAGGCAACCACGTCGCCAACTCGGGGAAGATAACAAGGATCACAACCATCAAAAGCATGAGGCCAACCATCGGAATGGCCGTTTTGGCGATATAGCTGATCTCATGGCGCGTCATGCCTTGCAAAACGAACAGATTAAATCCAATCGGCGGCGTAACCTGCGCCGTCTCGATCACCACCACGAGGAAGATCCCAAACCAGATCACATCAATCCCCGCTGCTCGGATCATCGGCTCGACAATCGCCATGGTCAAAACCACCGAGGACAGCCCGTCCATGAACATGCCAAGCACCAAATAGAACAGCGTCAAGACAGCAATCAGCGCAACCGGCGAAAGATTGTAGCTGTCAATCAACCCCGCAAGCGCACGCGGCAGGCCCGTGAAGCCCATAGACAGCGACAAGAACGCTGCGCCCATCAGGATGAAGGCAATCATCGCCGAGGTCTTGGTTGCCCCCATGAGCGCCTGCTTAAAGGTGTTCCAATCAAGCGAGCCCTGCACAGCCGACAAGACCAAAGCCCCAAAGACCCCCACAGCGGCGGCTTCCGTTGCTGTGGCATAGCCAGAATACATCGAGCCGATGACAATAAACACAAGCCCGAAAAGCGGCAGCAGAAAGCGGCTCTCCGCCATACGCTTTGAGAAAGACATCTTGGGTTCAGGCTCTGGGCGCTGGTCTGGGTAAAGATAGTGCCAAGCAATGATGTAGAGCATAAAAAGCCCTGCCAAAACCAGACCAGGAAAGACACCTGCCATAAACAGCTTGGTGATGCTTTCATTGATCGTCACGCCATAAACAATCAGCGTGAGAGACGGCGGGATCATCAGCCCCAAGGTGGCAGCGCCCGCAAGCGTCCCAATAATCATGAACTCAGGGTAGCCGCGCTCGCGCAACTCGGGGATCGACATCTTGCCAACCATATTGAGCGTTGCAGCCGAAGAGCCCGAGACAGCCGCAAAAATGGTGCAGCCTGCGATATTCGTATGCAGCAGTCCCCCTGGCAAATAGCGCATCCAAGGCGCAAGCCCTCGGAACATGTCCTCGGATAATCGTGTTCGATACAGGATTTCGCCCATCCAAATAAAGAGCGGCAGCGCCGTAAGCGTCCAGCTTGAAGCACCCGACCAGATCGTTGTGATCATCGCGTCGCCTGCGGGGCGCATTGTGAACAGCTCCATGCCAACCCAAGCGACACCCATAAGAGCAAGCCCGATCCAGACAGAGCCCCCCAAAAGCGCAAAGAGAACGAAGAGGAAAATAACTGTGGCGTAAAGTTCGCTCATTCTAGAACCTCTCCATGAATTTGTGTTTCGCGATAGCAAAGCAGGCGTGTGAGATAGTCCCAGATCGCAACCGCCAAAAGCACGGTTCCGATCGACATCGGCAACTGTGGCAGCCAGACAGGCGTGTAAACCCAGCCCTCAGCTGAGTTCGCCCAAAGCTCGCCCCACTTCAGCGGCGAGGTCGCAAACATCGAGAAGAACGTGATCAGCCACTCGGGCGTAAAGTCCTGCCCCTGTGTGCGGTCATTCAACATCTCAGACATAATGTTGGTCTTGATGGCATAGCGCGCAAAATATGTTGCCGTCACCGCAGCAATCCACATCGCAAGCGCATCAAGCCAGAATTTGGTAAACGCATTGAGGTTGAGAAAAATCGAAACCCTGATGTGCGCACCTTGCGTCAGCGTATAAGCAAGCGCAAAAAACGAGGTCGCGGCCATGGCGTAGCCTGCATATTCCGTTGATCCTGGGAAGGTAACATTGGACCATCGGGCAACCATCTGACCAATGATCAGCAAAAGGATGGCCACCATAAAGACAGCAGCCACAGCGCCCGCGAACGCGTAAATTTTATCTAGCACGCGCCACAAAGGCTGCAACATCCGCGCCGCAGACGGGCCTTTCCACAAGCAATAGAGCGCCAAAACTGTCGGAAAAACAAAGAGCCAGACCCATAAAGGCAGCCCCAGAAACGCTTGCCAATCTCTCATGACCCTCCCCCTTTTTTATTTATTTATAAGGTTTAGCAGCCTCACCGCACTGCGTACGATGAGGCCACCCAAGCTTAGCTTACGTTTTTAGTTTGCGTTATATGCATCGAGAATGGCTTGGGCATCAGCACCCGCTTCGGCCACCCAGTCACTTTGCATCTTCGCGCCAATTTTTTGAAGCTCCGCGAGGAACTCAGGCGCAGCATCTTCAACGACCATGCCATTGGCTTCGAGCTGTTCAAAATACCAGTCCGCCAGACTTGCAGATTTGGCATTACAGGCCACGCCGGTTTCGTCCGCCGCTTTTTGAACAGAGGCCTGCATATCTGCGCTCAGCCCATCCCAAACACCTTTGTTTACCATCACATAGTTACGTGGGTGCCAGGCGTTGACTTTGTAGTAGTGGGTCAGCGTTTCCCAGACTTTGCGGTCATAGCCTGTCGAACCTGACGAAATGAACGCCTCGGCAACACCAGTCGCCAAAGCTTGGCTCAGTTCTGCAGCTTCAACCTGAACAGGAATCATTCCGAGCTCTTCGGCAAATGTCGCTGTCGCTGTGTTATAAGAGCGGAATTTTACGCCCTGCGTATCGGCAGAAGACGCCACTGGCTTCTTGAAGTAAAAGCCCTGCCCCGGCCATGCACAGGTATAAAGCGTGACAAGGTTTTGCTCCGCAAGCTGCCCGTTTACTTTGTCTTTCGCGGCCGCCCAGAGCTTTTCGTTGTCCGCGTAGTTTGTGGCAATAAACGGCACGTTGTCCCAGCCCAAAAGCGGTGCTTCGTTCGCGTGAGCACTCATAAAGCGTTCGCCGATTGGCGCTTGCCCTGTCTGGACTGCGCGTTTGATTTCGCCGCCCTTAAACAGTGAGCCGCCTGGATGAACCGTAATGTCGATCTCGCCGCCCGTGTACTCTCGTACTTTATCAGCAAACACGACGCCCATTTCAGAGTGGAAGTTGCTCGCGGCATACGCCATTGGCATATCCCACTTTTCTGCCGAAGCAGCATTCGCCGCAATCGCCAAAGCAACACTCGCCGCAGCAGTGCTCAATTTATGTGTCAGTGTCTTCATTGTCTTTTCTCCCTTTGGTTTCTTCAGTTTCTTGGTTTGTTTAGCCCTTAGCAAAGCGCATAGGCTGAAAGGGGCGCATATCATTGTTAGAATGCTGCCCCGTAATCATGTCAGCCACAAGCCGACCCGTCTTTGGCCCACCTGTCAGGCCAATGTGGTGATGGCCAAACGCGGCAAAAACACCGCTCGTTCCAACCTCACCAATCAGCGGCAAGCTGTCGGTAGGGGCAGGTCGAAAGCCAAGCCACTCTTCTTCTCCGTCGGCTTCAAGCCTTGGAAAAAACGCTTTCACTTTTTTGCGCAGCAGAGCGAGAGGCGCTTTGGAACGCTCCTCTGTCAGCCCGCCAAATTCAACGATGCCAGCGCAGCGTAGCCCCTGATTCATAGCTGTTGCAACAAATTTGCCCTCAGCCAACATCATCGGGTTGTTTGGGACTTCGCTCGGCCCTTTGTAAACAATGTGATATCCCCGCTCGGCCTCAAGCGGCACGCTGATACCAAGCTTGCCCATCAACGGCTTGGACCAGACACCCGAAGCGATCACAGCCTTGTCACATTCAAAGCGTCCCTCGGTTGTTTCTACAGCTGACACCGCGCCACCGCTCACATCAAAATCTTTCACTTCGGCCTGCACAAAGCGCCCGCCCAGCTGCTCCAGAAGCGCCACGAGATCTTTCACATATGAGCCGGGGTTGAGAATGAACCCATGATTTTTCATGACAGCAAGAAGTCCCGCCGCTTCGCTCAGGATTGGTTCCCGCTCATGGACTTCGTCCCCCTCCACAAGCTCAGGCACAAAGCCCGCCTCGGCGCGCAGCTTCCAGCTAAAGGCATCTGCGTCAAAGGCTGCACGGTCTTTATAAACAAAGGAATAGTCGGACTCGCACACCCATTTGGAGGCGTCTGTCCCATGCGTCAGGGCCTGATGTTGCTCAAGGCTGTCCCCGACAATAGTGGTCAAACCTTGGCTGATCCGACGCGTATCGCCAGCATTCGCATGGCTCATATAACGCACAAGCCAAGGCACAAGTTTTGGGAGGTAGCTCCAACGCATGAACAATGGAAAATTCGGATCGGCCAGATAAGCTGGCGCCTTGCGGAGCAAACCCGGCCCTGTAACAGGCACAACAGAGGAACTGGCCAAAATACAGCCGTTGCCATAAGACGCTCCCATTCCTGGCTCGCCCTTATCAATCAGCGTAACTTCCTTGCCTGCGCGCCGCAGCCATATCGCACTGGCAGCGCCAACGATCCCAGCTCCGACAATCACAATGTGCTCTGACTTCATTACGCGTTCCCCTATCGCTGGATTTAGCATGCGGAGTCCCCTGCATCATTTCAAATACAATTAAATAGCCTTCACATAACTTTTTATTATACTGTATTTGCATGCGCCTTAGATTCAGACAACTTCAAGCCTTCCATGCCATCGTCGAAAGCGGGACCGTAACAGGCGCCGCCGAAGCACTTGGGATTTCTCAGCCAGGAATTTCGAATCTCTTAGCTCAGCTCGAGCGCCAAACAGGCCTGCCACTTTTTGAGCGTGTACATGGCCGCCTTGTACAAACGCCCGAAGCGGCGATGCTCTTCCGCGAAATCGATACCGTCGTGCGCGGCCTCGACCACGTCACCCAAACAGTCGTTGATTTGCAAAACAAGCAAGCGGGTCAGCTCCAAGTCGCGTCGCAACACTCGATGTCATTTGGCTTTATTCCAGCGGTCATCGCAAAATTCGCCAAAGACCGACCTGATATGAACATCTCGTTTCAGTCCCAGTATTCGACCAAAATTCAGGAATGGGTCACATCTGGACTTTTTGAAATCGGGATATGCGAGCGCCCTCTGCTCTATGACACACTCACGGTCTATCCGCTTCATGTCCAAACTCGCCTCGCAATTCATCGCGACGATCCGCTCGCGCAGTATGATGTTTTGACACCCGAATTGCTCGGCGATACGCCCATTATAGCCATGGGGCCTGATCACATGACGCACCGCCGCCTACGCGAGGCTTTCGCCGATGCCGGCATTCCAATGCGCACACGCGTGCACTCACATCTTTTCAAGAATCTGCTGAGTTTTGTAAAAGAAGGTATGGGCGTGTCTTTGCTTGACCCCTTCGTGCTTGAGCACGACTTCGATCCCCGTTTTGTCTCACGCGCCTTTGAACCAGCCATCAACATGGATATGGCCGTCATCACTTCGGCGACGCGCCCGCTGTCCCAAACGGCAAAGGATTTCCTTGAGCTGCTTCTCAAGGAGCTTGAGCCCTACCAAACGCCCAGCTAAGCAAAGTTATCCAGCGCCCAGAACGGCCAGAACCCAAAATGAGGGCCAAATGACACAGCCAGAACAGCAGATAAAACCGCGCCTCGGAATCCTACTGCTCGACACAGCGTTTCCACGCATCTTGGGCGACATCGGCAATCCGGAAAGCTGGCCCTTTCACGTGCGCTACGAGGTGGTCAAAGGCGCAACCCCTGACGCGATTGTCAAAGGCGACCCAACCCAAATGCTCAACGCCTTCATTGAAGCAGGCCAAAAGCTCATTGCCAACGGCTGCACAGGAATCACAACAACCTGTGGGTTCCTGTCGCTCCTGCAAGACGATCTCAAGTCCGCGCTAGGCGTCCCTGTCGCAACATCCTCGCTCATGCAAATTCCAACCATCAACGCTCTTTTGCCCTCAGGCAAGTGTGCCGCAGTACTCACCATTTCAGCCGAAAGCCTGACAGCCGCCCACCTAAAAGCTGCGGGCGCACCCCTCGACACCCCGATCATCGGCACAGACGACGGTGCATTTAGCACTGCTATCCTTGGCAACAAGCCTGAGCTTGACGTTGACGCCTCAAAAGCCGAAATCACCGCCGCCGCAAAACAGCTTTGCGCCGCGCACCCTCACGTAGGCGCACTTGTGCTCGAATGTACCAACATGCCGCCCTATGCCGCCGCTGTTGCGGAAGCAACGGGGCTCCCCGTCTATTCAATTTACAGCTTAGTGAGCTGGTTTGAAGCTGGCCTCGCGCCCCGCAGTTTCTAGGCGGTTCCCAAAGGGCAACCAGCTGAAATTAAGAAAAAGATTGCCAATTGACCCCAAGAAACTAAGCTCGGATCGTTGCGGCCAAGAGATTCTCTGTCTATCGCGGGGCCGTACGGGGAGATCAATAAAAAGCGCATGACCGATAAATCAAACAAAAACACCACGGCTGCCACGCTAGAAGTAGAAGACTTGCACAAATCATTTGGAGACCTAGAGGTCCTCAAAGGTGTGTCCATGACCGCGCGTGAAGGCGATGTCGTCTCAATTGTTGGCTCCTCTGGGTCGGGCAAAAGCACATTTTTGCGCTGCATAAACCTTCTGGAACTTCCCACCGCGGGCACGATCCGCCTCTCGGGCGAAGACGTAAAATTCAAAGGCAGCGGAAAAGACCGCGTGCCATCGGACAAGAAACAAGTCGCGCGGCTGCGCTCTCAACTTGGCATGGTCTTTCAAAGCTTCAATCTTTGGCAGCATATGACCGTGTTGCAAAACGTCATGGAAGGTCAAGTGCAGGTACTTGGAGTGCCCAAAGCCGAGGCCCGCGAGCGCGCTGAAGGTATTCTTGAGCGCGTCGGGCTTTATGACAAACGCGAGCAATATCCAGCGTTTCTGTCTGGAGGCCAACAACAGCGCGCCGCCATCGCGCGCGCCGTGGCGATGGAGCCCAAAGTTATGCTCTTTGACGAGCCGACATCGGCGCTTGATCCTGAGCTTGTCGGCGAAGTGCTCAAAGTTATTCGTGGTCTTGCCGAAGAAGGCCGCACCATGATCCTCGTGACGCATGAAATGCGATTTGCGCGCGATGTATCGTCAGAGGTGGTTTATCTGCACGAAGGCCGCGTCGAAGAACGCGGCGCGCCAGAAACCATCTTCACGAACCCCAGCAGTGAACGTTTTGCCTCGTTCATTCAAACAACTCACTAACCAACAAAAAAACGGGAGACTAAAATGAAACTTAAATCAATCCTTGGCACAGTTGCCGCTCTGGCCCTCACGGCAACAGCAGCCACAGCCGAAATCAAAATCGGTTTCGCCGCCGAAGCCTACCCACCCTTCACAGCAAAGAACGCTGCAGGCGAATGGGAAGGTTTTGAAGTCCATCTCAAAAACGCTCTTTGTGCAGCGATGGAAGAAGAATGCGTCGTCGTTGACGTAGCATGGGACGGCATCATCCCGGCTCTTCTCGCAGGCAAAATCGACGCGATCGTTGCGTCAATGTCAATCACAGCCGAGCGTATGGAGACAATCAACTTCTCCGATAAATATTACAACACACCCGCCGTTCTGGTGGCGCCAAAGTCCATGGACATCGGCCCAGATAGCCTTGCGGGCAAAATCGTAGGCGTGCAAGTTTCGACAATTCACCAAAACTATGCCGAAAAGCACTTTGATGGCACAGAAATCAAAACCTACAGCACGTTTGATGAGCACAACCAAGACCTGACAGCAGGCCGTGTTGACGCCGTTGTTGGCGACTCAATTGCCTTCGCAGATTACCTTGCAAGCGCTCCAGACATGGAAGTGAAAGCAGAACTCAACGACGAAGAAGTCTTCGGACCTGGCGTCGGTGTTGGCATGCGCAAAGAAGACACAGGACTGGCCGCGAAGTTTAACGCAGCGATCAAACAGATCCGCGAAGATGGCACATATGACGCCATCGGCAAAAAGTTCTTCGACTTTGACATTTACGGCGGCTAAACGCCCTGTGTGCGCGGCGGTGTCTTCTGCCGCGCACTTTTTTATCTGATCGGACTTCATGGAAAACGCGCTCGAACTCTTGGCCCTTTCGCCCCCCGGATGGGGCGGCAACTTGCTGCGCGGGCTTTGGAGCACGTTCCAGATTGCGCTTGGCGCTTATGCTCTTGGGCTAGCCCTTGGCCTCTTCGGAGCCTTCGGAAAAATCTACGGTGGTCCCGTCTTGCGCGGCGCACTCACAGTCTACACGACTGTTATTCGGGCCGTGCCCGAACTCGTTCTGATCCTCCTTCTCTATTACCTCGGCACAGACCTGCTTAATATGGCGCTCACCTCAATGGGGTTTGAGCGCATGGATATTTCAGGCCTTTGGGCCGGCATCTATGTTATTGGTTTTGTTCAAGGCGCTTACTCTACAGAAGTTCTGCGCGGCGCATTTCTCGCTGTGCCCTTTGGGCAAATCGAAGCCGCGCGCGCGATCGGGATGTCAGCCTTCAAGTCACACTGGCGTATCATATTGCCAGCCATGATCCCTTTCGCCCTGCCGGGTCTTGCCAATCTCTGGCTCATCGCCACCAAAGAAACCGCTCTGCTTGCGGTCGTCGGCTTTTCTGAGCTTGCGCTTGAAACCAAGCAGGCCGCAGGCGCAACAAAGTCTTACTTCATGTTTTATATGGCCGCAGCCGTACTCTACCTCGCGCTCTCTCTCGCCTCCACGGGCGTCTTTGCTCTGATCGAGCGGCACTTCCGCCGCGGTCAGCCAAGTCAGAGTTAAGCATATGGATTGGTCATGGCTCCCCGAGTATCTCCCGCGCTTCGCAGAAGGCCTCTGGCTTACCCTGCAGCTCTTGTTCTGGTCGATCCTGATCGGCATGTCTCTGGCGATCCCAATTGGCCTTGTGCAGGTCACAGGCCCACGACCGCTCGCTTGGCTTGCGCGTGCCTTCACAACAGTGATCCGCGGCACGCCTCTGCTCATTCAGCTCTGGCTGATTTACTACGGCGTCGGCTCGCTCTTTCCCTCGATACCCGGTATCCGCGAGAGCTTCCTCTGGCCTGTGTTGCGCGATGCCTTCCCCTACGCGGTTCTGGCGTTTTCCTTGTCCGTAGCAGGCTATGAGGGCGAGATCATGCGCGGAGCCTTCCGTGGTGTCCCCAAAGGCGAACTTGAGGCCGCGCGAGCCATCGGCATGAGCCCCTTCCAAGTGCTCCGCCGCGTCTGGCTGCCTCGCGCCTTACAAAACACATTCCCGACCCTCACGGGCGAATTTATCCTCACGCTCAAAGCCACACCGCTTGCAGCGACCATCACAGTCTTTGAGGTCTATGGCATCGGGTCTATCGTGCGGCAGGAAACATACAAAATATATGAGCCATTGCTCTTTGTTGCAGCAATCTATCTCTGCCTCACAGGCATTCTTGTCCTCGGGTTCCGCTATCTGGAAAACCGCATACCAAAACAATCCCGCAGTTAAAGGCGCCTCATGTCACGCTCATATACCTTTTCACATGCGATCTCACGCCAACCGTCGCAAAGCATCATCAAAGGCCTGCGCGCTGTGGATACAGGCACACCCGATCTTGCGCTCTTTGCTCAGCATCATGCCGACTATGTCGCCGCCCTGCGCTCTACAGGTGCAGAGGTCACGCTGCTTGACGCATTGGAAGATTACCCCGACAGCGTCTTCGTTGAAGATGCCGCCCTCTGCCTTCCTGAAGGGGCCGTTGTCATGCGCCCCGGCGCGCCAACACGCCTCGGCGAGGCCGCGATCATGGCTCCCACATTGGCCCACTTCTATGAAGACATCCGCACAATCGAAGCCCCCGACTTTATCGAAGGCGGCGACATCCTGACCACAGAAAAAGAAATCCTCGTCGGAACGTCAGCCCGCACCACATCGGGCGGCATCGAAGCCCTCCGCCGCGCCACAGTCGACTGGGGCTACACCGTGCGCGAAGTCACCACCCCTGCGGGCGTACTGCACTTCAAGACTGACTGCTCGCTGCTCGATGAAGAGACCATCCTCTCCACAAAACGCCTCGCCGCCTCAGGCTGCTTTGAGGGCTACCGCGTCATCCATACCGCCGAGGGCGAAGAGGCCTGCGGCAACACCATCCGCTTCAACGAACTGGTGATCATGCCCTCAGGCTTCCCGCGCACAGCGGAGGTGCTTGATAAGGCGGGCTATACTGTGCGTGAAGTCGGCAATTCAGAGGCCGCCAAGCTCGATGGAGGCATGTCCTGCCTAAGCCTGCGCTTCTCGCCGCCAAAGCCCCCAGTTAAGGCCTAAGCCAGCCTTCATAAGCGAGCAAGACGACATCAAAGATAGGAGCACGCACTTCTATCTTGAAGTGATACGTCCCAGCGGCCCCCCATTCGCGGGCCGTGACGCGCGGCCATAGCGCGCGCGGCAAAGGCATGTCCATAAAACGAACCCCTCTGGTCTCTTGGCTGAGCGCTCCATGCGCAATGACAAGCTCAGAGGTGATCGTCACAACGCCCATACGCTCAACAACCAGATCACCCGACTGCCAGACCTCAGAACGCAACTCGCGGTCCTTAATCTGACGCCGCCAAATCGCTACGTGTTCCTCTTCTCGCGTGCCAAACCAAAGTGGCGCATCTTTGCAAGGTGGGGGAAAGCCAAAGAGTTGCATGATTGGAGAGGCTCGCAAACTGATCTCGCCCTCTTTGATGCCAACCTGACGATGGAGCGCCTGAACTTCAGGCGCAAGCGCCTCAAAGCGCGCGCCGAGAATGCGTTCAAATAGCCTCATATCAGAAGTCTCCTCACATCTCTGCCGACCAAACCTGCCCGCGTTGGACTAGGCTTTGATCTGATAAATGACAAGTCATCAAAGGAAAATGGCAGGGGCACACAGACTCGAACTGTGGGCCTACGGTTTTGGAGACCGTCGCTCTACCAACTGAGCTATACCCCTAAGGCCAAGCTATCGGATAAATCGCAGCGCGGCGGAAATCAAGGCGCTTTTTCACTCAAAGCGCTTTTTCAGCTGCAAGGCCGCAAAACTTGGCGATTTATGATTGGCATCCTCTTTTTCGGCAGCGCCCTCAACTGCATAAACAGGGTCGCTAAACATACCCTGCACGACAGCCTCTTCTGGTTGTCCGATAAATCCCAGCCCCAAATCCTCAAAAGCTCGCTCAAGCGCAGCCCACAACCGTGCTCTATGGCTCGGCTGCGCCTCTAATACTCTTGGGTAGTCTGCCAAGAGGCGGCCCTCTGCTCTCTGATCTATGACACCCCAACATGGAAAGCCCGCGAAAACAAAGACAATCTCCTCGGCCCCATCCGCCTTCATCAGCTGTGCCATCCTAACGGCGCGACGCTCCTGCAAGAACTGCTTGGCCGCAGATGCAAGTGCCGCCTCACTGACCGAACGCTCATGATCAAGCATCAGATCGATATATGCTGCGAAGAACTCAGCCAACCGAAGCCGCACGCCATAAAAGACAAAAACATTGAAGTCTTTGGTCCGCAGATGCTTGCGCCCCTTTCCGTTGACAAAAAGAACGGCCTTTTCGGCTTCTGGCGTGATTGGACGCAACGCGCCTTTGCCGTAGTGAATATTGCGATACTCGCTGCCAGCTGCGCCCCAAAACTCAACGTCATACCCGGGAAAGCTCAGCAATCCGTCGTCAAAAGCGCGACGCACAGCCCCGAGATTGCTATCGCCAAAAATCGCAAGCTTACTTTGCGAAGGCATTGAGCAATTCCTCTTCACACATCACATCACTTTCCGATCGCACTTTGTTCTTTTTGCGGCGCTTGCCCGGTGAAGACTGAACGACCTCTCCAAACACTCGACGCTGATCCTCGAAGAAATGCCTCATTACCGTTGCAACACCTTCAGGCACGACCGCCCGCATGTTTGGCGCAAAGAACATCCCGCGAAACACGGGGTGCGTAATGATCTCATAAGAGGGGAAGTAATCGATAGCCTCTGCAGCACCAGCCAACTCTCCCGCAACCGCGCGTAACAGCGATTTGGAATGAGACGTGGCCGCCAACACATGTGCCCCCGAGGCAGAGGCGACCAACGGTACGGGCGAAACAGTAAGTAAGATTTTTAAAGCGCTGTTCTTTTCCCGCATCAAAGCAATTGCGGCCTCCAGATCGTCACGCAATTGCGCAAAACTGGCATTGTGAAAGCAATGCACAGCTTCATCGAACTCAGCCCCTACAATGGTACCAGGGCAGAGCGCATATTCAAAATCTGTGCCACTATGACGCCATGCCTCTGTCAGCCCGAGCGTAAAGATGAAAACATCTGCTTCCGTGACAGCATTTCGGATGCTCGCCAGCGTCGCCTGACGCGCAGATTGCAACTCGTCACTGTGAGCGAAACCATTTGGCTCGATCACAGGCCGAAGCGGATCAAACCAACGACCCTCTGCCTCCCATAGCTCAGTGTCCCCCCCCTCAAACGCAAGCCGCAGCCATTGCAACAGCATCCTAGGCGTGTAGATATTCCCTGTGCGACAGCTAAAAACCCCGTAATTGAGAGCCTTCGCATCCTCCCCAACAACCCAAGGCGGCGCAGGTTCCGCGTCAAGCCAGCTGTATCCGCGCTCCACAAGTGCTTGGCCAATGTGCTGAGCAAAACAACTGCCCGCTGTCACAATTTTATGCTCGGGGCGCACATGGAACTTTGGCGTCCAAAGGTGCTCGAGCCCTAGCGGGCCCTTTTCTGCGACAGCCGTGCGCCAAAATGCAGAAGTGCCTAGCGCGTCATAGGGGTTACTCATTCTCTGGCACAATCCGTACTGTTTCCAGAAGCGTAACAAAGCACACCCGAAGACCTGTCACAGAAAAAGGGCCGCCCTTATGAGGCGGCCCTTTCTAAGTCTGTATAAGCTCTAGAGCTTACTCAACGATCTTCGCAACAACGCCCGAACCAACGGTACGGCCGCCTTCGCGGATCGCAAAGCGCAGGCCTTGCTCCATCGCGATAGGCGCGATCAGCTCAACGCCGAACTTCAGGTTGTCGCCTGGCATAACCATTTCCGTGCCTTCTGGAAGCTCAACCGTGCCTGTCACGTCCGTTGTACGGAAGTAGAACTGTGGACGGTAGTTCGCGAAGAACGGCGTGTGACGGCCACCTTCGTCTTTGGTCAGAATGTAAACTTCTGCCTCAAACTTGGTGTGCGGGTTCACAGAACCGGGCTTACAAAGAACCTGGCCACGCTCAACACCTTCACGGTCGATGCCGCGAAGAAGAACGCCAACGTTGTCGCCAGCTTCACCGCGATCAAGCAGCTTGCGGAACATTTCAACGCCTGTGCAGGTCGTTTTCTTGGTGTCGCGGATACCAACGATTTCCATTTCGTCGCCAACGTTGATCGCGCCACGCTCAACACGACCCGTCACAACTGTGCCGCGGCCTGAGATTGAGAACACGTCTTCGATTGGCAGAAGGAAGGGCTCGTCGATCGCGCGTGGAGGCTGTGGGATGTACTCATCAACAGCCGCCATCAATTCACGGATCTTGTCTTCGCCGATGTTCGCGTCACGGCCTTCCATCGCCGCAAGCGCTGAGCCCGCGATCACTGGAATGTCGTCACCTGGGTAATCATAAGCTGACAGAAGCTCACGGATTTCCATTTCAACGAGCTCAAGAAGCTCTTCGTCGTCAACCTGGTCAACTTTGTTCATGAAAACAACCATTGACGGGATGCCAACCTGACGGCCAAGCAGAATGTGCTCGCGTGTCTGTGGCATCGGGCCGTCGGCCGCGTTCACAACCAAGATCGCGCCGTCCATCTGCGCCGCACCCGTGATCATGTTCTTCACATAGTCCGCGTGGCCTGGGCAGTCGACGTGTGCGTAGTGACGGTTCTCTGTCTCATACTCAACGTGCGCTGTTGAAATCGTGATACCACGGGCTTTCTCTTCTGGCGCGCCATCAATCTGGTCGTACGCTTTGAAGTCACCGAAGTATTTCGTGATCGCTGCTGTCAACGTCGTCTTGCCGTGGTCAACGTGACCAATCGTGCCGATGTTGCAGTGCGGTTTGTTACGGCTAAACTTTTCCTTTGCCATGAGATGGCCTCCTATTCATTCTAAGGATAGGCGGGCCCGACTGGCCCGCCCAAATTTTCTATAAGATTAAGCGTACTTCGCTTGGATTTCTTCCGAGATGTTGTTTGGAACCGGCTCGTAATGGTCAAACTGCATCGTAAACTGAGCGCGGCCCGAAGACATAGAACGCAGAGTGTTGATGTAGCCGAACATGTTCGCGAGCGGCACAAAGCAATCAATCGCAATCGCGTTGCCGCGAGGCTCTTGGCCCGAAACCTGACCACGACGTGATGTCAAATCGCCGATGATGCCGCCTGTATATTCTTCAGGTGTAATCACTTCGACTTTCATCACTGGCTCAAGCAATTTCGCGCCAGCTTTGCGCATGCCTTCACGCATACACATACGGGCCGCGATTTCGAATGCGAGAACCGATGAGTCAACATCGTGGAACTTACCGTCGATCAGAGCAACTTTGAAGTCGATCACAGGGAAGCCAGCCAGAGGGCCGCTGTCTGTGACGGAGTTGATGCCCTTTTCTACGCCTGGGATATATTCTTTAGGAATAGACCCGCCGACGATACGGCTTTCAAACGAGTAACCTTCGCCTGGCTCTGTTGGAGAGATGATCATTTTCACCTCGCCGAACTGGCCTGAACCACCCGACTGTTTCTTGTGCGTGTAAGTGTGCTCAACTTCGTGAGAGATGGTCTCACGATAAGCAACCTGTGGCGCACCGATGTTGGCTTCAACTTTGAATTCACGCTTCAGACGGTCCACGAGAATATCGAGGTGAAGTTCACCCATACCCTTCATGATGGTCTGGCCTGATTCAATGTCAGTCTCAACACGGAACGAGGGATCTTCAGCCGCAAGACGCTGCAGACCTTGAGACATTTTCTCTTGGTCGTTCTTTGTCTTTGGCTCAATGGCAATCTCGATAACGGGATCGGGGAATGTCATTGTTTCCAGAACCACTGGCTCTTTAACGTCGCAAAGTGTGTCGCCCGTTGTTGTATCTTTGAGGCCAGCCAGAGCGATAATATCGCCAGCGAAAGCTTCTTCGATCTCTTCACGGTTGATTGAGTGCATCATCATCATACGACCGATGCGCTCTTTCTTACCTTTGGTAGAGTTAAAGACAGTGTCGCCCTTTTCGAGCTTACCTGAATAGATCCGTGTGAATGTCAGCGAGCCAACAAACGGGTCGTTCATGATCTTGAACGCAAGGCCAGAGAACGCCATGTCATCGTCCGCACGGCGCGGGATGTCACGTGTTTCTGTCTCATCGCCTGGCTTAAAGCCCATGTAATCAACAACGTCGAGCGGGCTCGGGAGGTAGTCGATTACGGCGTTGAGAAGCGGCTGAACACCTTTGTTTTTGAAGGCGGAACCACCAAGAACAGGAACGAACTTCAGAGCCAAGCAGCCCTTGCGAAGCAGTACGCGAAGCGTTGCCACGTCAGGCTCTGTGCCTTCCATGAGGTAGGCTTCCATAGCGTCGTCGTCCATTTCCACAGCAGCTTCAACAAGCTTGCCGCGCCACTCGTCGGCTTGCGCCTTGAGACCGTCACGGATTGGAGCTTTGACCCATGATGCGCCAAGGTCATCGCCCTGCCACAGCCATTCTTCCATGGTCACAAGATCAATCAGACCTTCAAGATCTGTTTCCGAACCGATCGGAATACCAACAGGGATAGCTGTCGCACCCGTGCGGTCTTCGATCATGCGAACACAGTTGAAGAAGTCTGCGCCGATTTTGTCCATTTTGTTGACAAAAACAATCCGCGGAACTTTGTAGCGGTCGGCTTGACGCCATACTGTTTCGGTCTGTGGCTCAACGCCGGCGTTACCGTCAAGAACAGTAACCGCACCATCGAGTACCGCAAGCGAACGCTCAACTTCGATTGTGAAGTCAACGTGGCCTGGTGTGTCGATGATGTTCATGCGGTGCTTGAGTGAGTCGGCTTCTGTGCCGTTCTCTGTGCGCTCCCAGAACGTGGTTGTCGCAGCTGAGGTGATCGTGATGCCACGCTCCTGCTCTTGCTCCATCCAGTCCATGGTGGCTGCGCCATCGTGCACTTCGCCGATGTTGTGTGATTTACCCGTGTAAAACAGGATACGCTCGGAACATGTGGTTTTACCGGCGTCGATGTGCGCGATGATACCAAAGTTACGGTAGCGTTCGAGGGGATAGTCGCGTGCCATATCAGGTGCTTCCTATTACCAGCGGTAGTGGCTGAATGCTTTGTTCGCATCGGCCATTTTGTGAGTGTCTTCGCGCTTTTTCACGGCAGAACCGCGAGATTGCACAGCATCCATCAGTTCGCCAGCAAGGCGCTCTTCCATGGTGTTTTCGTTGCGAGCGCGGCTCGCATTGATCAACCAACGGATGGCAAGGGCTTCGCGACGCTCAGGGCGCACTTCAACAGGCACCTGGTATGTCGCACCACCGACGCGGCGCGAACGCACTTCGACGGACGGTTTGATGTTTTCGAGCGCTTCGTGGAAGACTTCCACAGGGGCGCGCTTGATTTTGCTCTCAACGCGATCAAACGCGTTGTAGACGATACGCTCGGCAACAGCTTTTTTGCCGTCGATCATCAGGTTGTTCATGAATTTTGTCAGAACCCGGTCACCAAATTTGGCGTCAGGAAGGACTTCGCGTTTTTCAGCGGCGTGACGACGTGACATGTGATCTCTTCCTTACTTAGGACGCTTAGCGCCATATTTCGAACGGCGCTGCTTACGGTCTTTAACGCCTTGCGTATCAAGAACACCGCGCAGGATGTGGTAGCGAACACCGGGAAGGTCTTTTACACGACCGCCACGGATCAGGACAACAGAGTGCTCCTGAAGGTTGTGGCTTTCACCTGGGATGTAGCTGATGACTTCAAAGCCATTTGTGAGACGTACTTTAGCAACTTTACGCATCGCCGAGTTCGGCTTCTTAGGCGTGGTTGTATAGACGCGTGTACAAACGCCGCGCTTCTGAGGGTTACCCTCGAGGTGAAGCGATTTGGAGCGTTTGACTTTCGGCTTCCGGGGCTTCCGGATGAGCTGTTGGATCGTTGGCATAGGGCTCTTTTCCCGTTTCTCAACACATGTATGCAAGGGTGTCCCCTCGCGGTTTCAATTCGCGTGCATCATGCGTCCACAACACACAAAAGCCGCATCGTTCCCATTCCGAGGTAAACGGCGCGGCGGGTTTACAGAGGATCTTCGCAGCAATAGCTCGGATCTTGACCACTCAAGTTATGTAAACGGCATTAGGGCGTGCCCATAGCCGGATGAGGGGCTTTTAGGGGGAGTCGCAGAGCTTGTCAACACAGCGGGGCCAATCCCTTTGCCGCATGGGCCGTCAGGCGCAAACCTCGCTCCAAGCCGCCTCAAAAGCCTCCAGATCAACCCCGAAGTCCGAGGCCATCACAGATGGCAAAGTCTCAAGCTTGTATCGGAAGCTATCGACCTTGCGTTCTTTGATCGCGCTGTCATTCCCCCCATGAGCACCCCGTACGAACATTGGCTTCTTGTTCAGGCTCAAAACAGGCATACTCCGCCATGTTCGCATATGCGGATAGTTCAGCAGGCTGCGCGGATGATCAGGCGGCAGGTAAAGCGCAAGTGCAGGCGTCCAGAGCCGTGCCTCG
The DNA here is from genome assembly GCF_040580765.1 of Lentibacter algarum. Classification (GTDB taxonomy): domain Bacteria; phylum Pseudomonadota; class Alphaproteobacteria; order Rhodobacterales; family Rhodobacteraceae; genus Lentibacter; species Lentibacter algarum. Next base: position 495,938 of record NZ_CP158687.1, on the reverse strand, counting down.
ACAGGAAGATAGTTCACCCCTCCATCATCCTCACAGCGAAACAAGAACCCCCGACAAAAATCAACGGCAACCCGCTTGTTGGCTTTGTAGATCGGACGCAGCTGCCGATAGAGCCCGCGCAATTGCGCAACAAAGTCGCTTGCTACAGCATCATCGTCATCCAAACGAAACTCGACAACAACATCTGCATTCTCGTCTCGATGCGCCCGCATGAGCGCTGTACAGGCGGCCATATGGTTCTGACCTTCTGGCAAAAATACAGGCTTCACTTGCGGCACATCTTGTACAAGCTCAAGCACACGCGAGCGCCATGGCTCGGGCAGCGTCTCCCCCATCATCAAGACAAGCGTAAAGTCTGGGTCGCTCTGCGCCCGCAGGCTTGGCAAGACAAGGTGCTCCAAGAAAAAGAGCCGCACAGCCATACGCCCCGCCGCATAAAGCTCGCTCTGCAAAGCTTCAAGGCTCTCGCCTGTATTGTTGAACGCACCCGTCTGGCTCGGATACGACCAGCGGCATAGCCCCAAAACCTGAAGCTTCGCCTGCCTCATACCCCTGCCCCCGCAGCTGGCCGTGCTGCTGCAGCTTTGGCCACACGACGGTTGATTTGGCGTTCTCGCAAAAGCATAAATACACCCGATCCAATCACGATCGACGCGCCCAAAAGTGTCACAGGCTTTGGCCAATCGCCAAACACCAACCATCCCAAAAGCAACGCCCAAACCAGTGAGGTATAGCGGAACGTAGCCACAAAACTGATCTCGCCAATCCGCATCACCATGATTGAGCAAATGTATCCACCAATCACCATCACAGAAGCCCCCGCAATCATCATTGCGGCATATCCATCCACTGGAACCCACCCTTGCGACGGCGCCGCCATAGCAAAAAAGAACGTGACACCGAGGGAGGAATAAAATGTCACTGCCATCGAAGGCGTCTCAGCGCTCAAGCGCCGCGTGGCCAGATCACGGATTGTGACGACGATCACCGCCGCCAAAGTATAAAGCGAGTAGAGCGTGAAATCCTCGGCCCCTGGGCGAATGATCAGCATAACTCCAAAAAATCCGACAAAAATGGCAGACAATCGTCGCCAGCCGACAGGCTCCCGAAAGAACACTGCCGCCGCCAGTGTGATCGCCAGAGGCAAGGCCTGCATGATCGCGCTGACATTGGCGATTGGCATATTGAACAATGCAGTCAGGAAAAAATAGGCCGAGGCCGCCTCCGCAACAACACGCGTAAACACAAGCCAACGGTCCTCACGCGGGACTGCAAAACGCAAGCGCCCCATTGCGAGCATCACAAGCGCAATCAGGCAGGTTGTCAAAATGCCCCGCAGCATCAAAATTTGAAACAACGGCAGCTTTGCAGAAATCATCTTCATAAATGCGTCATTGAACGTAAACGCCGCCATCGACACCATCATCAAGACAGCCCCGCGTAAATTGTCTTGTGCCGAAATCATTCAAGCGCTCCAAGCATATCTATATCCAGTCCAAAATATCGCGAGATCTGATCAGCGACGGCATCCTCGCCCAGCTTCCCTAAAATACCGAGCTTTGCAGGGCTCGAGTGATTATCGCCGTGAATCGTGCGCAAGAAGCAAGGCTCCAAGATGTCGGAATAGACATTGTAGTGCTGCGCCAAAGCACGATGATTATAGCGGTATGGGTTGCGCGTATAGCTCGCAGGCGCAAGCAGTGCCGTTCCGCAAGACAAGGGCGCGCGCTCCACCGTATCAAACACACGCCCCCTGCCCTTCGGCGCAGTCATATCGACATAAAACCCTCGGTTAAACGCGATCACCTGCGGCACATCGGGCCTCAGAGGCAAAAGCCCCCGCGCCAGTGTTTTGAGACGCGCCACATAATCAAGCGCAAGCGCATCATCGTCATCCAACCGAAAGGTGAGGCGATACTGTGCATCGTTTTCATAAACAGAGGCATAAGCCTTCTTTATCATCTGATAATGCTGTTCAGGGGCCGCCGCATAAACGCTGATATTCTCATGTGGAGCCACCAACGCATCAAGCCGTTCGCGAATGTCATCCGGCAGCGCTTCAGCCGTAAGCACAACGAGCCGAAACCCTTGATCACTCTGGCCCACAAGAGATGGCAAACAAAGCCGTTCAAAAAGTCTCAGCCTCAATGCCATACGCGCAGGCGCAAACAACTTATCTGCCAAGGCTTCATGGTCGTCATGCGCATGAAGTGAAAAATCTGTGGTCAAAACGGAAAACCGCACCACTCCGATCACCTGTGGATCTAAACTCTTCTGTGCCATGAACGCTCTCCTACGAATAGGAAACACCTGATCTGCCAAAATGGAAAGCCTCAAAGACGCCAGCCTGCAACACCAGCTCCAAAAAGCAAAAAACCCCGCTCGTGAAAGCGGGGTTTTCCAATCTCTCTTTGAAAGCGCTTATTCTTCGCGGCTCTCAGGGATCTCGCTTGTGATGTCCTCAGCGGGCGGTGCTGCTGCGAACACATCGTCCTGAACAGGGGCCGCCAAAGCTGCTGCCGCTTCCGCTTCTTCGCGGCGCGCTTCAAGCACAACATTGTCACGGTCCTGAGCCACACGGCGCATTTGCTTCGTCGCACCACCTGTCCCCGCAGGGATCAAACGGCCTACGATGACGTTTTCTTTGAGGCCAACCAGCTTGTCTTTCTTACCTTGCACAGAGGCTTCGGTCAGAACGCGTGTTGTCTCTTGGAACGATGCCGCCGAGATGAAGGAACGTGTCTGCAAGCTCGCCTTGGTGATCCCGAGAAGGATCGGCTCGCCTTGTGCAGGGCGTCCGCCACGGGCTTCCGCCTTGGCATTGGCCTCGTCAAACTCGACTTTGTCGACATTCTCGCCCTTGAGGAGCGTGGTGTCGCCACTGTCGAGAATTTCCCACTTCTGGAGCATCTGACGCACGATAACTTCGATGTGCTTATCGTTGATCTTCACGCCTTGCAGGCGGTAAACATCTTGCACCTCGTCGATCATGTAGTCCGCCAGCGCTTCGACACCCATGATGGAGAGGATGTCATGCGGCGCAGGGTTACCGTCCATGATGTAATCGCCCTTCTGGACAAAGTCGCCTTCCATAACTGGAATGTGCTTGCCCTTCGGAACCATATATTCAACGGCTTCCATGCTCTCGTCTGATGGCTCAATCGAGATGCGGCGCTTGTTCTTATAGTCGCGGCCATAACGAACATAACCGTCGATCTCTGCGATGATCGCGTGGTCTTTCGGACGACGGGCTTCGAAAAGCTCGGCAACACGTGGCAGACCACCAGTAATGTCTTTCGTTTTCGCGCCTTCGCGTGGAATACGCGCAACAACATCACCCGCTTTGATCTCTTGGCCTTCTTCAATCGAAAGAACAGCATCAACAGACATTGGATATGTCACTGGGTTGCCCGCGTCGTTGCGCACTGGCTCACCGTCTTTATCCTGCAAGATGATCTCTGGCTTGAGCTCGTTGCCTTTCGGAGCAGCGCGCCAATCGATAACGATCTTCTGTGTCATACCGGTCGCGTCATCTGTCTCGTCGCGCACGGCAATACCGCTCACGAGGTCAACAAACTTGGCTGTACCCGACTTCTCAGCGATGATCGGAAGCGTGTAGGGATCCCACTCAAAGAGCTTGTCGCCACGCAGAACTTTGCCGCCTTCTTTGACAAAGAGCTTGGTACCGTAGCTCAGCTTGTGGCTCGCACGTTCCTCACCATCGTCACCGACGATCGCGATTTTCATGTTACGGCCAACAACAAGTGCTTCGCCTGCTTCGTTCTCAAGCAGAGACGCGTTTTCAAAGGTAATTTTACCTTCTTGGCTCGCCTCAAGGAACGACTGCTGACCACCCTGTGCAACGCCGCCGATGTGGAATGTCCGCATCGTCAGCTGTGTACCTGGTTCGCCGATGGACTGCGCCGCGATGATGCCGACGGCCTCACCTTGGTTAACCATCGTACCGCGCGCGAGGTCACGACCGTAGCACATGGCACAAACGCCGTCTTCAGCTTCGCAAGTCAGCGGGCTGCGGATACGCGTGCTAACAACACCCGCTTCCTCAATTGCATCGGCCATACGCTCGTCAATCATCGTGCCCTGCGCGATGATAACTTCATCTGTGCCTGGCTTGAGGATGTCGTCTGCTGCAACACGGCCCAAGAGACGCTCTGCCAGTGAAGACACAACTTCACCGTCATTCACGGCTGCTTCTGCCGTGATTGCGCGCTCTGTTCCACAGTCGTGCTCACGCACGATGCAGTCTTGCGCAACGTCCACAAGACGACGTGTGAGGTAACCGGAGTTCGCTGTTTTCAGAGCGGTATCCGAAAGACCTTTCCGCGCGCCGTGAGTAGAGTTGAAGTACTCAAGAACGTTCAGACCTTCTTTAAAGTTCGAGATGATCGGTGTCTCGATGATGTCGCCGTTCGGCTTGGCCATCAGGCCACGCATACCGCCGAGCTGTTTCATCTGAGTAACCGAGCCACGCGCGCCAGAGTGAGCCATCATGTAAACCGAGTTTGGCTCCATAACAGCGCCATTCTCATCGCGCTTGTCCGCCGAGATGGTGTTCATCATGGCTTCGGTGACTTTGTCGTTACACTTTGACCATGCATCAACAACTTTGTTGTATTTCTCGCCCTGTGTGATCAGGCCGTCGAGATACTGCTGTTCAAAGTCCTTCACAAAGTCGCGTGTCTCATCAACGATCGTCCATTTGGTGTCTGGAATGACCATGTCATCCTTACCAAACGAAATACCCGCCTTGAAAGCTTCACGGAAGCCCATGGTCATGATCTGGTCACAGAAGATGACAGACTCTTTCTGACCACAGTAACGGTAAACCGTGTCAATCACTTGCTGAACTTCACGTTTGCGCAGCAAACGGTTGACCAGCTCGAATGGCGCTTTGTTGTTTTGCGGCAGAAGCGCACCAAGGCGCACACGGCCCGGTGTCGTTTCGAAACGCTGCATCACAGTGTTGCCTTCGCCGTCCACCTGCGGGATCCGCGCGGTGATCTTGGAGTGCAAATGCACAGCACCAGAGTCCAGTGCATGCTGAACTTCTTCAATCGATGCAAAAGCCATGCCTTCGCCAACCATGCCTTCACGCTCGATGGTCGTATAGTACAGACCCAAAATCATATCCTGTGACGGAACAATGATCGGCGCGCCGTTTGCAGGCGACAGAACGTTGTTGGTCGACATCATCAGAACACGCGCTTCAAGCTGGGCTTCCAGCGAGAGCGGTACGTGAACAGCCATTTGGTCACCGTCAAAGTCGGCGTTAAAGGCCGAGCAAACCAGCGGGTGAAGCTGAATGGCTTTGCCTTCGATCAAAACAGGTTCAAACGCTTGGATGCCGAGGCGGTGAAGCGTCGGAGCGCGGTTGAGCATGACGGGGTGTTCGCGGATAACTTCATCCAAGATATCCCAGACTTCAGGACGCTCTTTTTCAACAAGCTTCTTGGCTTGTTTCACAGTCGCTGACAGGCCTTTGGCCTCCAAACGGCTATAAATAAACGGCTTGAAGAGCTCAAGCGCCATCTTCTTGGGAAGACCACACTGGTGAAGCTTAAGCTCTGGGCCAGTCACGATGACTGAACGGCCAGAGAAGTCGACGCGTTTACCCAAAAGGTTCTGACGGAAGCGGCCTTGCTTACCCTTCAGCATGTCTGAAAGCGATTTCAACGGACGCTTGTTTGCGCCTGTGATGACGCGGCCACGACGACCGTTGTCAAACAGAGCATCGACAGATTCCTGCAACATCCGCTTTTCGTTGCGCACGATGATATCGGGCGCGCGCAGTTCGATGAGGCGCTTGAGACGGTTGTTCCGGTTGATCACACGACGATAAAGATCGTTGAGATCTGATGTCGCAAAGCGGCCACCATCCAGAGGAACCAGCGGGCGAAGCTCTGGCGGGATCACAGGGATAACCGTCATAACCATCCACTCGGGGCGGTTGCCACTTTCAAGGAAGCTTTCAACAACTTTGAGACGCTTGATGATTTTCTTCGGCTTCAGCTCGCCTGTCGCTTCCTTAAGGTCTGCACGCAGAGTTTCTGCTTCAGACTCAAGGTCGATCTGGGCCAGCATCTCACGGATCGCTTCCGCACCGATGTTCGCCGTAAACGCGTCCATACCGTAGTGGTCTTGCGCATCCATGAACTCTTCTTCGGTCAGCATCTGGCCGTATGTCAGGTCTGTAAGACCTGGCTCGATAACCACATAGTTTTCGAAGTAAAGAACGCGCTCAAGATCACGCAGTGTCATATCCAGCATAAGGCCGATCCGCGATGGAAGCGACTTCAGGAACCAGATGTGTGCCACAGGTGAGGCCAGCTCGATGTGGCCCATACGCTCACGGCGTACTTTTTGAAGCGTAACTTCAACACCGCATTTCTCGCAGACAACGCCGCGATACTTCATGCGCTTATATTTGCCGCAAAGGCATTCGTAGTCCTTTACCGGGCCGAAGATACGCGCGCAGAAAAGGCCGTCCCGCTCAGGCTTGAACGTACGGTAGTTGATGGTTTCGGGCTTTTTGATTTCCCCGAAGGACCACGACAGAATACGCTCTGGTGAAGCAAGAGAGACCTTGATCTCATCAAAAACCTTCGTGGGCGCAAGTGGGTTAAACGGGTTGTTTGTCAGTTCCTGGTTCATTTTGATGTCCTCAAATTGGTTGCGGAAGGGAGAAGGGAAGAAAGGCCGAAGCCCTTATTCCTCATCCTCCGCATCCAGGAGTTCCATGTTCAGGCCAAGGCCGCGGACTTCTTTGACGAGAACGTTGAAGCTCTCTGGCACACCGGCCTCAAAGTTGTCTTCACCCTTCACGATGCTCTCATAGACTTTGGTCCGGCCTGCAACGTCATCTGACTTCACTGTCAGCATCTCTTGCAAGGTATAGGCCGCGCCGTAAGCTTCGAGCGCCCATACTTCCATCTCACCAAAGCGCTGGCCACCGAACTGAGCTTTACCACCCAGAGGTTGCTGCGTGACAAGGCTGTATGGGCCTGTCGAGCGCGCGTGGATTTTGTCGTCCACAAGGTGGTGAAGTTTCAGCAGATACTTGATGCCGACCGTTACAGGGCGGGCAAACTGCTCGCCTGTACGACCATCAAACAAGATCGACTGACCCGAAGTATCAAAGCCCGCGCGTGTCAGCGCATCGTTCACATCGGCTTCTTTTGCACCATCAAAAACAGGCGTCGCAATAGGCACACCGCGTGTGACATTGCCTGCCGCTTCAATGAGCTGCGCCTCTTCCATACCCACGATGCCTTCGTCATAAACGTCGTCACCATAAGCATGCTTCATCGCGTCCCGCACAGGTGTCAGATCGCCAGAGCGGCGGTATTCGCCAAGAGCATCGTCAATCTTGAGGCCAAGGCCGCGTGCAGCCCAGCCCATGTGCGTTTCAAGGATTTGACCAACGTTCATACGCGAAGGAACACCAAGAGGGTTCAAACAGAAGTCGACTGGCGTACCATCGGCAAGGAACGGCATGTCTTCCATAGGCACAACCTTGGAAATAACACCTTTGTTCCCGTGACGACCGGCCATTTTGTCACCTGGCTGAAGCTTACGCTTCACAGCAACAAAGACTTTAACCATCTTCATCACACCGGGTGGGAGGTCGTCACCACGACGTACTTTTTCAACTTTGTCTTCAAAGCGCGCATCAAGAGTACGCTTCTGCGCCTCATACTGCTCGTTCAAAGCTTCAACGATCTGGGCGTTTTTCTCGTCCTTAAGGGCGATCATCCACCAAGCCGAACGTGGGTAGGTTTCAAGCATCTCAGCGTCGACTTTTGAGCCGGCTTTAACGCCTTTCGGACCTTTGGCCACTTCTTTGCCAAGCAGCATATCACCAAGACGCGCGTAGATGTTGCGATCAAGGATCGCCAGCTCATCGTCACGGTCGCGTGCAAGACGCTCAACTTCTTCACGCTCGATCTGAAGCGCACGCTCGTCTTTTTCCACACCATGGCGGTTAAAGACGCGCACTTCCACAACCGTACCAAAGTCGCCCGGCTTTACGCGCAGAGACGTGTCACGCACATCAGACGCTTTTTCACCAAAGATAGCGCGCAGAAGCTTTTCTTCTGGCGTCATCGGGCTTTCGCCTTTTGGCGTGATCTTGCCAACAAGGATATCACCTGGCTCAACATCCGCACCAATGTAAACGATGCCGGCCTCGTCGAGGTTGCGCAGCGCTTCTTCACCAACGTTTGGAATATCGCGTGTGATTTCTTCTGGGCCGAGCTTCGTATCACGGGCCGCCACTTCGAATTCTTCGATGTGGATCGACGTGAAGACGTCATCTTGTGAAATACGCTCGGAGATCAGGATACTATCTTCGTAGTTGTAACCGTTCCAAGGCATAAACGCGACGATCACGTTTTTACCAAGCGCGAGTTCACCAATATCCGTTGACGGACCATCAGCAATAATCTCGCCCTTCTGAACTGTGTCACCAACCTTCACCAAGGGGCGCTGGTTGATACATGTGTTCTGGTTGGAGCGTTGGAATTTGCGCATACGGTAAATATCAACACCCGCATCCCCAAGACCGAGGTCATGGGTCGCACGGATAACGATACGTTGTGCATCCACTTGGTCGATGATGCCCGCACGCTTGGCCTGAATGGCAGCGCCCGAGTCAATCGCGACCTTGCCTTCAATGCCTGTGCCGATCAGCGGCGCTTCAGCTTGCAAAAGAGGCACAGCTTGGCGTTGCATGTTCGAGCCCATCAAGGCGCGGTTGGCGTCATCGTTTTCAAGGAACGGGATGAGTGAGGCCGCAACGGACACGAGCTGCTTCGGCGAAACGTCGATGAGGTCTACGTGCTCGTTCGGTGCGAGTGTATACTCGCCCGACTGACGCGTGCTCACAAGATCGTTCACAAACTTGCCGTTTTCGTCGAGGTTGGCGTTGGCCTGAGCCACAACGTGGCGCATCTCTTCTGTGGCAGACATATACTGTACTTCGTCTGTCACTTTGCCTTCAACAACCTTGCGGTAAGGTGTTTCGATAAAGCCGTATTTGTTCACACGCGCAAATGTCGCGAGTGAGTTGATCAGGCCGATGTTCGGGCCTTCTGGCGTTTCAATCGGACACATACGGCCGTAGTGCGTTGGGTGAACGTCGCGCACTTCAAAGCCCGCACGTTCACGCGTCAGACCACCTGGCCCAAGCGCTGAGAGGCGGCGCTTGTGCGTCACTTCTGAGAGCGGGTTGGTTTGGTCCATAAACTGCGAAAGCTGGCTTGAGCCGAAGAATTCACGCACAGCAGCCGCGGCTGGCTTGGCGTTGATCAGGTCTTGCGGCATCACTGTGTCGATCTCGACAGAAGACATACGCTCCTTGATCGCGCGCTCCATGCGAAGCAGGCCAACACGGTACTGATTTTCCATCAGCTCGCCGACAGAACGCACACGACGGTTGCCGAGGTGGTCGATGTCGTCGATATCGCCTTTGCCATCGCGCAGCATAACCAGCGCTTTGATGCAGGATACGATATCTTCGCGGCGTAGGGTGCGCAGCGTGTCAGGCGCATCCAGATCAAGACGCATGTTCATTTTAACACGACCAACGGCCGAGAGGTCATAGCGCTCGCTATCAAAGAACAGCGTGTCAAACAGGTTAGACGCTGCTTCAACGGTGGGTGGCTCGCCTGGGCGCATCACACGGTAGATATCCATGAGCGCGGTTTCGCGGTTCATGTTCTTATCTGCCGCCATCGTGTTGCGCATGTAAGGGCCAACATTGATGTTGTCGATGTCGAGCACTGGGATGTCAGTGAAGCCTGCATCCATGAGCTCTTTCAACGCGCCGCCGATGATCTCGCCATCTTTGTCGCGCTCAAATGTCAACTCGTCGCCAGCCTCGACATAGATCGCGCCGGTTTCTTCGTTGATGATATCTTTGGCAACAAACTTGCCTTCGATTTGCTCAAACGGAACCAGAAGCTCGCTTACGTTGCCTTCGTCGATCAGCTGCTTAACGGCCCGTGGCGTGATTTTCTTGCCAGCTTCGGCAATCACTTCGCCTGTTTTGGCGTCCACAAGATCAAACGTCGGACGTGTGCCGCGCACACGATCGGGGAAGAACTTGGTGACCCAGCCCTTTTTCTTCTTCAGCTTGTATGTGACTGTCTCATAGTAAGCATCCATGATGCCTTCTTGATCAAGACCAAGCGCATAAAGCAGCGTGGTGACAGGAAGCTTACGACGACGGTCGATGCGCGCAAAGACGATGTCTTTGGCATCAAATTCAAAGTCGAGCCACGAACCGCGATATGGGATAATGCGGCAAGCAAACAGCAGCTTGCCCGAAGCATGCGTTTTGCCTTTGTCGTGGTCAAAGAACACACCTGGTGAACGGTGCATCTGGGAAACGATCACACGCTCCGTGCCGTTGACAACAAATGTGCCGTTTGGCGTCATCAAAGGCATATCGCCCATGAACACGTCTTGCTCTTTGATGTCCTTAACCGAACGCGCGCCTGTATCTTCGTCGATATCAAACACGATGAGACGCAGCTTCACCTTGAGAGGCGCGCTATACGTCATATCGCGCTGCTGGCATTCTTCGACGTCATATTTTGGCTCTTCGAGCTCATAATCGACAAATTCAAGAACAGAGGTTTCGTGGAAGTCCTTGATCGGGAAGACCGATTGGAACACACCTTTGATGCCTTCGCCGTCAAGCGGCTGAGGCTGATCACCTGAATTCAGGAAAAGATCGTAAGAAGATTTCTGAACCTCAATAAGGTTCGGCATCTCCAGAACTTCACGGATTTTACCAAAATATTTACGAAGACGTTTCTGGCCAAGGAAAGTTTGCGCCATGCTCGAGTTCACCTTTTCATTTCTCACCGAATGCAAGCACCGTCGGGTCCCGGCCTTGCCTCCATACGAGACGACACGCTTCAGTCAATTCCCGGCTCCATTCCCATTGGAGCCTCCCGACTATGAACCGCGCCTAAGAAAACGCCTCTCTATGAGGCCCTTGCTAAGACAGGTTCGGCTGGGCACGGATTTCTCCCCGCCCAGCCTGATTTTCCGCAAGACCGAAGCCCTGCATAAAACCGATTACTTGAGTTCGACTTCCGCGCCAGCTGCTTCGAGCTTGGCTTTGATGTCTTCTGCTTCGGCTTTGTCGACGCCTTCTTTGACGGCTTTGCCACCAGCTTCGACGAGGTCTTTGGCTTCTTTCAGACCGAGGCCTGTGATGCCGCGAACTTCTTTGATCACGTTGATCTTTGAAGCGCCTGCAGAGATCAGAATTACGTTGAATTCTGTTTGCTCTTCAGCAGCTGCACCGCCAGCATCGGCAGGGCCCGCCATCATGACTGCGCCACCGGCTGCAGGCTCGATGCCGTATTCGTCTTTAAGGATCGTTTTCAGTTCTTGTGCTTCCAAAAGCGTCAATGCGACGATTTCTTCCGCGAGTTTTTTCAGATCAGCCATTTTACTTGCTTTCCGTTTCTAAATTTGTGTTCCAACGATGAGGTCTTGCCCCACGCCAGCCGATAGGTTGCTTACGCCGCCTTCTCTTCGATAGTCGAAAGGATGGAAGCGATATTTGAAGCAGGTGCGCCAATTGCACCGGCGATGTTGCTTGCAGGCGCGCCGATCATGCCCGCGATCGTAGCAAGAAGCTCGTCACGTGAAGGCAGTTTCGACACAGCTGTAACACCAGCACGGTCCAGAATATCACCGCTCATCGCACCGCCGAGGATTTCGAACTTGTCGTTACCCTTGGCGAAATCTTCGGCAACCTTGGCCGCAGCCACGGGGTCCTCAGAATAGGTCAGAACGGTCATGCCTGTCAGGAGGTCACCCATCTGTTCGATGGACTTTCCTTCTAGGGCAATTTTGGCGAGCCTGTTCTTGGCGACGCGTACGGCCCCACCTGCTTCGCTTGCGCGAGCACGTAGATCCTGCATCTCAGCAACTGTAAGGCCAGCGTAGTGTGCAACCACAACAACGCCAGAGCTTTCAAAGATCTGGCCGAGTTCCTCGACCACTTTCTCTTTCTGGGCTCTATCCACAGTTTCACTCCAATTTTGGGGGTTGCCCCCCGGCTCAGTTCGCCAGCCCAAAGTGGGGCCAGCACTCATGTCCGATTACGGGGCAATGCCAAAACCACCCGAGGAATTCACCTCAAATAATTCGGTTTTTCCCGTCTCAGGCAGGACATTAAGAAAAGCCAAAGCGCCTTTCACCCACCGTCTTGGACGAATGCAAAACAGCGCACGACGAATCGCACGCTGATCTACGAGGCCGTTCCTAAGCCTGATTAACCCTGAGTGCAAGCGCTGTCGGGCTTTTTTCACACCGTCTCTCAACACAAAAAAAGAGCGCCCCGAAAGGCGCTCTTTTCCAAATGTCTTTAACGCTCAGCTTATTTGCTGATTGCGCTGTCCACGTCGACGCTCACGCCTGGGCCCATTGTTGAGCTCAGTGAGACTTTCTTCATGTACGAGCCTTTTGAACCCGCTGGCTTTGCTTTTGCAACCGCGCCAACAAAGGCACGAATGTTTTCAGCAAGCTTGGCATCGTCAAAAGAGATCTTGCCGATACCCGCGTGTACAACACCGGCTTTTTCGACTTTGAACTGCACTTCGCCGCCTTTGGCCGCTTTTACAGCTTCAGCAACATCCATAGTAACCGTACCCACTTTTGGGTTTGGCATCAGGTTGCGTGGACCAAGAACTTTACCCAAACGGCCAACGACTGGCATCATGTCAGGTGTTGCAATGCAACGGTCAAATTCGATTTTGCCGCCTTGAACGATCTCCATGAGATCCTCCGCACCAACAATATCCGCACCAGCGGCTTTTGCTTCGTCAGCCTTCGGGCCGCGCGCAAAAACAGCAACACGAACGTCTTTGCCTGTGCCGTTAGGAAGACCCACAACACCACGAACCATTTGGTCCGCGTGACGAGGATCAACACCGAGGTTCAGAGCGATCTCGAGCGTTTCGTCGAATTTGGCGTTTGCGTTTGCCTTGATCAGGCTTACCGCTTCTTCCACTGTCAGGTTTTCTTTGCCAACAAAGGCTTCCCGTGCAGCAGTTGTCCGTTTTCCAAGTTTAGCCATCTTACTTCACCTCGATGCCCATAGAACGTGCAGAGCCCATGATGATTTTCATCGCGGCTTCGACGTCGTTTGCGTTCAGGTCTTTCCACTTGGCTTCTGCGATTTCACGCAGCTGCTTTGCAGAGACCGAGCCAACAGTCTCACGGCCTGGAAGCTTCGCACCTGACTTAAGGCCAGCTGCTTTGCGCAGGTAGTAAGACGCTGGAGGCGTCTTGATGTCCATCGTGAAGGACTTGTCTTGGTAGTATGTGATCACGGTCGGGCAAGGCGCACCTGGCTCCATATCCTGTGTTTTCGCGTTAAACGCTTTACAGAATTCCATGATATTGATGCCGCGCTGACCCAGCGCCGGCCCAACGGGTGGGCTCGGGTTTGCTTGTCCTGCGGGCACTTGCAGCTTCATCTTGCCTGCGAGCTTCTTGGCCATTGGCCTTCTCCTTTTCCAACCCCCTCGGAACGCGTTCCTCAGGGCTACTTGTTGTGTGGTTCGGTCTGACAGCCGCGGCCGCCTCGCCTCCCACGCTCATACATCGGGTTACCCCGACGATCTATTCGCCGTTACCCTTGCTTGGTAACCTGCGTAAATTCGAGTTCCACAGGCGTCTCACGCCCGAAGATAGACACAGTGACTTTCAGGCGCTGGTTGTCGTCGTCGACTTCTTCCACCATGCCGTCAAAGTCTTCAAACGGCCCTTCGTTGACCTTGACCTTCTCACCCACATCAAAGCTGATCATCAGCTTCGGTGCATCTTCGCCTTCCTGAACGCGGTTCAGGATCTGGTTCACTTCAGCATCACGCATCGGCATCGGGCGGCCTTGCGGGCCCAAGAAGCCAGTGACGCGGTTGATCGAATTGATCAGGTGATAGCTACGGTCGCTCATTTCCATATGCACAAGCACATAGCCAGGCATAAAGCGGCGCTCTGCGGTCACTTTTTTACCACGGCGGATTTCAATCACTTCTTCAGTCGGCACAAGCACTTCGTCAATGGCATCCTCCAGCCCCTGCTCTTCAGCCTGCTGCCTGATTTGTTCCGCAATCTTCTTCTCGAAGTTCGAGAGAACACTTACCGAATACCAACGTTTCGCCATTGCTGTGCCCGTTCCTTACTGTGCCCACCTGCGCAGGCCTTATTCCGATCTCCCGACAGCAAAAATCGGCGAGCAACTCGAATCGTCGCTCACCATGTCGGGATTTGATGGGGAGTTACATCGCATAGCCCTCGGTTTCAAGCCCTCAAGCCCAAAACAAAACAGCCCCGCAAATTGCGAGGCCGCTACATGTCTTTTACCGACAGTTTTAGCCGAAGACGTTGAGAATAGTCTGCAAGCCGTTGCGGATCAAAACATCCACAAGTGCAAAAAAGATCGCTGTCAGCGTCGCCATGATAAAGACCATAACAGTCGTCAGCATGACTTCACGGCGCGTCGGCCATACAATTTTTGAAACTTCTGCGCGCGTTTGCTGGATAAACTGAAGCGGGTTGGTGCGGGCCATTGGCGTATCGTCTTTCTAACTGCTTTGGGGTCACTTACGCATAAGCCCCCCTAAATTCAAGGCACATTTGCGCCTATTCGGCGGGAGAGCGCCGCAAAGCAAGGCGCTCAAACGGATCATCTTGTGGCAACTCCACGTTTTCAAGGGCCATATCCCGCTCCGAACGGCCCAGATCTGGCGTGTAAATGCCATCACTAAAGCGCTCAGGCAGCCGCGCCAAAAGACCATCCACACGGTCCGCTGCACGCTGTAAGCGCTCGATAATTTTCTGAGCACGATCAGGGCGCTTGCTTTGATACCAAATCCAAGCCCCCTCCGACAGTTCGCTGATCCGTGCCGACCCAAGCAGCAAAAACACAATCAAGGCCAGCCAGACCAGCATGAACAGCACCAAAGGAATGAGCCAAGGCTTGAGCAAGATCACAAGGGCCAGAGCCGTCAGCCCCATCAGTTTCAAATAGCGCAAAATCTGGTCCTTTTCGATTTTTGATGTGCCCGCGTGCTGCCGCGACCGTGCCCTCATGCCGCCGATCCGCTTGAGCGCGCTCAAGCGCGGCCACTTCAGGCCAAATCGGCTTGGCCGCAAATCTTCAGCGCGATAGAGAGCCTCATCAGAGGCCTCCACGGGGCGCCCCCTCACATCTTTGGGCTGGCCGCGCAACGTCACACGACGCGGCGCAATACGAGCCGCCGCCGAGCTTGCACCCGCGTCGTCACGCCCTTCGCCATGTGCCTCACCGCGCCGCGCTGGATGCGCTTTTGCATGGCGCGTCTCCGTCTCAATCAGGAGCCGCACAATGTCGAGCGTATCATCATCCTTTGCGGAATCGGGGGCACTGATCGCCTCATCTTGGTGTTTCCCAAGTGTCATGCCCGTGTTTCCACTTATTTTACAGAGAGTGTCCTACCCTGCGATACAGGCCCCAAAACGGCCAAAATATGTCAAACTCGCGGAAACTGTGCATCATATGTCTTTCACATGTGAACTTCCTGCAATATCATTGCCCCAAAGGAGACCCCTATGGCCGATATGCTCGCCCGACGCCGCGCCCTCTTGGGCCCCAATGTGTCGCTGTTTTACGAAGAGCCCGTGCATATCGTCCGCGGTGAAGACGTCTGGCTTTGGGATGCAGACGGCAAACGCTATCTAGACTGCTACAACAACGTCCCACACGTCGGCCATTGCAACCCTCGTGTTGTCGATGCGATCTGCAAACAAGCCGCCACACTCAACACTCACACGCGTTACTTGCACGACGGTATCCTCGACTACGCCGAGCGCCTCACTGCCAAAATGCCCGAGAGCCTTTCGACCCTCCTGCTCACTTGCACAGGCTCGGAGGCCAATGACGTAGCCATGCGCATGGCCGAAGGCATGACAGGCAAACGCGGCATCATCGCGACAGACGCCACCTACCACGGTAACACAGCGCTGGTGAGCCAGCTGTCCCGCAGCAATATCCCCGAAGTTGGCTTCGGTCTTGGCGGCTACATCCGACATATTCCCGCCCCCGACAGCTACCGCAGTCCCGACCCCGATGGCGCCGCTTTCGCCGCCAGCCTCCAAACGGCCATCGACGATCTGAACGCCTCGGGCCATGGCTTTGCCGCGCTCGTCATTTGCCCCTATTTCGTCAACGAGGGGTTCCCAGACCTGCCCAAGGGCTGGCTCGATGAAGCTGCGCGGATCGTGCGCGCAGCGGGTGGTCTGCTCATTGCCGATGAGGTCCAGCCCGGTTTCGGGCGGATCGGCTCGCATTTCTGGGGCTTTGAACGTCAGGGGATCACCCCCGATATCGTCACACTCGGCAAACCCATGGCCAATGGTCACCCCGTTGGCGGCGTTGTCACGCGCCCCGAAATCATGGCGCGCTTTCGCGAGGCGTTTCGCTATTTCAATACATTCGGTGGCAATCCCGTCTCCTGCGCCGCCGCGCTCGCAGTGCTGGACGAGCTGGAGGAGAAAGCCCTCCCCGACCACGCCGCGCGCGTCGGTGCTTACGCGCAAGAAAGGCTCAGCGCGCTCCATCAAAAACATGAAGCCATCGGCGACATTCGTGGCGAAGGCATGCTCTTTGGAGCCGAGCTGGTCACAGACCGAAGTACAAAAGAGCCCGCCACGGCCCTCACGACCAAAGTGTTCAACACGATGCGGCAACGTGGCTTCCTCATGTCCAGCTTAGGGCGCGCAAAGAACACCCTGAAGATCCGTCCACCCATGCCATTTGCCCAAGAGCACGCCGAGATGCTGTTTGACACGCTCGACGAAGTTTTGACGCAGCTTGCGCCCTCTTAAGCAGGCCTCAAATGGGGCGGTCTTTACGTCTGTTTTCGGCTTCCCCAGCTGTGCCCTTGCGCGGCGCGACCGCCGCTGGGATCACCCCACTGATCTCAGGGCTCAGGCCCGCATCGCGCATCTCAAGCCGAAAGAACGAATGCTGCGCGCGACCCGCATGTTTTGAAGCGTATAGCGCAAGGTCTGCATCCGCCAACATCTGCACAGCATCCGGCGCATCATAGCTCACGGAAAGCACGGTTCCACAGCTGGCCGAGACATGACACATATGCGCCCCAAAAGGCATAGGAACTTCGAGCTTTCTGATGATCCGCTCGGCCACCCGAACGAGCGTCTCACGATCTGTCAAACCATCAAACAAGATCACAAACTCGTCGCCACCAACACGTGCAACCGTATCGTCGCTGCGGGTCTCTTCCACCATGATACGCGCCACGTTCTGCAAGACATGGTCGCCCGCCGCATGGCCAAGCGTGTCATTCACCGCTTTGAAGAAATCCAGATCAATATGCATCAGGGCAAATTCGCGCCCCGCCTCAATCAGCCGCGCCAACACATGGTCCATAGCGCGGCGGTTCTTCAGCCCCGTCAACGTATCGGTAAAGGCCTGCTCTTCCGCTGCAATCATTGCGCCTTGCAGTCGCAGATTCAGCTTTCGAGACGCCTCCATGGCCGCTGATTTGGCTTCCACAAGATACAGCATTTCAATGGCCAGATCTGTCGCCGCAAAATCACTGCTCACCAGCGCATAGTCACGGACCGCATCCAACAGTGAAATCCCGAACCCAAGGTTCAACACGGCCCCGCGCCCATCAGCAAGTGGCGCCAAGGCTCCCTTCAACGCGGTTTCAGGCTCCCCACGCAAGCGCAAATGTAGCTTCAAACCAGCGCTGTTCAAAAGCTCGTCCATCGTATTCACAGATTGCGGTCTGCGCAGCTCAAACACGTCCAAAAAACGTCGGCCCTCCAGGGGCAGGCTCGCGCGCAGCTTCTGCAAAGTCGCTCCAACATGCACAATGTGCCCCGATGCGTCCAAAATCACATGCATCGGACAAAACGCATCCATCAAAGCCTGTACATCGCCTATATTCTGCGTCTCTGCTCCGATCCGCTGCATTTCGCTCATACTGCGCGCGCCCCAAGCTCAAAGCCGCGCCCCGCCGCAAAAGCTGCCTCAATCAGCTGGATCTCAATCCTCTCACTGCCCTGAGTCGCAGGGAAATACTCCAAAATCACAAGCGCACCATAGTCATCGGCCATCGCCCGAAGGACGCCGAGCATGACGGCCCCAAAGCCGACAGGCTGCGACGTCACCGTCAGACTAAAGTGATCCATTGCATGCTCACAGAGTTCAAGCTGAGGTAAGCGCAAATCATCCACAGCCAGCCGCGCGCGATCGGGCAAGTCTTCAAGAGAGTGCAAAAATTCTACAAAATCGACCCCGCCAAACCGCAAAAGCCGCCGCACGGCTTCCGTGTTTTCATGGCTGACAAGATAGGTTCCGATATCTTCCAGCAGCGCCTCAAGCGGTAGATTTAGCTGGGCACACACGACACGCAAAACACGCTCAGTCACCTCAGCATCATAACTCAGCATCGCTTCAAACTCGACAAAGCCTAGCTCGGCTCGCTCCGCCACTTCACGCCAAAGCGTCTCGCCACGCGTGTCACTGACAAAGCCCTGTATCGTTCGGTTGATCAGCCCATGCATCTGCCTCAAATCCCTTCTTTGGGGCAGAATGCACAGCACAGGTTAACACCACCTCAATGGTGCTAATTGTAAGGAATAATAGACAGCTCACCGACACTTAAGACGTTGCGGATTTGTGGCTTAAGCTCAAACGCGCCCGCGGTAACCTTCTCAAACAAATTTTCAGGCACTGCGCGCTCCTGCCCAGCCCTGTCATAGGCCACAGCCGCCCGCAAATAGTACTTGCCCGATTGCAGCCCAAGTGTCCAAACCATCGGTTGCTCTTGAGCCACAAGCACGGCTTCACCGCTAAAGACTGCATCAGCCCCCGCTCCCAGCATCACGATCGCACAGCTCGGCTGGGTGCCTTCTGGACAGTGCCGCTCCAGCGCCTTGAGGGTCCCGCGTTCCATTGCCTCAAAAACAGAGGTACGCCCCGCTCCCTCAGGCAAAATCTGGATCCGATTGGCCAGCTCTGCTCGCAATGCTGTATCATTTTCGGCTCGGGCAATAGTCTTGAACTGCCAAACAGACCTGGCCCCCCCGCGCAGCCACAATCCGCTCTTTCAGAGGCGCATCTGCCATGGCTTCAATCTTTGAAAGCCCCGCCTCGCCCACTCGGCCCCAGTCATGCGCCATCTCGTAAAGTGGCAGCTCCGCGGCCTTGACTGTGCCCGCTTCAAAACGCGCCACTTGGCTGCGCACAGAGAGCGCCTCAACATGCGCCAGCGGCGTCAGCCACAAGACAGCCCCGCCCCAGACCACAAGCGCCATATACAGATTGCTCTGTCGCAGCCGCCCCTGCCAGCCCCGAGCGCCGCTGAGAACAGACCAAAGATACCAGCCCATATACCCGATCAGGAAAACAGCCGTATAAGCCGCCATGCCCCGCTGTGGCGTCCAGCCATAAGCGGCAATCCTGATCCAAACCGCGTAGATCGCAAGCCCGACAAGCACAGGAATAAGCAACGCCATAATCCGCGCAGAGAATGTCATAAGCTTCAGGTCCGACGCGTTTTCATCATCGCGATCAATGGTCGCCGTAATCAACGTGACCCCAGCAAAAGCCACAGCCATCAAGACACCCGCAGTGGAGAGCTTGCCAAACAAATCAGACAGCCCGCGGAACGGGAGCGCCCCGATAAAGACGATCACGACAACCAGAACCAAGGGCAAAAGCATCCGCAGAAGCCTGTGCACCAAGACAGGCGAAACATACTCGCGCAGTTCATGCACTGTCGCCACACCAAGGCCAAAGACCGCGCCCACCAGCGTGTAGCGCAGCCAATCGATATCAAGCAGATCGTCGATAATCCGAATGCCCACCAGCTTCAAAAGCTCATCTGACAGCAAAAGAACCACAAAGATCAGCCCCGCAAAAAGCCAACCCGCAACATAGCGGATAAAGATCCCCCAAGCGCTGTCAAAAAGCCGCGCATAGTCACGCCAGCCCGCGCGGTCTTCCAGCGTCGCCGCCGCAAACGGCGCCCCCACAAGAGCAATCACAAACAGCGCCATAAGCGGGTGTCCCGCATCAAAAAACCCATCAACAGTTTGAAAGCGAAGCCCGGACCAGAGCGCAAGCAAGCCCGTCAGCCCCCCCAAAGCCAGCGAAGGCAAGACTGCCCGCAAAGGCCGCTCAGGTCCGACCAGAGCCATCAGAACAGAGAAAAATACGCTCGCACCCACCGTAAGCGCCAAGAGCAAAAAGCCCTCTTCGACAAAATCGGGTAGAAGCTCAAACAAAGACCAGAGACACAGCCCTGCTATCGCCCCGATGCCAGCCAGCTCAAGCCTATCTTTCATCACCCGTCTCCTCTTTATCCGCCAAGTTTACGCTCAACATGGCAAGACGAAAAGCCAATTCCTGTGCAGATTTCGCGGTGCTTTCGCGCAGCTCGGTCAGAACCAGTCCTTTCCGATTGCACCTCTGGCCCGTTCGACACATGTTCAGGCTGACACCATTCCGCTTCGCTCAACACATCTCACAACGTGAAAGACCCGCCCCATGAAAGCCCTGCGCATCACCGCCTTTGCCGAAGCCGTCACCCTTATTTTGCTGGTCTGCGTCGCCGTCCCGCTCAAATACGTCTTGGGCATGCCTGCCTTTGTGGCGGCGTTGGGCCCAGTTCATGGCGTGGCCTTCATCGTCTTTCTGGTGGTCACAATGTATGCCTTGGGCGAAGGCCTCATCAACCGCTGGGGCGCGCTGCGCCTCTTCATCGGCTCCCTGATCCCCTTTGGCGGCTTCATCAACGAACGCTGGCTTGCCCACCAAGCCACCGAGACGCACTAGCCACATCCAAAAACGCCCCGCAAAAGCAGACACTTGGCGACAAACCGCCCTTCGCCATACCCTGCATCACGGGCTGGTGTACGAGCTTTGCGATCGTTGACTCCGCGGCTAGCAATGACTGCTCCCAGCCCTTAGTGGACATAATATTCCGTTAGTTGGGGTGCCTTTCAGTCATTCTTTGCTAGACGCAAAGCCACTTGTTTATGATATTTTAATCAGACTTTTGTCGATTGGCTTCATCATCAGTGTTGTTGCTCATCAACCACGCAAGCGGAAATTGGCTAACATGGCCACATTGGTCGCATTCAAGATTTTCGGTAACAAAGAACATCGGGGCAGTTCTCTTCTTAAGTCGAACACGCTCATGGCAAATTGGGCATTTCATCAGTTCACCAAGCGTTTCGTTCATGCTGCTAGCAATTTTTGAACGCCCCTTGAGGAACAAGGCTTGGTAAGTTCCAGCAGCTCTGATGTTTAGTTGCTTCAGATAATCATCTGCTGGGAACTGCATTCGCTTCAGCAACTCAATTTGCATCAAGTGGATGCAAAGCAGAACATAGGAGAGGCCCTGATAAGAAGCGTCATATATATCGTTCTGCCTGGGGTCTTTGAAAATGAGGTTTAAGTTATAGGCTTCAGTTTTAATGTTATGGTTTCGCGTGACAAGATGCATTGCCTTGTCGAAAAGCCCAGCAAATCCCGAGGTGTTTGTGAAATCGAATAAATATGCATGCAACAGATCCGCAGACATAAAGCTTGCATCAGAACATTTCGCAATCGCTGCCTCGATTGCTAACCTCTTGGTTGGGCGGTTGAAGTTGCCACTATCGAGAAAGCCAACGGGATCGCTTTTGAATTTTGTGAAGAAGTTTTCTTCGTCTGCACATAGCAACGCGATGAGAGGCAGCCCCTCAGTGAACGGCTTTCTAAAGCACGCGAACGCAAGTGTGAACTTTCGCTTTTCCAAAGCGGTCAGTCCTGCATGAATGAAATGAAGCATATCCGGCAACAAAGCAGCACAGATGTGATTGACCATAAGTCTGCGCTCTTCATCTGTCCTGCCAGTGGCAGAAAGAAAATCAATCGGGTTGGATGCTGCTTTAAATGCTTCGACATCTTTTTCCGTATCGAGTTGAATTTGAATATGCCCCGCACCGCTCTGTTCAGCCGCTGACGCTAAGTGCGCAATTAGATCATGCAGATAAAATGAGAATTCATGTGCCGCCCAGTGTCGTTTGGGGATGTTTTGCAGTCGATCTTCGCTGAGGTATCCAATTTGCGGCATTACGCTACTTCCAAGTTGGTCGAAGAAAATTCAGCAAAGCTACTTTGTGAGGGTCATAGCCTCGACTTAACTTCATGTTGCTTCACAAGCAACACAGCCGCCTATACCTATCACTAACAGAACGTCTTACCACTTTGCAAACCCCGCTCCCTGCGCAAACATCCAGTCTGTGTCGAATGCTCCCCCCGCACGCCCCATTAACTTAATTCCCGTTCATACTTTTCCAATCAGGCGGTGCACGGGTTGTGCACGGGTTGTGCACGCTTTTCACCCCCCTGTTTTGGCAGTTTTCAAAAGTGTTAACACGGCAAAACGCTGAGGCAACCAAAGCAAAACACGGGCATGATATGCTCACACCCGTGCTTTCTAATTGCCTGAAAAATATGTGTTTTCGCCTTAGTAATCCGTCGGCGCGCCGCCTTCTTCTTTGCGGCGAGCAACAAAGGCTTCAAGCTCCTCGCGGATGCTGTCTTCCATATGCGGCGCCTCAAAGCTCGCCACGATCTCTTTATAGAGGTGATGCGCCCGCTCCGCTGTCCAGACAGCGCCCGCCGCATCCCAAGCCTCAAAGTTGCGCCAGTCGCTCAGGAAGGGCTGGTAAAACGCCGTTTCATAGCGGTCTTGCGTGTGCTGAAGCCCAAAGAAATGCCCCTGTCCGCCCACTTCGGCAATCGCCTCGAGTGCAATATCATCAGGCGTTGTCGCAAAGATTTCGGGTTCCATATAGCGCTGAATTTGCTGCAAAATTTCGCAATCCATGATGAATTTTTCGGGGCTGGCAATCAAGCCGCCCTCAAGCCATCCCGCCGCGTGGTAGACCATGTTGGTCCCAGATTGTACCGCCGCCCAAAGGCTGTTGGATGTTTCCCAGATCGCCTGCCCGTCAGGCACATTGGCCGCACAAACCCCCGAGGAACGCATCGGCAGATCATAAAAACGCGCAAGCTGACCCGTCATCTGCGTGGCGCGAATATACTCTGGCGTCCCAAAGGCTGGAGCGCCGGACTTCATATCAACATTCGACGTAAATGTCCCAATAGCACAGGCCGCACCCGGGCGGATATACTGCGCCAAAGCCACAGCAATCAGCCCCTCAGCCAGTGATTGCGCCACAGCGCCAGACATCGTCACAGGCGCCATCGCACCCGCCAGCGTAAACGGCGTTACGACAAGCCCCTGATTGCGCCGCGCAAGCCGCATCCAGCCGTCAAGCATCGGCTCGTCATGCTTCAAAGGCGAGGTGGAGTTGATGTTTGTGTACATCCGAGGCTTTGCCTCAAACTCCTCGTCCGTCAGCCCGCCAGCAATCCGCACCATCTCCATTGCATCCTCGACACGCTCTTTGCCGAGTGAATAGGTGTGCACCACTTTGTCTGTCAGAGTGAGTTTGTCATACAGCACATCCAAATGGCGGATGCTGGCATGAATATCCTGTGGTTCAACTGGGTAGCCGCCGCAGAAGTGTATGCAGTTAAAGTATTGGCTTAGCTTGATAAAATCTTTGCACATCTCGCGTGTGCCTGTCATCTTTCGGCCCGTTTCTAGCGTCCAGTAGGAGGGTGGTGAGGAGACGTTACCAAACAGGATATGCCCGTCCCCCATCACCAGCTCATGGTCAGGGTTGCGCGGCGTCATGGTCCAACGGCCTGGAGCTTTCCCCACCATTTCCATCAGCCAGTCACGGCCCACGCGCACATTTGTGCCATTGATCGTTGCACCGGCTTCTCGGAAAATTTCGAGCGCTTCGGTATTGAGAATCTCAATCCCGATCTCTTCAAGAATACGCATCGCACCCTCGTGGATCGCCTGCACGCCCTCCTCGTTCAAAGGCTCGGTCGGCTTATCGAGGTTTTTGGGCAGCCGCCATGGCATCTGCTCGATCACTGCTGCACCGCGCCGTTCAGCTGCTCCTGCTCGCCCGCCGCCGCGCCCCTTACGTCCTGCCCGTGCCATGCTGTTTCTCCCTTGGAATGACAGCCCAATCAAACAATGGGGCCTCCCCCTCCGCCTGCCTATCAGCGACGAAACCTGTCGGATTCAGAGCATGATGCGCCGTTAAAAGAGTGAGCCTTGATCCGTCGGCGTACGGCCCGCAACTGTACGCTTCGGCTTGCCCGCAAGGCTCATCCGCCCGTCTGAAAACTCAATCTCAAGCGCTCCAGCCTTTTGCGCCGCCGCTTTCGTGGTCAAGACCCCGTCCTCACCATGCACAACAGCATAGCCCCGTGCCAGAGTGGCTTTGTAACTCAGCGTCTCGCGCAAACGGTCTGTCGCCTCAAGCCGCTCTGAAAGCGCCTTGATCTGGCGCGAACCGCTGTCCGCCATCCGGCGCGCGATACGGTCAAGCTCAACACGTTTGCGTCCCAAATCACGCACAATTGCCTCAACATTTAGCCGTGCCCCAACACTCTCCAAATGACGCGCGCGCTCATCAAGTCCGCGTAGTCTCAGCCGCGCGCCAAGGCCCGAAAGCCTTTGAATATCGCCCCGCAAAGCACGACTGAGCAGTGAGGGTCGAAGACTGCCCGACGCATCAGAGAGCGCAACGCGCCGCAGCTGCACCCCGCGCTGAAGCGCAGCTGGCAGGCGGTCACTCGCGCGGTCAAGCCGTTGACGTGGGGCTTCCACAAGGCTTTCGATACGTGGCATCGCACGCGCCAGATCGCGCAGTCTCTGGCCACGCCGGCTCACCCCATTTGAAAGCGCATATGACATCCGCGAGCCCTGCTCACCGACCCAAGCCAAAAGCTCTAGCCGGACAGGCACAGCAAGCTCCGCCGCCGCCGTCGGTGTCGGGGCGCGCCTGTCAGATACGAAATCAATCAGCGTGGTGTCCGTCTCGTGTCCCACCGCCGAAATAAGCGGAATCTGCGAGGCCGCCACAGCGCGTGCCACAATTTCTTCATTGAAGCCCCAAAGATCTTCGACAGAACCGCCACCTCGCGCCACGATAATCAGATCAGGCCGCGGCAGCGCCCCGCCTGGACTCAAAGCATTGAAACCGGCGATTGCGCGAGCGACTTCGCTGGCGCATTTTTCGCCCTGAACCGCCACTGGCCAAACCAGAACCTTGCGGGGAAACCTGTCACGTAACCGGTGCAGAATATCTCGAATAACGGCGCCAGAAGGTGATGTGACCACGCCAATCACGTCTGGCAAATAGGGCAGCTCCTGCTTACGCTCAGGCGTAAAAAGGCCCTCTGCAGCCAACATCTGCTTTCGCTTCTCAAGCATTGCCATCAGAGCGCCAACACCCGCAGGGCGGATCTCTTCAATAATTATCTGATAGCGCGATTGGCCGCCAAAAGTTGTCATCCGTCCAACAGCAACAACTTCCATACCCTCTTCAGGCTGCACCTGCAGCCGCGTCGCCACACCCTTCCAGATTACCCCGTTGATGACAGATTTGTCGTCCTTGAGATCAAGATAGATATGCCCCGAACGCGGGCGGGACACGCGGCCAACCTCGGCTCTGATTCGAACGTGGCTAAACTCGCCCTCGATCACCCGCTTGATGGCGTTTGAAATCTCCGTAACCGAAAATTCGGGGGCATTGCCTGCCTCTTGGCCATCATCAATCAGATCGGACATTTCGCCTCGCTTGTATCTCTTTGCGCGCCAGCTTAGAACGCGAGCAAGTGAAGGCCAAGCAGGAGTTGCGCAGATGAACATCCTTATTCTTGGGAGCGGAGGCCGTGAACATGCCCTCGCGTGGGCTACGGCGCAAAACCCGAAGTGTGACAAACTCTTCGTCGCCCCCGGCAATGCAGGAATAGCCGAGCTGGCTACATGTGTTGCGCTCGATATCAATGATGGCGCAGCCGTCGTCACTTTCGCTGAAAAAGAGGCGATCGACTTCGTGATCATCGGCCCAGAAGCCCCCCTCGCGGCGGGGGTCTCCGATACGCTGCGTACAGCAGGCATCCTGACCTTTGGACCAAGCGCAGCGGCTGCCCAGCTTGAAGCCTCCAAAGCCTTCACCAAAGAGATTTGCGATGCCTCGGGTGCGCCCACAGCGGGCTATGCCCACTTCACCGAACATGGCCCCGCACGCGCTTATGTGCAGGCACAGGGTGCACCGATTGTCATCAAGGCCGATGGCCTCGCCGCAGGCAAAGGCGTTGTGGTCGCCATGACCCTTGAGGAAGCACTTGAGGCTGTTGATGATATGTTCGGCGGCAGTCTTGGTACAGCCGGTGCGGAAGTGGTGATTGAGGAGTTCATGGAAGGCGAGGAGGCTAGCTTCTTTGTACTCTGTGATGGCGAAGAGGCCCTCCCGCTCGGCACAGCCCAAGACCACAAACGCGTGGGCGAAGGCGACACAGGACCAAACACAGGCGGTATGGGCGCCTACTCCCCTGCCCCCGTGATGACCGATGAGATCATCGCCAAGACAATGGAAGAAATTGTGCGCCCGACCCTGCGCGAGATGGCGCGTCGTGGCACGCCGTACCAAGGCGTCTTGTTCGTCGGCCTCATGATCAAAGACGGAGCCCCGCGCCTTGTCGAGTATAACGCTCGCTTCGGTGACCCTGAATGTCAGGTCCTCATGATGCGGCTCGGCGCGCAGGCCTTTGATCACATCCAAGCCGCTGCTGAAGGTCGCCTCAACGAGGCAAAAGTCCACTGGGCAGACGATCACGCCCTCACAGTGGTTATGGCCGCAAAGGGCTACCCCGCAGCCTACGAAAAAGGTACGGTGATCAGAGGCTTGGAGGCATTGCCACAGTCGAGTTCACAGATGGTATTCCACGCAGGTACAGCACGCTCGGCAGAGACCGTCACTGCTGTTGGTGGGCGCGTGCTCGCAGTCACGGCACGGGCAGACACTTTGGAAGAAGCGCATCGACTTGCCTACGACATGACCCGCCAGATCGACTGGCCAGAAGGGTTCTTTCGGTCCGATATCGGCTGGCGTGCTTTAAAATAGCTTTGAATTCACGTCGCAAATCCAACCTATTGAGGGGGACGCTGTCCCCCTCAAGCTTTCCATGAGATATTTACGGAAAGAAATAGGACAGATTGGGTCAAGCGCTCGCCAGCATCCCGCGATCCTTTGCCAAATCGCGCATACGCTTTTGTAGCTTTTCAAACGCGCGCACTTCGATCTGACGGATGCGTTCACGGCTGACGTCATATTGGCTGGAAAGGTCTTCAAGCGTAATCGACTCTTCGCTGAGGCGCCGCTGCGTGAGAATATCTTTCTCGCGTTCGTTCAACACATCCATGGCCTCAGCCAGCAGCTCACGCCGCGCGGACAACTCATCACGGGCTTCATAATCACCCGCCTGGTCCGCATCTTCGTCTTCAAGCCAGTCCTGCCATTGCATTGTTCCTTCGCCCTCGGAGCCAACCGTGGCATTGAGAGAGGCGTCTCCGCCCGACAAACGGCGGTTCATTGAAATAACCTCCGCCTCGGTCACGCCAAGGTCCGTCGCAATGCGTTGCACGTTTTCAGGGCGCATATCGCCTTCTTCCAAAGCGCCGATACGGGCTTTGGCTTTGCGCAGGTTGAAGAAGAGCTTCTTTTGCGCAGATGTCGTGCCGAGCTTCACAAGACTCCACGAGCGTAAGATATACTCCTGAATACTCGCTCGGATCCACCACATCGCGTAGGTCGCAAGCCGAAATCCTTTTTCCGGATCAAAGCGCTTCACGGCCTGCATCAGACCCACGTTTGCCTCCGAAATCACTTCGGCTTGCGGCAAACCATAGCCGCGATAACCCATGGCAATTTTAGCCGCGAGCCGCAAATGCGAGGTCACCATACGGTGCGCCGCCTGCGTGTCTTCTTGCTCAACCCACGCCTTAGCGAGCATGTATTCCTCTTCAGGCTCAAGCAAAGGGAACTTACGGATTTCTTGCATATAGCGGTTCAATCCGCCCTCTGGCGTTGGAGCCGGTAAATTCTTGTAGTTACTCATGTTCTGTCCCCTCCCATCATGTAACAGGGCTTAACATTGATCTAGGTATGCCACGCAGCAATTTCAAGTCTGCCGCCTCTTAAAGGTCATGTATGACAGATCTCATAACAGTCTAGATTTGTTACGCAGCTTCACGCATTTGGGATCAATATGACAGGGTCACGCCTGACCAGTGGCATAAAATGGCTCAGCAAAGCCTAGGGAAACAGCCCGCTCAGTGCCTTTGGGAAGGGCGGCATCCAGCAAACCGACCAGATCAGCAAGCAAGCCCTGCATAAAGGCCGCGTCGCGGTGCGGCTTGTTCAACACTTGAACCTCCAGCAAAACATGGCTGTGATGTGCAGTTTCCGCAGGGTATGCCCGCCCCTTACAAGCGCCAGCCCCACCATCATGGCGCAGGATTAACGCCTCGATCTCGGCCAAAAGATTGGGCACATCCAGCGAGAGATCAGATGAATATTTCAAATCAGCTTGCGGCATCAGGCTTCTCCCTCAACGGCCTGAATGAGCGCGGCCATATCCTCTGGCAACTCCGCCTCAAAGCGCAGCATCTCTCCGCTAACAGGGTGCTCAAAGCCAAGGCTCGCAGCATGAAGCGCCTGACGATCAAAGCCTTTCACAGCAGCAACCGCCCCAGCGCCAAACGCCTTCTCGCTCAGCTTGCGGCGCCCGCCATAAACAGGGTCGCCGACAAGCCCGTGCCCCGCATGAGCCATATGCACACGAATCTGATGCGTCCGCCCCGTCTCAAGCCAGCAATCCACAAGCGAAAGACATTCAGGTGTGCCAAAGCTTGCAACGACACGCGCTCGTGTCACAGCGTGGCGCCCCCCATCAAAGAAAACAGCCTGCCGCTGGCGGTCGTGCTTATGACGCGCGAGCTGGGTCTGGATTTTCATCACACCCCCCTGTTCAAAGCTCACACCCTTTGTGCCCCGCAAGCGCGGATCAGAAGCATCAGGAATCCCATAAACAAGCGCGCGATAATGCCGCTCGACGGTGTGTTTCTCAAACTGCGCTGCAAGCCCGTGGTGCGCGACATCCGATTTTGCCACAACAAGAAGCCCGCTCG
Organism: Lentibacter algarum; assembly: GCF_040580765.1. Lineage (GTDB taxonomy): Bacteria > Pseudomonadota > Alphaproteobacteria > Rhodobacterales > Rhodobacteraceae > Lentibacter > Lentibacter algarum. The sequence goes on along the minus strand of NZ_CP158687.1, from coordinate 466,758 downwards.
TGTCTTTATCGATTCGGTGCACGATCCCCGGCCGTGCGACTCCGCCAACGCCACTCAACGACGCCCCGCAGTGATGCATCAGAGCATTTACAAGCGTGCCGTCAGGCGTGCCTGGCGCGGGATGTACAACCATGCCCGAAGGCTTATTAATGACAATAAGCGCGTCGTCTTCATAGACAATCTCAAGCGCTATCTCTTGCGGCAAGATGTGGCTCTCGGTCGCGGCTGCCAGCACAATCTGTACCAAATCACCCTCAGCAACCTTGGCCTTCGGGTTCTCGGCCACCGTACCATTAATGCGCACTGCCCCCTCTTCCATCAGCCGTGCCAGCCGCGTACGGCTTAAGGAAGCCGCCTCTGGCACATCGCGCGAAAGCGCCTTATCAAGGCGTGCAGGCGGATCCTCAAGGATCCTAAATTCTAGCGAGGCATCTGCCATGAGTGAAACCCCCGAAGGTCTTGAAGAAAACGAAGTTGACCCGAGCCTCGTGCGCTACCTCAAACTTCTGGTAACAACCCTTGCTGGGGTAATGATTGTCGGGCTTGTAGCGGTCATTGCCCTGCTTGTCATCCGCTTGAATGCTGATGTTCCGCCCTTGCCTGCGCGGATGACCCTCCCCGAAGGCACAAAAGCACAAGCCTTTACCCAAGGCGAAAACTGGTTTGCCGTCGTCACAACAGACGAGCGCATTCTCATCTTCGCCCGCGATGGCGAGACGGTTCTCCAAGAAGTTCAAATTTCAACTGGGGAGTGATGGTACCGCCTCCCCGGCTCGAACGGGGGACCCCTGGTTCCACAAACCAGTGCTCTAACCAACTGAGCTAAGGCGGCATTGCGGGTGATTTAACTTTCCATGCGGATGAATGCAAGAGCCTTAAAGCTCAATTTCCCAGCTTTGTTCAACAAGCTCCACACCAAAGCTATGAACAGGTTTTGAAGAGACAAGCGACCACCCCAACTTTGCGTAAAGCGCACAGGCAGCCTTGTGGCTCTCATGCGTCCAAAGCTGCATACTGCTGTAGCCCTTTTGTTTGGCGTAGATCATGCAGGTCCTCAGCAAGCGTCGTCCAAGCCCTTGACCACGCGCTTCAGGCACAAGCAAAAACAATCTGAGCTTGGCTCTGTGCTCACTCAAGCGCACACAAAAGATCGAGCCGAGCCTTTCGTCCCCCGCCTGCGCAATCCAGCCTTGCTCACAGCTTGGGTCGTGCTGTGCCACAAACGCGTTCAAAATATCTCCAACAAGCGCTTCAAAGCTTTCGTCAAAGCCTTCGTCTTGCGCATAGAGGCGGCCATGCTGCGCAACCAACCACGCGCTATCACTTGGCTCAAACGCCCTTATCACAATATTCTCCATCCCCAGAGCTTGCGCCCAGCCCGCTTGCATCACAAGCCAAAACTCGCTAGCTCAAAGAGAAGTCTGAAGGAGAGCCACCATGGGCATCAACACCGAACGCGACATTGAAGCCAACCTGCAAATCGGTCCAACCGATCAAGGCATGGTGCGTATCTTTATTGAGGCAGATGGCGTGGAAATTCCAATGGATTTCACCTCGGAAGAAGCCGAAGAAATCGCCGAAGAAATCCTCGCAGCAGCCAAAGCTGTCAAAGGCTAGATCAGCGGATCACGCATACGATGATGGCGCAGAGCCACGTCACGGGCAAACTTGAGCGTGATTTTCTTACGTCGCGCGCCAGCAAGCTTGGCCTCTGGCCCCATGCGCACAACTTCTGCGCCATAGCTGTCTGCGATAATCAGCCCCGTATCTTCTGGCAAAAGCTCGAGCGGAAACATGTCATCCACGGCCCAAAAAAAGCGGTCACACCACTCAAGATAGCCCCGCCACTTGTGATCGCTTCTGAAATCTTCACGGCCTGATTTGCACTCAATCACCCAAATCTCACCCTTCGGACCAATCGCCATCACATCAACTCGCGTACCCCGCTCAGGGGTAAACTCTTCCAAAGATGTAAAGTTATGAGTGAGCAGATGACGGCACACTCCGCGCGCCAAAAGCTGACCCGCTTGTAATTTTAGGCTCAGATTATTCATGCCTCAAATGTGAACAAATAGTGAACACATGTCCAGTCACAATTGCCGCAGAAGCCCACTTGCGCCGCGCCTCAACAAGCCCTACCTAGAAGCAGACGGCTTCTGCCCTTCTCGTTTTACGGTTGCATTCCGGTGGCCTTAAGCATTCCGAGGGAGTTGGCTCTGTCATGGCCCTGGCCATGTTACCTGACGCCCACCTGTACATACAGGTCCTCGGGAATGAGATAACCCAACGGCTGCGGTGGTTCCGTCACCTTTTCCCTGATGTAATCAGTAAGATTGCTCTAGTAGCGGCGCGACTGTTGCTGCGGCTTCTTGGCCTTCACACGCACAAGCACGGGCTCTGCAAGATGTACAAGGCTCGGCGCACGGTTGCCACCGCGCGGCTCATCGTCGTCATCATCTTTCATCCGCATGACAGCTATCCCAAACTGCACGCCAGCGAAGATAACACCATTGGAAATCCACAAGACAACAACAGCCAGAAGACCCTTGTCCGAGGTGCTGACCAAGTGCCAGAGATTCGCGATGTTAAACCAGAGCAACATCCCAACAAATAGGCCAGCGAGCGCAAACCCGATGGCAACGTTGACGATATAGAGCTTGATGAGCTTAGGCATGATCCGAATCCTCTCTGCACCCTGAACGTAACGTTTAAAAAAAGGGTTGCAAGCGGCGCGCGTGAATTCTCTCAACTGAGCCAAACCGCGCTCACCCACCAGTCGGGTCGCTGTGCAGACAGTGCTGCCGCAGCCGTTTCAGCCGCGCCAATCTCATCAAACAGCGCAAAACATGTTGCACCTGAACCAGACATCCGCGCCAGCCTTGCTCCCTCCAGCCCCCAGAGCCGATCAAGCACCTCACCAATCACAGGCGCAAGCGCCAGCGCAGGCGGCTCAAGGTCATTGCGGGTCTGCTCTCGCAAAAATGCAATCAAATCTGAAGCGCTCCCCAGCGGTGGCAGCTCTGGCAACGGCGCATTGTTCTTTGCGGCCAACTTACCAAAGACATGAGGTGTTTCCACTTCAACGCGCGGATTGGCCAAAACAGCTGCCACGCGCGGCAAATCCACGGCCTCAATTTGCTCTCCAACGCCCGCCATCCGACATGCACGGCCAAAATAGCAGACAGGCACATCCGCGCCGAGCTCAGCAAGCCGCCCCACGTCTGCTGGTTGCCCTGTCAGCGCTTCAAGCACGCGCAACGCCGCCGCCGCATCAGACGATCCACCGCCAATCCCTGCGGCGGCTGGCAGGTTTTTTTCAAGCTCAAAGTCCGCACTCTGCCCCGCCCATACAGCGGCTTTCAGGACAAGGTTTTCAGGCCCCGTCGGCACACCTTCCGCCAAGGGCCCCGTCACGCTCAAACGGAGCTGATCCGCCAAGCAGGCACTCACGCGGTCGCCCAAATTCGCAAACATCACCAAGCTATCGAGCAGATGATACCCATCAGCCCGTTGCCCTGTCACATGCAACGCTAGGTTCACTTTGGCTGGCGCAAAGGCCTCGGCCCGTTCAGCTGTCGTCATTCACAAGCTCAAGTGGTTTGGCACCTTCGTCAGCCAGCACTTGGTCCAAGCCGACATCAAGCTTACGGCGGATACGGTCTGGGTCTGCATCCTGACTGACTTCACCATATTCGATAAATGACAACGCGCGCTTCCACTGAAACTCTGCTTCAAGCTTGCGCCCAACGGCCCAGTACACATCGCCCAGATGGTCGTTGATCACAGGATCAATCGACATCAACTCCGCTGCCCGCTCCATATGCGGCACAGCCTCCTCATATCGGCCCAGACGGAAGAGTGCCCAGCCGAGACTGTCGATGATATAGCCGCTCTGCGGGCGTGCTGCCACGGCCTGTTCAATCATCTCAAGCGCCTCATCAAGCTTTCTGTGCTGCTCGACAAGAGAATACCCAAGATAGTTCAAGACATTCGGCTCGCCAGGGCTGATTGCAAGCGCCGCGCGAAAATCGGCTTCGGCCTTATCCCAATTATCGAGCCGCTCATGCACAATGCCACGGGTGTAGAGCGTACGCCAATCGGTATTCTCGCGCCCTTCCCACAGCGCAAGCGAACGGTCATATGCCTTCTCGGCATCCTCAAAGCGGTCCGCACCGCGCAAGAGATCGCCCATAGCGCTATGCACAACAGGTAGGTTTGCGTGGCTGACCGAGAGTTTTTCCATCACCTCAAGCGCCGCGTCCATCTTGTCTGCCGCGCGCAAAGCTTCCGCGCGGCCCATCTCGGCCACATGAAAGGCTGGATGATCACTTGGAACAGAACGGTAGGCCGCCACTGCGGCATCAAGCTGCCCTTGATCCTCAAGCAACTGCGCCAAAAGCAAGCTCGCATCGACCATTTCTGGGCGCAAATGCTGCGCCACCCGCGCAAACAAAAGCGTGTCCGTTCCACGCGGCTCAGCGGCCAGCGCGCCGGCAATCGTAAAATTCACTTCAGCCAGCCCATCTTGCGGCGATGTGATCAAATCGAACTGAAGCGTTTCTCCTGCTTCCAGTCGCGTGCGCATCTGAACAATCTCTGGGTCTTGCGTCTCGCCGAAGCGCGCCTTGAGCATTTCTGCGGCATCGCTGGTGCGCCCAAGCTGGCTCAGGATTTGCACATGTGCAAGAACGCCGCGCCGCGTCTGCATGATGGTGCCCGGTTGAGATGACCCAAACAAAGCGTCCGCGCCCTCAAGATCGCCGACATGCGCCAGAGCCAGCGCCTTGTGGTAGAGCCCAAAGGCCCGCGTTCCGTTACCATCCGCGATTTTGCCAAACTCGGCCAAAGCCGATGTCATATCGCCCTTGCCCACAAGCGCCCAAGCCTTAAGAAGCCCGTCGACAAGCTCGCCCATCAACCGCCCCTCATCGGCACGCTTGATCAGCGCAGCATAATCACCCGCCGCGCCTTCAAGGGCCGCAAGCGCCATCTGTCCGATCTGGCTCTTGTGGCCGTCCGCCTCCAGCTTGCGCGCAACAATACCTGCACGTTCAAACTCTCCCAGCGCCACTTGCGCAAGGATCAACTCATCCATGATCTCAAGGTTGCTAGGGTCGCGCGTCAACGCAATCGTGAAATACCGCGCCGCCGTCTCATAATCGTTGACATATTGCGCTTGCCGCGCCGCCAAATATGCGCCCGAGAAACTATTTGCCAAAACAGGCATCGGAAGGCTCACAGCCCCGCTCAACACCGTGGCTAGACAGAGCCGTTTCCAATGTTTCATCATCCTCACGGACCTCTCGCCAAATCTCTTGGAGACCAACCTAAACATGAGCACGGTAAAAGCAAGGTGAAGGCAGCCCCACCTGCTGAAATCAGCAGTCAGAAGGCGTGCAAATGCTCAATTGGTCTGTTCGTCAAGAAGCCGATCAATCAAAAGGCTCAAAACATCCCCTCGGCTGTGCGCACCCGACTTTCGATAGATCGCGTTGAGATGCGCCTTCACAGTGCCCTCCGCCGAACCCCGCAGCGTCGCAATCTCTGCAATGCCAAATCCTTTGACCAGAAAACTCGCAACATCAGCTTCCGCAGGCGAAAGCTTCCAAGCCTCAAACTCTGCCTCAATCACCTCATAGACAGCCAACTTCGTCACAGCGAGCCGCCCCTGAAGATGCGCCGCACGGCGCAACATCCGCATTAACAGTCCGGCCTCAAAAGCGATCGTGACCAACAGGCTTAACGCAGCCAGCACCTCAAACCAGAAGTGAACCCCACCAGTAAACCCGCCCATTGCGCGGTAATCAGCCACGACATCGCCGATAAAAAACACGGCGCAAAAGAACTGCACAACAATCAGCCCGAACAGCCCGAGGGGAACTTGAAACTCTTTATACCATGGCATCATTCTATCTCTCGCTTAACCCTCTGGCATGTCCTTATACCCGCTGACCATTGAGCGTGGCAGGTTCACACCCGTGCGTTTGCTTTCAAAGATCACGGCAAGAATATGCATGACCACTGAGGCCTCCGTCCAGATCGCAGCAAGCTCATGCAGCTCTTCCGTCCACTCCGTGCCCCAGAACATATCCGTGGTCATCAGATAGCCTGACAGACACAAAACCAGAAGCGATAGGATGAGATTATAGATCATCAAAGCCCCAAGGGCTGAATGTCCAACATGTGCATGACGGCGTTGGGTGGCAATATCGGTCAGCTGTTCCTTGACCCCGTCCACACTCGGGGGAAAGCTCGCAAACCGCGCATAGCCACGGCCGACAAAGCCCCAGACAATGCGCAAAAGCACCAGCGTCAAAACAACATAACCGACCTGATTGTGCAGCTTGCTGTCATCGTCAATGACAAGCGCATTGGCCGCAAAAGCGATTACAAGCAGCCAATGAAAGCTGCGCACTGCAATGTCCCAAACAAATATGCGTTTCATAGTTCACCTCAAAGGTTAGCGAAGGGCGCACCACTTGCGCGCCCTTCAAGCCGATCAATCGTCGCGCTCGATTTTCATGATCTTGAAGCCAGCATCAAGATAGATCTCATAGCGTTCGCCGTCCTTGCGCGCATAGGCTTCATATTTGCCATCCTCGAGCTTGATCTTGGCCACTTCATAGCCCTGCTCAGTCAGCATCGAGTTGATTTTGGCGCGGTTCGCTTCATTCAGCTCCACGGAGCCGCTCGAGCCATAGTCGCTCGCAAAAGCAGGCGCCGCCAAAGCGCTCATCAAAACAGCGGGGAGGATAAACTTACGGATCATGTTACTCGTCCTTTTCAAATCAGAGGTTAGCAAGACGCGTCTCGCTCTTGCCCCCTCAACATGACCACCCTGCACTGAAATCCTATTGGCCCAAAAGTCTAATCCACGGCTTTCAGCCCAGAGATATAGCCCCCTATACCTCTGGTTTAGGCTTTGAGCCCTCGAAATGAAAAGGGCGGGGAAATCCCCGCCCGCCTCATCACATATTTGGATAGTTCGGCCCGTCCCCGCCCTGTGGCGTGGTCCAGTTGATGTTCTGGCTCGGATCTTTGATATCACAAGTCTTGCAGTGGACACAGTTCTGGAAATTGATAACAAACTGCTGCTCGCCCTCTTTCTCCACAATCTCGTAAACACCCGCCGGGCAGTAGCGCTGCGCAGGCTCCGCATATTTAGGCAGGTTCACAGAAATCGGCAGCGATGCATCCTTCAGGTGAAGGTGCGCGGGCTGGCTCTCTTCGTGATTGGTCATAGAGAAGCTCACGTTGGTGAGGCGGTCAAAGCTCAGCGTCCCGTCAGGTTTGGGATAGCTGATCTCTTTATGCGCCGCCGCAGGCTCTGTGCTGTCCGCGTCGTTCTTGCCGTGCTTAAGCGTTCCAAAGAGCGAGAAACCGAAGGTGTTGGTCCACATGTCCAAGCCGCCGAGCACAAGCGATGGCAGCAAGCCCCACTTGGACCACATCGGTTTCACATTGCGCACTTTCTTCAGGTCTTTACCGATCGCGCCTTTGCGTACTTCCGTTTCATAGGCCGTCAGCTCGTCGCCTTCGCGACCAGCTTTGATTGCCTCATGCGCAGCTTCCGCTGCCGCCATGCCCGAGAGCATCGCATTGTGGTTGCCCTTGATGCGCGGCACGTTGACCATACCAACAGAGCAGCCCAGAAGCGCCACACCAGGCGCAACCATCTTCGGCATCGACTGATAGCCGCCCTCAGAAATCGCCCGTGCACCATACGCCACACGCTTGCCGCCCTTCAAAAGCTCGGCAACCATCGGGTGATGCTTAAAGCGCTGGAACTCCATGTAAGGGTAGAGATGCGGGTTCTTGTAGTTCAAGTGAACCACAAATCCGACATAAACCTGATTGTTCTCAAGGTGATAGATAAATGAGCCACCGCCCGCATTGCCATTTAGAGGCCAGCCCATTGTGTGGGTCACGCTGCCTTCTTTGTGCTTTTCGGGGTCGATCTCCCAAATCTCTTTCATCCCAAGCCCAAACTTTTGCGGCTCGTGGCCCTCGGCCAGATTGTACTTTTCGATCACCTCTTTTGAGAGGCTCCCGCGCACACCCTCTGAGAGGAAAACATATTTGCCGTGAAGCTCCATGCCGGGCTCGCTGTTCGGTCCAAGGCTGCCATCAGCCTCAAGCCCAAAGACACCAGCCACAACACCCTTGAGGCGCTCGCCCTCATAGACAAGCTCCGAACAAGCCATACCTGGGAAAATTTCGACACCCAGCGCCTCGGCCTGCTCCGCCATCCAGCGAGTCACATTGCCCATCGAAACAATGTAATTGCCGTGGTTGTTCATAAGCGGTGGCATTGGGAAGTTGGGAATACGGATTTCGCCCGCTTCACCCAGCATGTAAAAGTTGTCTTCCTTCACAGGCACATTCAGCGGCGCGCCTTTTTCCTTCCAATCAGGGATCAGCGCATCAAGCCCGCAGGGGTCAAGCACCGCACCAGACAGGATATGCGCGCCCACTTCTGAGCCCTTTTCCAGAACCACAACCTGCAAGTCAGCATCCAGCTGCTTGAGACGGATCGCCGCCGAAAGGCCCGCAGGCCCCGCACCAACGATAACGACATCATACTCCATGGTCTCGCGGACAACTTCGGACATGTTCTTCTTCCCTCTTGCGCGTTTGGGTAACAAAATTTCACGAAGGATTACATGCCCAAACACAAGGGCGTCAATCGCACCTTGGTCAAATGCTCACATTTGCCGCAAGTTTCTTAACGTCGCGCGCAGTTAAGCTGCAGATTTTCCGAAATTAGGTGTGTCACGGCCACGAAAGCGGCGCAAAAGCGCGGGCGCAGCACAAACAAGGCCCATAGCAGCAGCCGAGGCGATCCCGTCGACCGCATAGTGCCAGCCCGTATAGACCGAAAGATAGAGAATAACCGCCAGAAAGCCGAGGCCGATAGGCGCGAGCCAACGGCTCCGTTCGACAAGATAGCCCGCCCAAAGCGTCGCCATCGCCGCATGCATCGACGGAAAGGCAGAGATTCCCCCGCCGCGCAACTGTTGTCCTCCGTCCATCTCATAGACGCGCCACAGCCCCTCCTGAAGACGAGTCACCCCAGTGATATCCAGTCCCACAGCGGCAAGGCTTTCAGGCAAACCAGCAAAGTCCTGCCCCCCCAGAAGGCGATCATAAAACACAGGCCCCGCCGAGCTAAAAACAGTCGCCGTCAGCAGGCCAAGCCAGAGCCACATATAGAAATAGAGCTTCAAATACCGCGCCTTGCGGCCCTCGTCCCGCTCCAAAACCACAACAAAGGCTGGGAAAAGCAGCATCAGCGCCACCCAGACAGGCATATAGATAATCGCCACCCACACAGGGCTGAGGTTCGGCGTGAGCCCATGCGCCCACTCATAGCCATGCAGCCCGCCAAATAGCATGAGGTCCATCTCCGCAAACATCGGATCAGCCCAAAACGGCACAAGACTTGGGATCGTGGTCTTCACCAGCATAAAAGCGCTGCTCAAAAGCCCTGTTCCCAACAAGACGCCAAGAAGCTCGAGCCCTTTGGCGCGGTTCAGACAAAAATACGCCCCAAGCAGCGGGATCAACAGCAACCCCATATAACCAGAGGTCATCTGTTTGCTCAGCGCCACAGATTCGGCCACAAACTCAGGCAAAAACGCAAACGAAAACCCCCGCACCACAAAAGTGAATGCGAAGGCGACGGCCAAAAACCGCACAGAATAGCGCAGAAAAAGGGTGGCCTGATACGTCATGCTGCTGTCCTCAAGTCTTTTGTTGCGGGATTTCAACCAAAGAAATGTGGCATCAGAATGGCCCGTTTCTGGCCCCTTTTGCGCCTATTGGCTGCACACCCCGCGGCTATAATTCCCAACTTCGCGGATCACTTGTCCGCCAGAGGCCTCTTGCCGCGCCCCCGAAAGCTCGCTCGACAGCACCCGCACCAACAAGTCCTTGAGCTTGCTCACGCGATAGCACGCAATCGTCGGCTCCGCATGGGCGTTACCCACTCCGCTGTCGTCGGTCAGAAACAGATAGCGCCCCCCCGAGACAAGCGCCGCCTGACGCATCAAAAACTCGCTCTCCTTGGCCACACCGCTCGCACCAAGCCCGAAGATCTGTACATTCTGCCCCGCCGCTTTTGAGGCCGCCGCCAAAAAGCGTTTGGCCTTGGCGTCATGCGCAGGCGCGTCCGCAATATGAAAGACAATCCGTTCGCCCCTCCCGCGCCGCCACGGCAGCGCTGCAGCAGCCTCCAGCGCTTCTGCGGCCGCTTCTGGATAGTCCCCGCCGCCGTTCGCATCCAAGCCACGCAGCCAGCGCTGCATCTCGGCCTGGCTTTTGGTGAAACCGAAGGTCTTCACTTTATAAGCGTCGCCCTCATCCCGATAGGCAATAAGCCCATAGCGGATATCTACCCCGGGTGCCGCACGCTTCGCGTCACGGACAATCCCCTGAAACTCCTTGGTGAGCCAAGCCAGCTCGTCGCCCATGCTCCCCGTCGTGTCAAAAACGAAGGTGAGGTCGAGAAAATCAGGCGTCCAACCGCCTGATGTCGGCACAATCAAGCGTGACATCCCCGTGCTCCCCGTGCGCAGCTCGTCCCCCACCACCTGCACACCGCCGTCAAACACTTTGAGCATCACACTCGAAGGCCTGCCCGTAGCAAGAGCCGCAGGAAACACTGTAATGACCCCATCAACACCCGAATACCCTGCATGAAAAGGGTCCTCAGCCCCCTTTTTAGTCAGTGTATAGGCCATGCCTGCCGCTGGCGTGCCTGTCACACTGACAAGACGCGCTGATACCATGCCATCAAGGTTTACCCGTGGCAGCTTGAGCGCTTTCGCAGCCCCTGCCTGATAACGCAGAAACGCCGCAAGGTTGAGCGTGTCATCAATGTCGCCTGCCGTGACAACGCCCCGCTTACCTGTTGGGTTCATCCGTGTCGGCACAATCAGCGCCGGCGCGGGCGCTTCCACCATCATTGCGTCAGCCATCAGCACAGACTTGGAGCGAGCCTCCACCCGCATCGGCGCCTCCTCCATGCCCATCGGCTCAAGGCTGCCCCCGCTCTCACAGGCGCTCAAAGCAAAAGCGGCAAGCCCCGCAAGCCAAAATCTGTTCTGCCAAACCGTCATGTCGATTCCCTATTGCAATAATGTGTAATTTACACATTAAAGACATGCACCCTTGCACACGTCAATATAAATGTGCAATTTATCCATTATGCTACAAACGCTTGATCATATCCTCGCCCCACTCGCCCGCCTCCTTGTCGCGCGCGGGATACCCTTTGGCGATCTGACAGAGCGCCTGAAAGGCCACTATGTGCAGGCCGCATCCGAGCAATCAGATGGCAAAATCACTGATAGCCGCCTCTCCGTAATGACAGGGCTTCAGCGCCGCGACATCGCTCGCCTGCGTGCCTTTGAGCACAAAGCCCCCAAGCCAAACCCGCTCACACGGCTGGTCGCACTCTGGCAGGCGCACCCCGATTACAGCCACAAGGGCAAAGCCAAGCCTCTGCCTCGCACTGGTGACGCCCCCAGTTTTGAAAGCCTCGCCCGCGAGGTACGCCAAGATGTGCACCCCCGCGCCATGCTCGACACGCTCTTTGCAGCAGGCACAGTGAAGCTTGATCAAGACACAATCGCCCTTGCCCAAACGGCCTACGTGCCCCTTGCAGGCTCGGAGGAACAACTTGATTACTTGGCAGAAAATGTCGGCGATCACCTCGCCGCAGCCGCCGAAAACGTGCTTGGCCCTCACCCGCGACACTTTGAGCGCGCCGCCCATTACACGGGGCTCACCGCCGCACAGATCAAATCTCTCGCTGAGCGCTACAACGCAGCTCAAATGGCGTTGCTTGAAGAGATTGCCGCCGAAGCCGAAGCCCTAAAAGCCCGCACACCCTCTGGTGCATCTGGCAAGTTTCGGGCAGGAGGGTATTTTTACAGTTCAACAGGCGAGACTCCCAATGACTAAGCGCGCGCCCTTTTTCCTCGCAGCCCTGCTCGCCCTTGCGGCCTGCGCCACACCAGACGACACAACGCTCAAAAGCGCCCCCAGAGCAGAGGCAACAGTGGCACTGGATGCTCCCGTAATGGTGCAAACCTCTCCGCTGCCCGCCCACAGCGCCACAAGTCTAGAAGAGTGCAGTGGCGACGGCATAGGCGGAACAGGCTGCCCCGACCAATAAGCGCAATCGCAACAAAGGCAAATTCCGCCCATTGATGCAAAATGCCCTTTACTCTATTGCAAGACAGCCCCTCTCTGGGACAAAGTGACGTAACAAAGATCAAAGCGTGCCATTGGTGCGCCGCAAAGACCAAGAAGGCAGTGCAATGGACAAATTCCCGATGACACGTGGCGGACACGCCGCGCTCGAAACCGAGCTGAAAAAGCTCAAATCCGTTGAACGCCCCTCGGTGATCAAAGCCATCGCCGAAGCGCGCGAACTGGGCGATTTGAAAGAAAACGCGGAGTATCATTCTGCCCGCGAAAAGCAGGGCTTTATCGAAGGCCGCATCCAAGAGCTTGAGGCCGTTCTCAGCCTCGCCGAAGTGATTGATCCGACCAAGCTGTCAGGCACGGTCAAGTTCGGCGCAACTGTGACGGTTGTGGACGAAGACACCGACGAAGAGAAAACATGGCAGATCGTTGGCCAGCACGAAGCCAGCATCGAAAAAGGTCTGCTCAACATGAGCTCGCCCATCGCCCGCGCCCTGATCGGCAAGGAAGAAGGCGACAGCGTCGAAGTCCGCACCCCGGGCGGCGAGAAAAGCTACGAAATCCTCAAAATCGCCTTCATTTAAGAAAAAGAGCGCAATGGCCGACCAAAACGAAACACGCCCAACACCGCTCGGTATTTATGACCGCGCCGTGGCCGACAAAATCACCGCGATCGAGATCATCGCGCTGAGCCTTTCGGCTGTCTGGCTCTTGGGCGCGGCCATCTTTTTTCTCACCCTGCCCACCGAAGCATCTGCTGAGGATACAGCAAATACATCACTGCGCTTCATGATGACGATGCTCGCTGTATTCATGCCTGTTGGAATGATCTGGGTTGCGGCCACAGCCGCGCGCTCCTCCAAGATCATGCGCGAAGAAAGTCAGCGCCTCCAATCCGCGATTGATGCAATCCGCCACGCCTATATCGTTCAGAGCCAGAGCGGCAGGATCACAGCGGAGCCATCCGTTGCCCGCAAGCTCGAAGAAATCGCAGCAGCACAGCGCAAAACCGAAACTGCGCTGGCCACATTTACATCGAGCCGCGAGGCCCAAAGCGCGCGTGCTGTGGCCGCGGCACCCGCACCACAAGTCGATGAACAGACCACTCTACCGCTCGGCACAACAGCCGAAGACATGGCTCCATCGATCAGCCGCGAAGAATTCATCCGCGCGATCAACTTCCCCGAAACGGCAGAAGACACCGTCGGCTTCAACGCGCTGCGGCGCGCTCTCAAAGACCGCGCTGTTGCGGGCCTCGTGCAAGCGGCCCAAGACGTGCTGACATTGCTCAGCCAAGACGGCATCTATATGGATGATTTGCGCCCTGATATGGCCCGCCCCGAAGTCTGGCGCCAGTTTGCCCAAGGCACACAGGGGCGTCAGATAGCTGCGCTGGGTGGCGTCCGAGACCGCTCATCGCTCGCGCTTGCCTCTGGCCGTATGCGTGAAGACCCAATTTTCCGCGACGCCGTGCATCACTTCCTGCGCCGCTTTGATAAAAGTTTCACCCAGTTTGAATCTGAGGCTAGCGACACCGAAATTTCCGAGCTCGCCAACACCCGCACGGCGCGCGCGTTCATGCTCTTGGGCCGTATCGCAGGCGTGTTTGACTAAAGAAAACTGCTATAAGGGATATAGCGCACTTCTGTGCCACGCGTGACGTGCAGCGCCCCGTCAGGCAGCTCAACAAGCCCATCAGCCCAGCTCAGCCCACTGATCCGTCCCGAGCCTTCGCTCGCAAAGACTTCAACAGCCCCATCGCGCACACGCGCCCTCAAAAACTCGCGTCGGCCGGCCTTCTTGTTTTTCTCAAAGGCAGCTGGCAGCAGATAGCCCTGCGGCACCTCCCATTCACGCCCTGCCAACACGCCCATAGCTGGGCGCGCAAAGACAAGCGTACACACAAGCGCCGCAACAGGGTTCCCCGGTAGCCCGAAAACAGGCGTGCCGTCCCACATGCCAAGGGCCAGAGGTCGTCCTGGCTTGACAGCGATACGCCATTCCTGCATTGCCCCCGCCTCGCGCAAGAGCGCAGACATGTGGTCCTCATCGCCATTGGATGCACCACCAGAGGTCAGGATCACATCCGCCAATTTTGCTGCCTCATTGAGACGTTGGCGCAGCGTCTCACGCCTGTCGCCCACGCGCCCCAAGTCTACAGGCACAAAGCCCATCTCGGCCACGAGCCCCAATAACATAACCCGATTGGCATCATAAATCTGCCCTGCGCCCGCCACCTCCCCTGGCTCGACAAGCTCATCACCCGTCGAAAGAACTCCGACGCGCAGGCGCTCGAAAACAGTCACAGCGCCGAGCCCTGTCGCCGAGGCGAGCGCAAGCTCTGCAGGTCCAAGCCGCTGCCCTTGTTGCAAAATCACATTGCCCTGCACCACATCTTCTCCCGCCTTGCGCGTGTTGGCGCGCGGCTTCACACCTGCACGAAAGGCAATCTCGCCTGAGCTGGCGTTCACATCCTCTTCCAGAATGACCGTATCAACCCCCTCAGGAAGCGCCGCACCCGTCAGGATGCGAACCGCTGATCCGTACGGAACCGCATGGCCAAGCGGCACACCCGCCGCCGCCCGCCCCTCAATCAGCGGCAAGAGCTGATCCCCCGTTCCCAATGCATCATATGCGAAGCCGTACCCATCCACAGCCGCGTTCGGCAGGGGAGGATTTGATCGCTTGGCCACAACATCCGCCGCCAACACGCGCCCTAACGCTGCATAAAGCGGCACACTCTCCTGCCCAACCACGGCATGAAGCCGCGCCTGCAACCCTGCCAAAGCCTCCTCCACAGGAGTCCAGTCCACGCCCGCAGGCAGTGCAAAACAATCGTCGCGCAGGGGCGGCGGCTTCAATCCTGTCTTATTCTCTGCAGTCAAGGTCAGCCTCCCGTCCCAGCCCTAGAATCCAGCCTTCCGTTAAGGCGCGCGGCTCCGTTACGTCCAACATGGCCGCAAGCACAGTGTCAGACAAGCCCGCGATCTTCCCAGCAAGAACCCGTACCTGTGCCGCATCCTTGATCTCGCCCTCCACCTGCTGACGCACAACACTCTGCGCAATCAATGAGGGCCAGACTTCTGCCAAAACCACACGCGCCTCTCGCCAAGGCTCAAACGGCCAAGCGGCTGCCTCAAACCGCGCGCGCAACCGAGCCAGCACAGGCAGCCCCATCATCGTCTGCCCGCCCACAGAGCCAGCCCCAGACATCTGCCAGCAGGCAAAGGCCCCCTTGGCTTGCGCCTCCGCGGCCCGCTTTTCGCGCATCCCGTGGCCATATCGCGAGCGGCCTTTGCGCGGCAAATCAACAATTTCGCGCGCCAAAGCATTGCCCCAAAACGGGCCCACGCCCGCAAAGTGGCGATTCAACTCCCCCGCCAAATCGAACCGATTGTTCGCCTTCGGACTGTCCTCAACCCGCGCCTCAAACCACGTCCAAAGCGCCAGCGCATCAGCCTGCCCCGTTACGACCTCAGCAAAACCTTCAGGGTACCCGAACGGAAAATCAAAGCCGATCAGCACCCGCCCCTGACAGGCCGCAATCTGTGTGCCGATCCAGTCTTCCGCGAGTGCCCTGTTGCGCAAATAAACAGGAATCTCCCCCGCCACACAGGCCCAAATCGCGTCTTTCTTCGGGCTTGCCCCACGGTCGTTTCCGCCCGACCAATCGACAATAATAACCTTGTCAAAAAGGCTCAAAGCCCGACCTCTGCCAAGATGAAATCTGCAACCGCTTTGGTGTCATTCAGGTCAAAAACGGGCCGGTCCAGCACTATAGGTGTGTCTGAGGCCACAGCTCTCACGGTCGGGTCATCCGTCGCAATCAGGCTATTGCCCGTCTCGGCGCGAAACGCCTCCACTTTAGGGTGGTTGTCGCGCTTATACCCTTCAATCAAAACCAGATCGACAGGCGAGAGCCGCGCCAGAAGCGCCTCAAGGCTCGGCTCAGGGGCACCGCGCATCTCTTGCATAATCGCAACGCGCTTGCGTGACGCGAGCAAAACTTCACTCGCCCCAGCCGCGCGGTGGCGGTAGCTATCCTTGCCCTCATGGTCGACATCAAAGGCATGATGGGCATGTTTCACCGTCGAAACAGTAATCCCACGCGCGCAAATCTCAGCAACCAGCCGCTCCATAAGCCCTGTCTTGCCTGCGTTCTTCCAACCGACGACCCCGTATAGTTTCATAAGCTCGCCTCTGCCTTCGCCAAATTCTCTGGCGTATTGATATTAAAAAACGGATCGCCTGCTCCGTCAAATTCCGCCACACGCCCGCCATGTGTATCGGTCCACATCACAACCTTGCGCAACCCGCCCTCAAGCGCGGCGCGCAGATCATGACGCAGCGCCACAGGCCAAAGCCCAAAGGTTGGCTGCCGTCCGTCAGGCGTCGCCGCGAGTGCGAGCGGATGCTCCATGCCCTCAGTGGCCACAAGAAACCGCGCCACAAGATCCTGCGGAAAAAAGGGCGTATCCCCCGCTGCCGTCACAATACTCTCAATGCCCTGTTCCGCCGCCCAATCAAGCCCCGCCAAGACGCCCGCAAGCGGCCCCGCAAAGCCCTCGACACTGTCGGCCACAACAGGCAGCCCAAAGCGCGCAAACCGCGCCGCATCTCCATTGGCATTCAAAGCCAAAGCGCTCACTTGTGGCTGAAGTCGCGCAATAATGCCCTCAAGCATCGGCGCCCCTCCCAGCGGCAAAAGGCACTTGTCCCCGCCGCCCATCCGCGTGGCGAGACCACCCGCCAAAATAACGCCTGCTGGCCCAGTCATACCGCCCCCTTACGCCCGCTTTTCCGCGGCTCCTCTGGCACAGACGCGGGGTCCGCATCCCAAACAAGCCGTTCATCGCCCGAAAGACAAACAAACCGATGCCCCCGCATCCGCCCAACAAGCGTCAGCCCCACCTGCCGCGCAATTTCAACGCCCCAAGCGGTAAAGCCCGAGCGCGACACCAGCGCAGGAATACCCATCAGCGCAGTCTTGATAACCATCTCGCTGGTGAGCCGCCCCGTGGTGTAAAGAAGCTTCCCCTCAGGCGAAATACCCTCAGAAAACATCCACCCCGCAACCTTATCAACAGCATTGTGCCGTCCAACATCTTCCATATAAACCAGTGGCCTGCCGCCTTCGCACAGCACAGTGCCATGGATCGCTCCTGCACTGAGATAGATCGACGGCGTCCGGTTGATCTTCCCACTCAGCGCATAAAGATCAGACAGCTTCACTTCACCCGAAGGCAGCTTCAGCCCCTCCAGACCCTCCATCATGTCCCCAAAAACAGTCCCAACAGCGCAGCCAGAGGTGCGTGTCTTTTTCTCAAGCTTGTCCTCAAAGCGCGTTCGCTGATCCGTGCGCACAACAACAGCTTCCGACTCCTCGTCATACTCCACACCAAGGACTTTGTCGGCATCAGTGATCATGCCCTGATTGCGTAGAAATCCCAGCGCCAGATACTCTGGATAATCCCCAATCGTCATCGCTGTAACAATCTCACGCGCGTTCAGAAAGATCGTCAAAGGCCGCTCTTCTACCACGTTGATTTCGGTAATCTCACCGTTCTGGTCGCGCCCTGTAACGGCCCGTGTGAGGCGCGCTGCATAAGGATCAGGCGCAAGAATATAACTCTCCGTCTCTATCTCTTTGCCCATTTACCTTGCCCCCCAAAACGCGCTAGCCCGATTGCACCCAATGTAGAGGCAAGCCATGCGCTCAACCACACCAAAAACGCCGCTTCAGCAAGGCATACGCGACGCGGCGCCGTTTATCCTTGTGGTCACGCCCTTTGCGATCGTCTTTGGGGTCGTCGCAACAGAAGCAGGCCTCAGCATCGCCGAGACGCTCCTCTTTTCAATAGCGGTCATAGCAGGTGCGGCCCAATTTACCACGCTTCAGCTTCTCAATGAAAATGCCCCCGCCGTAATCGCGCTGCTCTCTGGCCTCGCGGTCAATCTGCGCATGGCAATGTACTCGGCCTCCCTCACGCCCCACTTGGGCGCCGCGCCCCTCTGGCAGCGGGCACTTGTGGCATATCTCACAGTAGATCAGTCCTACGCATGCTCTGTGGCAGCGTTTGAGCGCAACCCGAGCTGGAGCCTCAAAGAGCGCACAACCTACTTCTTCGCAACCTGCATCCCCGTAATCCCGATGTGGTATCTGATGACCCTCGTGGGCGCCCTCATTGGCGAGAAAATCCCTGAAAGTGCAGCGCTCGACTTTGCTGTGCCGATCACATTCCTCGCCATCATCGCCCCGATGATGCGCACACCCGCCCATCTCGCCGCCGCGCTTGTGGCCAGCCTATCTGCACTCAGCCTGACATGGGTTCCCTTCAACCTTGGCCTCATCATCGCGGCCAGCTTGGGGATGATCACAGGCGCACAAGCCGAGCTCATGCTCACCAAACGGGGGCTCTTCAAATGATCGAACGTCCAGAACTCTGGTATGTCATAGCCGCCCTTGCCGCGGGTAGCTTTATGCTGCGTTTTACGTTCCTCGGACTTGTCGGCGACAGGCCGCTGCCCGAATGGCTCCTGCGCCATCTGCGCTATACGGCCGTCGCCGTGCTTCCCGCGCTCATAGCCCCGATGATCATCTGGCCCGCCGCCACAGGCGGCAGCTTTGATCTGCCCCGTGGCCTCGCCGCATTCGCGACGCTCAGCGCAGGCCTATGGTTCCGCTCAGTGATTGTTTCCATCACTGCGGGCGCAACCACGCTCTACCTAGCGCTCTATCTTTTCAGTTAGTTGATTTTGACAAGTGCAGGATCGTAGGCGCGCAAATCAGCGTTGTCATATTCATAAAGCTTGCGCTCAGTCACACCCGGCAAAGCCCCGAACTGTTCGGCAAGCTTTTTCGGATACCAACCAACACTGACACTTTCCAAGCCAGAAAGTTGGCTCAAAATCCCCGATGTCGACAGCGCACATTGCGCATCTCCAACATTGCCTCTTGCAAGCGCCAGTCGAAGCGCTTTTTCCGCCACATCAGGCGAGACTTCTAACTCTTGGACAATCACATGAAACGTCTCACGCGCATGATACCGCGTATAGACATCAGCCACCCGTGGGCTGATGCCAAAGAGCACGTCGTTGCGCTCAGGAATAGACGGGTGATAAAAACTTCCCGCAGGATCCCAGATCACGCGCTGACTCGCTGAGATCATCAGGGATGTATGCGCCCCCGTCCCAGAACGGTTGTTGATCATCGTAAACAGCGTGAGCTTTGTGGGCCCAGCGTCACGATACTGCACTTTCGCAAGGTCTTCGTCAGAGGCCCAAGCTGCGGGCTTGGAACACGCCGAAACTGTCAGCGCCAAACACAGCGCCACAAAAACCTTGAAAAAACAGCGCATTAAATCAGCCGTTGACCATGTAAGCAAAGATCAACAAACAGATGCAGAAAATTGCCGTACGCGTGACCCAAGTCATGAAGCCGCTAAACGTTTCTTCTTGAACTTTGGTATCCATTTCGCCGTGCTTGTGGTCGCTCATAACTGTCTCCTAATTCGCGTTTGCCGCTAGATACTTTATTTGCGCGAGCCTGTCACTAGATTGCCGCGCAGTCGCAGCATTTTTAAGCCTCGCCCTCTTCCAGCGCTTTGGCAAGCCTGAAGCCGATACGGTTTGGCGCCGCGGCAGGCACTTCTTTTGGGAGCGCCCGCAGCATGACATTAAGCTGGCTCACATGCTGTACCAGCTGGGTCTTGGCCCCGCTCGCATCACTTCCGTAAAACGTGACCATGTCAGGGTCAAAAAAGCCCATGCCTTCGATCCGAAGGACACCAGCGTCACCGCCAGTAAAGCCCATGGCAACTTCGTGTTCGTTGTCGAGCTGCTCTTCAAAATTCTGAATATAGAGAATCAGCCGCTCATGTGCCCACTCTGCAGGGCTCTTCTGTGCAACAGGTTTATGGGTCACTGTGCTGGGCATTTCGCCCGCCTTATTTTGCGGCTTACAATGCGCCTCGTGCCGCTTGGGCAGGGCTTCTGCCTCCATCGCTTCCGCCGACGTGACAATCATATCGCTCATAAACCTACCCCTTGCTACTCCACAGCCATGCGCCATCTTCACCAAGCTTTCGCTCTGCACGGCCTTCTAATAGCAAATGATTAAGGTGCGCGACAGCTTCCACAAGGGCCAATCCGTAAGTACCTTGGTCAATTTTTCGTTTGAAAAGCACTGGAAAACACTCAACAGCCGTCTTCGGCGCCTCAATAAAGGCGGCCAAACGGTCCAGCCCATGAACATGATTTTCCCTCAGTTGTCGCATCCGAAATGGCAGCCCCGTAAAGGGCCGCTTATGACCCGCGAGGACAATATGGTCCTCATGGGCGAGCTCCGAAAATTTCTCGCAAGAGGCGATCCAGTCACCCACAGGGTCCGCCATAGGCTCGGTCGGATAGACGCCGATGTTAGGGCTGATCGAACAGATAATCTGATCGCCAGACAGAACAAGGTTGTCTTCACGGCTCCAGAACGTCAGATGCTCTGGCGCATGGCCGTTGCCCTCGCGCACATCCCAGCTGCGCCCACCTGCATGAAGCACATCGCCTTCTTTGAGCCGCGTATAGCCCACAGGAATAGGCGCGCAAACATCGGCAAAGTTATAAGGCCGCTCGCTCATCCGCTTTGCGAGAATGTCAGGGTCCATCCCCGCTTCACGCCAAAAGGTCTCTGCCTGCGGCGTCGCCTCATCTTCCACATCGAGAATAAGCATCCTTGAGAGAAGCCAAGCGGTGCGAGAGGCCCAGAGGCTTGCGCCCCGCTCCATAAACCAGCCCGCCATCCCGATATGATCAGGGTGATGATGCGTCAGGATAACACGGCTCACAGGCTTGCCGCCCAGCGCCGTCTTTAGAAGCTCTTCCCACATCATAACAGAGCGCTTGGTATGAAAACCCGTGTCAATCAGCGTCCAGCTGTCGCCCTCGTCGAGCGCGTAGACATTGACATGATCGAGCACCATCGGAAGCGGCAAGCGTATCCAGAGCACCCCCTCGGCCACTTCGATCCACCCGCCCGGTTCGGGCGCGTCTGGCCATGGATATCTTATGCCCTGCAAATCATCTCTCATGCGACGTCAAAATCCTCGATATCAAGGGCGTAAAGGTCTGCATCGCCCTGCATAGCATGATCCAGTAGCGCCTTATACTCTGGCAACAAGCGGTTGATATAAAACCGTGCAAGCTTGGTGCGCGGGCCATTAGAGCCTTCCGAGACAGCGGCGCAGAGATGGTAATACCCGCCCAATACGCGCGCATAAGCCGCCAGAAAGGGCACAGACCCAGCAAACCGCGCGGTCATACTTTTCTGTGACACCATCCACTCGGTTGCTTCGCGCAGAGTTTCGGTCGCGTTCCAGATCAGCCCCGCCATACGTGGCCGCGTGGCGCGCGCCTCTTCGGCAAAACGCTGCATCTCGTCGATCAGCGTATGCGCCGCCTCGCCCCCATCCATCAGCTTGCGCCCAACAAGGTCCATAGACTGGATGCCGTTGGTGCCCTCATAAATCGCAGTGACACGCACATCGCGCGAATATTGCGCAGCACCCGTCTCCTCAATGAAGCCCATACCACCATGCACTTGCACACCGATCTCAGCCACTTTGATGCCCGTATCCGTGCCAAAAGCCTTGGTGATCGGCGTGAGCAAAGCCGCCCGCGCCGCCCAGTCAGGCTCGCTCGTGGCATGGCTCATATCAATCGCCACAGCATTGGCCATCGCAATGCAGCGCGCCGCAAAAAGCTCGGCGCGCATTGTTGCCAACATCCGCCGCACATCCGCATGATCAATAATAGCGCCTGTGCCGCCCGCAACAGGCGTGCGCCCTTGTTTGCGCTCTTTGGCATAAGCCAGCGCCTTTTGGTACGCGCCCTCGCCGGCGCCAATTCCCTGACAACCAACGCCAAGCCGCGCGTTGTTCATCATCGTAAACATCGCGGCCATACCACCGCCCTCAGGACCAACAAGCCAGCCAGTCGCGCCGTCATACTGCATCACAGCTGTGGGACTGCCGTGCAGACCGAGCTTATGTTCAAGACTGACAACATGCAGGCTGTTCGCCTCGCCCGCCTCACCAGAAGCATCTGGTAAGAACTTCGGAACCAGAAACAGGCTGATCCCCTTTGTCCCCGCAGGCGCCCCGGGAAGACGGGCCAGCACGAGATGGCAAACATTTTCGCTGAAGTCGTTATCGCCCCAGCTGATATATATTTTCTGGCCCGTGATCGCATAAGTGCCGTCGCCATTGTCCTCCGCCTTGCTCGACAGTGCGCCCACATCGCTGCCCGCTTGCGCTTCGGTCAGGTTCATCGTGCCACACCACTCCCCCGAAACGAGCTTGGGCAGATAGATCGCCTTGATCTCCTCACTGGCGTGATGCTCCAACGCCTCGATCTGGCCCTGCGTCATCAAAGGGTTAAGCGCGATACTCAGACACGCGGCGCTCATCATCTCGTTGACAGCCGTGGTCACAGCCATGGGCAGCCCCATACCGCCATACTCTGGGCTCGCCGCCACCGAAATCCAGCCACCCTCACGGATCGCTTTGTAGCCCTCGGCAAAACCTGTTGAGGTGTGCACAACACCGTCTTCAAGGCGCGCAGGGTCCAGATCCCCATTGCGCTGAAGCGGAGACAAAACCTCTTCACAGAGCCGTCCCGCTTCGGTCAAAATAGCCGAGGTCAGTTCCTCTCCCGCCTCTTCAAAGCGCTCAGTGGCGCTGACTTTGCCATATCCAACGATATGGCGCATGATGTATTCATAGTCTTGAACGGGGGCACGAAAGCTCATGGTCTTCTCCTTCTTCGGCCCGCAAAGCACCGCTTGGCAAGCCCTCACCCCTGACCTACAAGCTTTCAAATCCCAATTCTGCAATAACGCGGCGTCATGACTTTATCATCCACCCATCTTCTTTCCGCTGACGCTGCTGGTATCGCAGAGGCTGCCGCCTTTCTGCGCGCGGGCGAGCGTGTCGCACTGCCGACAGAAACAGTCTATGGCCTCGGTGCAGACGCCTGCAATGGCGAGGCCGTCGCTGGCATCTACGCCGCCAAAGGCCGCCCAAGTTTCAACCCGCTCATCGTCCATGTTGCCCACCCAACCGATGCCGCGCGCTATGTCGAATGGTCTGACATGGCCGCTCGCCTCGCCGCCGCGTTCTGGCCTGGCCCTCTGACGCTGGTTTTGCCTTTGCGGGACGGCCACGGCATTGCCAGCCTTGTGACGGCAGGTCTTGATACTCTGGCCGTCCGCTGCCCTGCACATCCTGTTGCGCAAGCACTTCTGGAAGCCTTTGACGGCCCTGTGGCGGCCCCGTCGGCCAACCCCTCAGGCAAAATCAGCCCAACCACAGCCCAGCATGTGCTTCAGGGGCTGGAAGGCCGCGTCGCAGCCGTTCTAGAGGGTGGCGCAGCCGAGATCGGGCTGGAAAGCACGATCGTCGGCCTCGCCGGCACGCCCACGCTTTTGCGCCACGGCTCAATAACCCGCGAGATGCTGGAAGCTGCGCTTGGGACCCCCCTCACAGAAGCCACAACGCCTGCCGCCATAACGGCACCGGGCCAACTCGCCTCGCATTATGCCCCCGACGCCGTGCTGCGCCTCAACGTGACAGCCCCTGCAGCCGACGAGGCCCTCCTCGGCTTTGGCCCAGTTGAGAATGCTGCGCTTAATCTCTCCCCTGCAGGCGACTTGCGCGAAGCCGCGGCCAATCTCTTCGCAATGCTGCGCACGTTGGATGCGCAGGCCAGCAAAATCGCCGTCTCGCCTATCCCCGCGCGCGGCATTGGGCTTGCCATCAATGATCGGCTCTCCCGCGCTGCCGCACCACGCTAGACCTGTTCAAGGCTTGCTCGGGATATTTCTGGAAAAGAGGAAGGCTCAGGCGCGCCCAGCCGTCGCGGAGAGAAGCAGAGGATTGACGCCAAGCCGCTTCAACGCCGCGCTCCACATCTCTTCGCCGCCACCGCTGAGAACAAACGCCGCATCAGCTGGCCCGCTCAACCAACCATTGGCAAGGATTTCGGCTTCAAGCTGTCCCGCGCCCCAGCCTGCATAACCCAGCATCAAGAGTGCCGCGCTCGGCCCTGTGCCCGTGACCATATCTTCAAGCACATCCAGAGATGTGCTGAGCCGCAGCCCCTCCAGAACCAGATGACTGGAGCGCCCTGACACATATTCGCTGGAGTGAAGCACAAATCCGCGGCCCATCTCGACAGGCCCACCGAAATTGACCTGTTGCGCAGCTTCAGGCGTGCCAAGCTCAAGCTGTTCGGCAAGGTCATGGAATGAGACATCACTTGACGGCTTGTTCAGGATAAGCCCCATCGTGCCCTCCGCCGAATGCTCACAAATCAGGATCACAGAACGCTCAAACCGCGGATCGCCAATATCGGGCATCGCAATCAGAAGTTGCCCTGTCAGATCGCTCTCGTCACGCACCGTTTTGCTCCATTTGGCTTTTGCCTCATTCTATCCAAGCCGCCCAGCCGCCCACAAGGCCCGCCCCCGAAATCTTTCTCGCTCTATTGTGAGTTGTCGTTTCGCACGCTTTGGCCCATCTAAGGCAAATGACAAAAACGCTCGCACTTCTCCTCGCCCTCCTCGCACTCCCTGCGCTGGCCAACCCCTATGCCGACAAGGCCCAAACCCGCGTCTTACATGGCTGGGTCGAGCCTGACGGCACCCGCATTGCTGCACTTGAGATCACATTGGCAGAAGGCTGGCACACCTATTGGCGTGCACCAGGTGATGCGGGCATCCCGCCAAGCTTCAATTGGCAGGGGTCGCGCAACCTCGCGAGTGCCACACCCGCTTGGCCGCGGCCAACTGTCTATAGCCAGAACGGTATGCGCTCAATCATCTACACAGGGCGCCTCGTGCTCCCGATCTCCCTGACGCCAAAGACCTCGGACAAACCGATCCGCGTCAAAGGCACAGTGGATATCGGCGTTTGCAAAGACATCTGCGTACCGTTTCAAATCGTGGTGGATGAGACAATCAAAGCAGACAGCACAGCCGCCACCCAAGCCATCAAAACAGCGCTCGCCACTGTACCGCGCACAGGCGCTCAACACGTGAGCTGCAACACAACTCTTGGAGAGCGTGGCATCCAGCTCACAGTGACCGCCAGCCTGCCGCATCTCGGCGGAGCGGAAGACGCTGCAATCGAGACAGGCGATCCCCTCGTTTGGGCCACAGACCCAGAGGTCAGCCGCAGCGGCCAGACCCTAACTCTAAAAACAGAGCTCATCCACGCGCTCAGCGGTGCCTTTGCCCTCAACAGATCAGCCCTGCGCCTGACGCTGATCGGCACAGACAATGCTATTGATATTCAGGGCTGCGACTGAGCCCGCGCCAACAGAGTTACGCCCGTCAAGGCAACCAAAGCGACAATCACAGCCACCCCAGCCAGAAACACACCCAGCGCTCCGAGCGCTGTACTGGCCGCAGCCAGCCAACCGATCAGCGGCGCAAACTGCCCCACCACAGCAAACCAGCCCAACGACAGCGCAAACCACAGTCCAATCAGCGCCGCCCCGACACCGACGGGAAGCTGAACGGCGCGGGCATCCTTGGCGCGCAAAGCCCGCCGCAAACTTCTGATCTGCTTTGAAAAATCAGCCTGCATCGCGATCAGCGAAGGCACAATCAACAGCACAAGAACCATCCCAAAACCGAGACCATAGACCAGCGTGATCACCGTCGGCTTGAGGAATTGCGCCTGCTGACTTGTCTCATAAAGCAGCGGTGCAAGGCCCAGAACTGTCGTCAAAGTGGTCAAAAGAACGGGCCGCAAGCGGTCCACCGCGCCATCAACAATCGACGGAATCAGGCCGCGCTCTTCAGCGTAGTCGTCAATCGTGGTGATCAGAACAATCGAGTCGTTGATGATAATCCCTGTCATGCCGAGCAAGCCAACAACCGTGAACATGCTCAAAGGGACATCCCAAGCGGCATGGCCATAGATTGTCCCGACAAGCCCGAAAGGAATAATCGCCATCACAACGGCAGGCCGCGTCCAGCTTGCAAAGACCCAAGCCAAGACAAGATAAATCCCCACAAGACACAGGATAAACCCAGTCAAAGCATCGTTGAGAAAATCGCCCTCCTGCTCGGACAGCCCAGAAAGCCGCCACTCGACCTGATACTGAGAAGCAATATCGGGCAGGATCGTGTCCTGAAGCGCCTGAACAATCTCCGCTGCCCGCGCTGCATCATCTTCGGATATGTCCCCTGTGACAGAAACAGTGCGCAGCCCGTTTTCGCGCCGAATGGTGGAAAAGCCCGCCTGCTCCCGCACGCTCACAACATCCGAGAGTGCAACGTATTGCCCGTTCGGCGCGCGCATCTGTGTGCGATATATAAAGTCCGCCGTCACCTCGTCGTCAGGCAGCTCCACTCGGATCGTGGCCGAGCGCGCACCGTCAGGATAAGTCGCCGCCTCAAGACCACTCAAGCGGTGGCGCAACTCGCGGCCCACGCCATCAATGGTAAATCCAAGCGATTGTCCCTGCGCGCTCAAGTCCAGCACAAACTCGCCTTTATCATAGGCCAAATCGTCCTCAACACCGCTGACTTCGGGATATTGAACAACCGCCTCTTTCAAAGCCTCGCTCGCCGCCTTCAACGTATTCGCATCTGCACCAAAGAACTGAACATCAAGCGCTGAGCCCCCCGGCCCAGAGCGCCAGCCGCGAAAGCTTACGGTTTCCAGAAGTGGATGGGTCGGCAAGCGGTCTTGCAACTCGGCCAGAAAAGCAAAACTCGAATAGGGTCGCAAATCCGCATCAATCAGCTCAATCGCCACTGCGCCAAGCTCGTCAGGCTCTTTGGTATCTGCGCCCGCGAGCGGCGGCCATGTGTTGCCGCCCACTTGCGCCAGCACATAATCAATCGGGTTTCTGCCATGCTTCGCCTCATACTCCGCCCCGAGCTCATTCACCGTCTGCTGAAGCAAGCGCATCATCGTGAAAGTATCCTCGCGGCTTGCGCCCGGGACCATGGCAAAATTGCCCGAAATAGACGCGCGCTCAGGCGCATTGAAAAAGCGCCACTGCACATCGCCGCGCACAAACAACGCAACTTGGCTCGCCAGCACAAGGATCACACCCGCAAAAACAGGGTAGCGTAGCTTCACAACCCAAACCATGGCAGGGCGGAAATAACGCTCCCGAACATGCTCAAAACCGCGGTTCACAACTCGGCTGGGCAAATCGTACCAATGGGTCTCAAACGCATGCTTCAGTGAGTGCGCCATATGGTTGGGGAGAATGAGGAAACACTCCACCAAACTGGCCAGCAAGACGACCACTACAGTGAAAGGAATATCCGAAATCAGATCGCCAAAGCGGCCCTCCACAAAGGTGAGTGCAAAGAACGCAATGACAGTGGTCAACGTGGCTGAGAACACAGGCAGCGCCATCCGCTTCGCGGCGTTTTCTGCTGCCTCCACAGGCCCCTCACGCAGCTTCCTGAGCCGCGCATCCGCATGCTCGCCAACTACAATCGCATCGTCCACAACAATGCCAAGCGTGATGATCAGCGCAAACAGCGAGATCATATTGATCGTCAGCCCCCATGCAAACATCAGCGCAATCGCAGCCAACATCGAAACAGGAATACCCGCCGCAACCCAAAGCGCGGTACGTGCATTGAGAAACAAAAACAGCAGCGCCACCACGAGACCAAGCCCCATCAAGCCGTTGTCGAGCAGAATGTCGAGACGCCCCGTAATGGCCTCGGCCCGTGTCCGAATAAGATCAATCGAAACATCGGGGGGAAGCGTCGCCTCAAGCGCCGCAGCAACCTTCTCGACAGAATGCTGAATGCCAATCGCATCCCCGCTCGCCGAGCGATCCACCCGCACAGAAATAGCGGGGTTTTCTCCCACAAAATATGTCTCGCCCCGAAGCGCACCCTCGACCTCTAGGCGCGCCACATCGCCAATCGTCAGCTTGGAGCCATCGGCCAGCGCCTTGATCACGATTTGGGATATCTGCTCAGGGCTGCGCTTCTCCACGCCCGTGCGCACCCGCGCATTGGCCCCAGTCACATCACCAGCAGGGTCAGCATTCACCTCTTCCCCAATCGCCCCCGCGATTTGGGCAAAGGTAATATCGTGTTCGATCAAGTCGCGCGTGGAGACAATCACATTGGTCTTTTGGCCTGCAACGCCGCGGATCGTGGTGCGCGTTACACCTTCCTGAAAAAGCCGCGCCACAAATTCATCGGCAAACCGCGCCAGCTGGTCCGCGCCCACAGGCCCCGTGATCACAACATCGGTCACACGGTCGCGCCAAACGCCCCGCTCGACTTTTGGATCATCCGCTTCATCGGGCAGAAGCGTGACAAAATCCACCGCTGCCTGAACATCGTCAGCCGCGCGCGCCATATCCCAGCCGGGTTCAAAATCAAGATCAATCCGCGCAGAGCCTTCACGCGATACAGATGTCGCCTCAGCCACGCCCTCAACGGTCAGAAGAGCAGGCTCCAAAACCTGCACAATCCCCGCGTCGACATCTTCTGCGCCAGCGCCTTCCCATGTGACACTGACGGAGACATTATCAACAATGACATCAGGAAAAAACTGCGCACGCATTCGTGGCATCGCCACAAGACCCGCCACAATCAGGCTCACCAAAAGCAGGTTGGCCACAGTTCTGTGGCGCGTAAAATACGAGATAATCCCGCCGATCAGCCCCACATCGCGCATGTCTTATCCCCCCATGCGGCTTTCAATCCGCTCCACCATCTTCAGCGGAACTTCAGCCGCCTGAAGCTGCGTCAAAAGCCGCTCCTGCACATCCTTGGGCATCATCTTGTTGGCCGCAACAGCCGCCACAAGCTTGGCGCGCCGCTCCTCACTGAGTTCGATCATTTCTGGAGCCGCAGGCGCCACAGCTTCTGCCCCAGCCTCGACAGCCGTCACACTGATCCCGGCGCCCAAAAGAGGCGTGCGCTTTGAGACAATAAGCTGCCCCGCAAGTTCGGGCGCGCGGATGATCACACTGTCCCCCTGTCGCCGCAAAAGCTGCACCTGAACAAGCTCAAGGCGTCCACCCTCACCAATCAGCAGCACAGAGCCGTCGGTCCCCAGCGCCGTAGCAGGGATGAGCGAAACGGCCTCAATCGGCGTCTCTTCAATCTGCACCCCAACAAAGTCACCAGGTTTAAAGCCCTTGGCCTCGGCCAGCTGAGCAAAGAGCGCACGGCCCGTTTCGCCGCCCAGATTGGCCGCCCCTGCACGGCTTAGCCGCGCTTCTGTCGCAAGGTCGGTCCCGAAATCTTCCAAAATCACATCAAGCTTGGCAGTCTTGAGACGCCCGTCCGCCTCCAGAAGCCGCCCATAATCCTGTGTCGAAACCCGAAACGCCACTTCAAGCGCATCAGGGTCCACAAACTCCGCCAGCCGTTCGTTGGCGCTCACAAGACGCCCCTCAACCGCGTTCACACTGCTCAAGACCCCGTCGAACCGCGCAGTGATCTCTGTCTCTGCAAGCCGCCGCTCCGCCTCGGAGAGCTGGATGCCCGCCCGCGCCAGCCGCGTGGCCGAACTGTCAAGCCGCGCCTCGGCCTGCGCCAAAGCCTGCCTGCGCGTCAAAACCGCGGCCTTGGCCGCGCTCGCAGCAATTTCTGCCGCCTCCACAGCCGCATCTGTTCCCACACGCCGCGCTTTCAGATCCCGTTGACGCACGAGCGCACGCTCGCGCAAGGCCGCCTGCTCCTCAGCATTGCGCAGCTCATCGCCCGCCAAAGCAAGAGCGCGGGCCGCATCGCGCCCCTCGGCCTCAGCATCCATCTGGTCAGCCTCCGCCCGCTCAAACGCCGCGCGCGCATCTGCATCATCAATCTTGAGCATGACTTCGCCCGCCGCAAAGCTGCCACCTTCAACAAATGTCTCACTCATTTCAACGATAGTGCCGCCAACAGCAGGACGGATCTCCAGCGTCCGCAGGCTTTTCACCTCGCCATAAGCCGAAATCACAGGCGTCAGCGTTTCTGTGACAACCCGTTGAGCATTCACAGAAAAAACCCGCTCGCGCGCTGGCGGCACACGCGCCTCTTGGCTCATACGGTCCTCAACAGCACCGCGCACCAAGATCGCCCCATAGGTCAAAAGCCCGAGCGTCACGGCAAAGATAAAAAGCCCCGTCAAACCACGCTGTAAAAACCGCATCTATGTTCCTTTTGGCACGTCAGAGAGCCGCAAATTGCAGGCATAGCAAAGTATATACGCATGACACCTGCGTTTCAGTCGAAAATCTTTTCAAAAAACTGTTTATAGGTCGAGATGAATTCATAGTCCCTGACCTGCGCTTCCGTCAAAAACGCAAAGCCAGCGCCCTCGCCGAGCCTGATCTCGTCTGGGCGCACAGGCCGAGCAAGCTCAAACACATAAATCCGCCAGTTTGACAAAGTCTGCGAAGCCACCTGCACCATAGGGCCCAAATCGCCCTCAGCAATCACAATCCCCGTTTCCTCAAAAAACTCGCGCACAGCGGCGGCGCGCAGGGTCTCGCCCGCCTCGACCTTGCCGCCAAACAGGCCCCAAATCCCGCCGGCAGCAATCCCTGGCAAATCGTCCCGAAGCTGGCACAGCGCGCGGCCATGCGTGTCGCGGGCATAAATCGCAGCAACTTTGATCAGAGCAGGTCCGTCTTGCGGCTCCATCAGAGGGCCCAATGGCTCAAAGACATCGTTCATTTGCGTCGCTTGTGCTCTTCAAGTCGCGGCATGATCTCAACGAAGTTGCAGGGCCGGTGACGATAATCCAGCTGCCACTTCAGGATGTCGTCCCAGCCGTCCTTACACGCTCCTGGGCTGCCTGGCAGCGCGAAGAGATAGCACCCGCCCGCCACACCCGCGGTCGCGCGGCTCTGCACAGCACTCGTTCCGATTTTGCCAAAGCTGATCATCGTAAACAGCGTGCCAAAGGCGTCGATCTCTTTTTCGTAAACATCCCTATGAGCCTCAACGGTCACATCCCGCCCTGTCAGCCCCGTGCCGCCTGTCGAGATAATGACATCAACTTCACCACTGGCCACCCAGTCGCGCAGTTGCTGAGCAATATCCCCGCGCTCATCACGCACAATCTCGCGTTTCGCCAGCACATGCCCCGCTTCCGTCAGCCGCGCCACAAGCACATCACCCGAGCGGTCCTCTGCCAGCTCCCGCGTGTCACTGACCGTCAAAACAGCAATCCTCACGGGAATAAACTCACGGCTTTCGTCAATTCTGCTCATGCAAGCCTCGCTTTAATCTCTAACAAATCCGCCCATGCCGCGCGCTTCAGCTCAGGCTGGCGCATCAAAGTCTCTGGCGGAAACATCGGCATCACAGGCAAGCCAAACGCCTCGCCCCATGTGCCGCGCAGCCGCGTAATTCCGCGCTGCCCCAGCGCCGCATCACACGCAATATTACCCATCAGAATCAAGATGTCAGGCTTCGCCAAAGCGACATGCCGCGCCACAAAGGGCCGCATCATAGCAATCTCGTCAGGACTTGGCCCCGACTGGTTCAAAAGCCGCCACGGCATCACTGTGCTGACATAAACACTTTCTTCAAGGCTCAGACCTATCGCGCCAAGCATCTTTCCCAAAAGGGCAGCCGACTGCCCGACAAAAGGCTTGCCCTCGCGGTCCCCCTCTCGGTCTGGCGCTTCGCCAAGGATCATCACACGCGCCCCAGCCGCGCCATCGGCAAACACAAGGTTGCGCGCCCCGCGCTTGAGCTCGCAATGCTCAAACCGGTCCAGCGCCGCACGCAGCTGGCCCAAATCCTGAGCTTGCTCGGCCGCCGTGCGGGCCTCCGCCACAGCGTCAATCTTGGGCGCTTCCACATATCCAGACTGCACATGTGGCGCCGCCTCGACTTTCGCAGAGGCAGGCTTAGCCTTCACCTTCTCAACAAGCTCAAAGCGGTTCACAGGCCCTTCGCTCAGCGCCTCATCAGCCCCGAGTTCAACCTGCCATTCAAGAGCCGCCCGCGCCGCCCAGTATTCTTGTGCCGATTCCATGCAAACACCCTAGCGCATCCCTGAGACCGCCAAAACACCGAAAGCAGATTGCACGCTCCCCGCCCCCGCTTTATAAGCTCAGGAAATTTGCGAGGGACAGCCCATGAGCTTTGCACATCGTCACCTATTAGGGATCGAGCCGCTCTCCCAATCCGACATCACTTCTATTCTTGATCTGGCCGACAAATATGTTGCGCTCAATCGCTCTGCGCACAAACACTCCGATGCGCTGGCGGGCCTGACCCAGATCAATATGTTCTTTGAAAACTCGACCCGCACACAGGCGTCTTTCGAGCTTGCAGGCAAGCGCCTCGGCGCAGATGTGATGAACATGGCCATGGGCGCAAGCTCTATCAAAAAGGGCGAAACGCTGGTTGATACGGCCCTCACTCTCAACGCCATGCACCCCGATCTCCTCGTCGTGCGCCATGGCAGCTCAGGTGCGGTCGATCTTCTGGCCCAAAAGGTCAATTGCGCCGTGCTCAACGCGGGCGATGGCAGCCACGAACACCCGACTCAGGCGCTGCTCGATGCCCTGACAATCCGCCGCGCCAAGGGCCGCCTACACCGCCTCTCGATCGCAATCTGCGGCGATATCGCCCACTCCCGCGTCGCACGCAGCAATATCATGCTGCTCGGCAAAATGGAAAATCGCGTCCGCCTGATCGGACCGCCCACGCTAATGCCGAGCCAGATTGACGAGTTTGGCGTCGAAGTCTTTGACGACATGCGGGAAGGGCTTGAAGGCGTCGATGTCGTGATGATGCTCAGGCTCCAGAAAGAGCGCATGGATGGCGGGTTTATCCCCTCCGAGCGCGAGTATTATCACCGCTTCGGTCTCACCGCCGAAAAGCTCGCCCACGCCAAACCAGATGCGATCGTCATGCACCCCGGCCCAATGAACCGCGGCGTTGAGATCGACGGCGAAATTGCCGATGACGTGACCCGCTCTGTCATTCAAGAACAGGTCGAAATGGGCGTCGCCGTGCGCATGGCCGCGATGGACCTACTGGCGCGCAATCTGCGCGAAAGCCGCGCTGCTGCCGCTTCAAAGGACACCTATGTCTGAGCAGCCCGTCCCTGTCACAACCCTTCTGGATGACGAGGCCTTCCTTGGCACATACCAGCCCGACATTTGGGTCTTTGTGCAGCGCAGCCTTATCATCGGCTTTCTGACCGCTGTGGTTTTCGGCCCGCTCATCGGACTGCCGCCCGAATACTGGCTGCCAATCATGGGCTTCACGACAGTCTTCTCCGCCTTCATCTTTGATGACTATACAAGCTGGCTCAACCACCGCGCCGATGTCTGGCACCTAACATCGCTTCGCCTCATTTACGAAAACGGCAACGCCCCCGAGCAGAACGCCGCCGTCAATCTCGCCGACATCCACGCCACCCAGCGCAAACTCTACAAAAACCTGCGCCTCGATCTTGAAACAGGTCAATCTGTGCTAATGAAATACCTCACCAACCCCCGCGCCATCGAGCGCGATATCGACATCGCCCGCCTCGCCCTCATGGGCACAATCGCCGACGAAGCTGATATCCCCACCGCTGAGGAAGCCAACTCATGAGCCAGATCATCGCAAGCTTCCCACCAGCCCGCAGCACCTACATCCGAGAGCATATCCTGCTCGCGGCCCTCGGTTCGTTGCTCCTGTCAGGTGTGCTCTTCTATGTCGGCAATCCCCATCCTTGGACAGGCATCGTCGGCTCCGTCCTCGCCATTGGCGCGCGCGGCGCTTACGCGATGAGCGAACAGCTCGGCATGGTCTGGAAACTGAGCGACACAAAGCTCATCGGCCCCGACGAGCGCGTGATCCCGCTCGCCAATGTCGCTGAAGCCCGCACTATGCTCTCCGCCCTGCAAGTCGTTACCCAAACGGGCGACAAATACCTGATCAAATACCAAGCCGACCCCGCCGCAGGCGCGAGCCTCATCCTAAAGACCCGCGACGCTGCGCTGAGCGCAAGGAGCTAATATGAAAACCCTCTTCACCAACGCAAAGCTCATCGACCCCGAGGCCCAAACCGAGGGCACAGGCTGGCTCCTTGTGCAGAATGGCGCAATCGCCGCAACAGGTCAGGGCGAGCCACCCCAAGCTGACGAAACAATTGATTGCAATGGCCTCTGCCTCGCCCCAGGGATTGTCGACATCGGTGTCAAAGTCGGCGAGCCGGGCGAGCGCCATAAAGAGAGCTATGCATCAGCCGCCCGCGCTGCAGCCGCTGGTGGGGTCACAACAATGGCCATCCGCCCTGATACCTCCCCCGCGATCGACACGCCCGAAGCGCTCGAGTTTGTCAAACGCCGCGCCAATGAAGACAGCGCCGTCAATGTCCTCCCCCTCGCCGCGCTCACAAAGGGGCGCGAGGGCCGAGAAATGACAGAGATCGGCTTCCTGATGGACGCAGGCGCTGTGGGCTTTTCCGATTGCGACGCCGTCGTGACCAACACCAAAGTCTTCCAGCGCGCGCTGACATACGCCCGCTCCCTCGGTGCGCTCGTCATAGCACACCCCCAAGAGCCGATCCTCTCCGCAGGTGCCGCCGTCACCTCTGGCAAGTTCGCAACGCTTCGTGGCCTGCCCTCCGTCTCGCCCATGGCGGAGCGCATGGGCCTTGATCGTGACATCGCGCTCCTTGAGATGACAGGCGCGCGCTACCACGCGGATCAGATCACAACAGCCCGCGCCTTGCCCGCGCTTGAGCGCGCAAAGCGCAACGGCCTTGATATCACCGCAGGCACCTCGATTCACCATCTCACGCTCAATGAGCTAGACGTTGCTGACTACCGCACCTTCTTTAAATTGAAGCCGCCCTTGCGCTCTGAGGATGACCGTCTCGCCACAGTCGAGGCCCTCGCAAGCGGCCTCATCGACACGATCAGTTCGATGCACACACCTCAAGATGAAGAGAGCAAGCGCCTGCCCTATGCCGAGGCCGCTTCTGGCGCGGTTGCACTAGAGACACTTCTACCCGCCGCCCTGCGCCTTGTTCACGCCGGCAGCCTCACGCTGGCGCAACTCTTCCGCGCGCTCGCGCTCAACCCGGCCAAGCGGCTTCAGCTCGCCTCTGGCCGCCTAAGCAAAGGCGCCCCCGCAGATCTGATGCTCTTTGACCCAAACAAGCCCTTCGTGCTTGATCGCACCACGCTTTTGTCAAAGTCCAAAAACACGCCCTTTGACGGCCAGCGCCTGCAAGGTAAAGTCGTGGCAACTTATGTCGCTGGTAAAAAGGTCTTCGGCTGATGCCCCTCATCGAACACTCCGCCCTTGTTCTCGCCCTCTGGGCCCTCATCGGCTATCTCTTCGGCTCCGTGCCCTTCGGCGTCTTGATCTCTCGCGTGATGAACCTCGGAGATCTGCGCGCCATCGGTTCGGGCAATATCGGCGCAACCAATGTCTTGCGCACAGGCAACAAGACCGCCGCGTTGCTCACGCTTCTGCTGGATGGCGGCAAAGCAGCAGTCGCTGTGCTCCTTGCCCGCGCTATGGCAGGCGAAGACGCGGCCCAGCTTGCGGGCCTGATGGCGTTCCTCGGTCATTGCTTCCCCATTTGGCTGCGCTTCAAGGGCGGTAAAGGCGTCGCCACATTCATTGGGCTAATACTTGCGCTCAACTGGGCTGTGGGCCTCGCCGTCTGCGCGACATGGCTCTTGGCCTTCGCAATCTGGCGGATCTCCTCGCTCGCTGCTGTCGCTGCCGCAAGCGCCTCAACGGTCTGGATGGCCGCACTTGGCGCGCATCAGCTCCTGCTGCTCGGCATTGCCCTGACAGTGCTGGTGTTCTTCACCCACCGAGCCAACATCGACCGCCTCCGCGCAGGCACGGAGCCAAAATTCGGCGGCAAAAAGTAAAACAGA
This sequence comes from Lentibacter algarum, assembly GCF_040580765.1. Taxonomy (GTDB): domain Bacteria; phylum Pseudomonadota; class Alphaproteobacteria; order Rhodobacterales; family Rhodobacteraceae; genus Lentibacter; species Lentibacter algarum. Next base: position 430,656 of record NZ_CP158687.1, on the reverse strand, counting down.
AAGGGGCGTGCAAAACTTGCACACCCCTGACAGCACCGAACGGTGCGTTGACTAATTTTCTCTTAACAAAAGTGCAATTCAGGCGGTGCACGCTATGTGCACGGGTTGTGCACGCATATCACCCCCCCGATTTTGGGAGAGCAGCACGCCGTTAACCAGCTTGAACGCTGCCTTAATCAATAAGAATAATCGGCGTAAATTCGGCTCACATCACCGCCCCAATCGCTCTTGTAACGGCGCAAAAGCTCATCCGCAGGGACTTCACCGCTTTCAAGCGACTCCTGCAAAGCACTCAGGAAATGGGTCTCATCTGGAATCATCCCACCCGCGCCCTCACGGCCACGCGCCTTCAATCCAGCCTCAGAAATTTTCACAACTTCGCGCGCAAGATCATACATCTTCACGCCATGTGTTTCCGCATGAAGGCCGTGCTCAGACGAGGCCACACGCAGCGCTTCACGTGTCTCCACATCCCAGCCTTTGGTCAGGTCCAAGGCGGCATCCAAGGCGCTCTCGTCGTACATAAGACCGACCCAGAAAGCAGGCAGCGCACAAAGCCTGCGCCACGGTCCGCCATCGGCCCCGCGCATCTCCATATACTTCTTGATCCGCGCCTCTGGAAAGAGTGTGGTCAGGTGATCCGCCCAGTCAGACAGCGTTGGCGTTTCACCGGGAAGAGCAGGCAACTCGCCCTTGAGAAAATCGCGGAAAGACTGGCCTAACGCATTGATATACTTGCCATCACGATAGACAAAATACATCGGCACATCGAGTGCGTATTCCACCCAGCGCTCAAAGCCGAAGCCCTCTTCAAACACAAACGGAACCATCCCTGTACGCGCAGCATCCAGATCGCGCCAGACACGGCTACGCCAGCTTTTGTGGCCATTCGGTTTGCCTTCAAAAAACGGCGAGTTGGCAAAGAGCGCCGTCGCCACAGGCTGAAGCGCAATCGCGGCGCGCATCTTCTTGACCATGTCCGCCTCGGAGGCAAAATCAAGGTTCACCTGCACGGTGCAGGTGCGCCGCATCATATCGCGGCCCATGGTGCCAACTTTTTGCATATAATCGTTCATGAGCTTGTAGCGGCCCTTGGGCATGAGCGGCATCTGCTCATGAGTCCAGATTGGCGCTGCACCAAGCCCGATAAAGCCGACACCAACAGCATCAGCAATGTCTTTAACTTCTTTGAGGTGGATATTCACCTCGTCACAGGTCTGGTGGATGGTGTCCAAAGGCGCACCAGAAAGCTCAAGTTGCCCCCCGGGCTCAAGGCTCACATTGGCCCCATCCTTTTCTAATCCAACAATATTTTCACCTTCAAACACTGGGTTCCAGCCATGCTTTTGCTGCAAGCCTTCCAGCACGGCGCGCACCGAACGCTCCCCCTCGTAAGGAATTGGCAAGAGACTGTCCTTACAGTAGCCAAACTTCTCGTGTTCCGTTCCGATTTTCCAGTCACTCTTGGGTTTACACCCCTCGGCCATATATTCAGCCAATTGTGAGTGGTGTTCGATCGGGCCGCCGCCGGACTGAGGAATAGACATGTGTTCGCTCCGATGTGTTCGCGTGAGGCGTTAGGAGTGCAGCCGTGGACGCGGGGTGTCAATGCGCAGCAGCGCATCTTTTCGCCAAATGACGCGTGCGTGATCCTTCGCGCCGCGTTGTGCGGTCAGAAGTCGATCCGCCGAAAGACCAGGAAGCGCTGCAAAAGCGTCAAAAAGCTGTGCAGCGCCCTTTGCGTTTACAGGGATAACAAGATCAGGCAGCCCAGCTTGGCTCAGGGTCCAGACAGGCGGGTTTGGGCGCGCATCATAGCTCAGTTCAGACAGCTCACGCACCGCAATCATCCCACCACTGTCGGGCGCGAAATAGCTTATTTGGCCCTCGTCCACCTCGACAAAGCCGCGCCCGCCATCCCCACGGGCAAACCACGCTCGTTGTAAAAAGGAAAAAAGCAACAACCCCGACACACCCATGACGATATAGCCAAGCCATGGCAGAAGCCCAAAAGAGAAAATCGCCCAATACGCCCCAAGCCCAAAGACCGCCCCCGCAAGCAATACTTCTTTGTATTTACTCAGGAATTTTGCGGCCTCAGGCCTGATAAAGCTCATGCCCAATCCCCCAAGGCCTGCTGCCAGACCGTGAGCGCAGCAACCGCAGCCGTATCGGCCCGCAATATCCGTGGCCCGAGGCTCACAGGATGGGCAAACTCGGCAGAATGCAGTCGTGCGCGTTCAGACTGAGAGAAGCCCCCCTCTGGCCCAATCAACACAGCCCAAGGCCCGGCTCCTGCCGACTCCAATGTTTCCTGTGCCCCCGCTTGCCCTGCAATAGCCTCATCGCAAAACATCAGCTTGCGCTCTGTGGGCCATGCATCAAGGAGCGCTGAAAGCTTGGTTAAGTCAGTCACTTCAGGCACAAATGTGCCGCCACACTGCTCTGCTGCTTCAAGCGCATGTGCTTGCAAACGGTCCTGCCTGATCCGCTCCGCATTGGTAAAGTCAGTCTGCACAGGCATAATCCGGGCAGCGCCCATCTCGGCAGCTTTCTCGACAATAAAGTCCGTGCGCGTCTTCTTGATCGGCGCGAAGAGAAGCCAAAGATCAGGCGGATTGACCTGTGGCCCCCGCTGCGCCTTGCAGAGCAAAACACCGCCCCGTTTGCTTGCCTCACTGACCTCGGCCAGCCACTCACCATCACAGCCATTGAACACAGCAATCTTCGCCCCAACCTGCTGGCGCATCACGCCAAAAAGATAGTGCGACTGCGCTTTATCCAAAGCCAGCGATTGCCCCGCCCCCAGCGGGTGATCTACAAACAATCTGATCTTCACATCTGTCATAGGCCAAAACATATGAGCAGCGACAAGAATACGCCAGAGCAGAACGGACAGGTTTCGGACGCCGTCAAAGGAAACTGGGTCGACAGCTATGCGCCACTTCGCACGCGGCCCTACTTGCGCCTGTCCCGCGCGGACAGGCCCATTGGCACTTGGCTTTTGCTGATTCCCTGCTGGTGGGGCTTGCTGCTCGCCATGCTCCATGACCGCGTCGTCACATGGCATGACCTTTGGATCTTCGTCGCATGTGCCGCGGGTGCATTTCTCATGCGCGGCGCTGGCTGCACATGGAACGACATAACGGACCGCGACTTTGACGGCGCCGTGGAGCGTACCCGTTCACGGCCCATCCCGTCTGGTCAGGTGACCGCTCGCCAAGCCGCTGTTTGGATGTGTTTCCAAGCGCTGATCGCGTTTGGCATCCTGCTGACATTCAACACAGCTGCGGTTTTCCTTGGTGTTCTGGCCCTCGTCCCCGTCGCCATTTACCCCTTCGCCAAGCGTTTCACATGGTGGCCACAGGTGTTCTTGGGCCTCGCGTTCAACTGGGGAGCACTGCTCGCGTGGACAGCTCACCGTGGCGCGCTCGAAGCCCCAGCGCTTTACCTATATGTCGCAGGAATCGTCTGGACCCTTTTCTACGATACAATCTATGCCCACCAAGACACTGAAGATGACGCCCTCATCGGGATCAAGTCGACAGCCCGACTTTTCGGAACCCAAAGCCCAATGTGGCTCGCGCGTTTTCTCGCCGCTACAGTGACGCTCCTAGGCATTGCCATCCTCGGCGCAATGCTGGGCAGCGCAAGCGGTCCGATTGCGCTCGTGATTGCCCTTGTAGGAGCCTGCGTGATGGGCTGGCACATGCTTTGGCAGCTCAACAACTTTGACCCAGACGACAGTACCAAATTGATAAAACTCTTCCGTTCAAACCGCGATGCTGGTTTGATCCCTCTGCTGTTTTTCGCCGTCGCGCTTTTAGTTTGATTGAAACCCCTGATTTCACCCCTTAAGAGAGATCGGGTAACCGCTGAAAATAGGTCTTATGCGCGTATCATCCATACTTATACTTGCCGGTACTTTTGCGAGTGCCGCTTTGTTGAGCCTGATAGCCGCGCGCTTTGCGGTGACCCTTGTTGAAGAAACATCTGAGTACAGCGTCCGCCAGTCGCTGGACACAAAGTCTCTCACATGGGCAGAAGTCTATGCAGACGGGCTACAAGTGGTGCTAACGGGGACTGCACCGTCAGAAGCCAGTCGCTTTCTTGCAATAAGCACTGCCGGCACAGTCGTTGATGCCGCCCGCGTAATTGATGAGATGGACGTCGAAGCGCTCGCCGCACTCGCAGCACCACGTTTCTCCATAGAAATTTTGCGCAACGAGGACGAAGTTTCCCTCATTGGCCTCATTCCAACAGGTGCGGACCGCGCTGATCTCCTTCAGCGCCTTAGCCGTATTTCAAACGATGATGAAATCGCCGACCTGCTCGAAAGCGCGGACTATGATATTCCTGATGGCTGGGACAACGCCGTTGATTTTGGCCTTGAAGCGCTAGAGGCGCTACCGCGCTCCAAGATTTCGATAGATGCCCTTCGTGTGACAATCACGGCGATGGCTGAGAGCGAAGAGCGCAAACTCAAAGTAGAAGCCCGCCTGAAGCGTGAGGTTCCCTCTGGACTGCGTGTTAGCTTTGATATTTCCTCGCCTCGTCCCGTCATCACACCGTTTACGCTGCGCTTCCTGCAAGACGAGGCTGGCCCAAGGTTTGACACCTGTTCGGCGCATACCGAAGAAGGCCGATCAAAAATTGTGGGAGCCGCGCGCAAGGCGGGCATTGAAGGCGATCTAGACTGCCGCATCGGGCTTGGCGTGCCTTCGCCCAACTGGGCCGATGCTGCTGCCATGTCAATTGCGGCGATTGCAGAGCTAAAAGGCGGGTCCGTCACGTTTTCAGACGCAGATGTAACGCTTATATCGCCGCCCGGAACAGATCAGCGCGAGTTTGACCGCATTGTAGGCGCTCTTGAAAATAGCTTACCTGATGTCTTTGCATTGCACGCAGTGCTCACGCCCGATCCGTCTGATCCCAGCCAAGGCCCTGCGGAATTTGTAGCCACGCTGAGCCCCGAAGGGCTGGTGCAACTCAACGGGCGACTGAACGACGAAATTGTTGCGCAAACTGCCGAGAGCTTTGCCATAGCTCGGTTTGGAAGCGCCACAGTGAGCAACCGCGCGCGCACAGACGAAGCCTTGCCGGGAGATTGGCCACTGCGGGTCCTCTCCGGCCTTGAGGCACTCTCGCTTCTTTCGAACGGTTCAGCGCGCGTGACGGCTGAAGACATAACCGTCACTGGCAACACAGGCAGCAAAAGCGCTCGCTCTGACATCAGCAAGCTTTTGTCTGACAAGCTTGGCGAAGGTTCCCGTTTTTCGGTTGAAGTCACATATCTCGAAAAGCTTGACCCTGTGGCAAGCATGCTCACACCAGATGAATGTGAAGCCAAAATCGCCGAAATTCTGAAAGTGCGCAAAATAACGTTCGAGCCAGGAAGCGATACAGTCGATGCCACCTCGCTCGGGACACTGGATGAAATCAGCGAAGTTCTCGGAAACTGTACAGAACTGAGAATGGAAATAGCTGGCCATACGGATAGCCAAGGCCGTGAAACCATGAACGAAGCGCTGTCCAAGTCGCGCGCGCTCGCGGTATTGAACGCTCTGCGCGACAGACGCGTCGCAACGAGCAGCTTCACCGCCGAAGGCTATGGCGAGACCAAGCCCATCGCGTCAAACGACACAGAAGAAGGCCGCGAAGCCAACCGCCGTATTGAAATCACCCTGGTACGCCCAGAACCCATTGCGGAAACAGAAACAACGCTTGAAAGCGAAGAGCAAACTGGTGCATCAGACACCACAGATCAAGCCGATGAAGAAGCGGCAACGAGCGAAGGGCAAGATCAATGACGAGAACAGAGTTCATTATCGCAACGGCGATCATCCTCTTTATTGCCTTTTGCATGGGCTGGTTCGTAAACTGGCTTGTACATCGTTTCACGCGCGTTTCGCGCGGAGACATGGAAGAACTTGAGAAGATGGCTCAAGAGCTGCATGAAGCCGAAGAAACACGCGATCAAGCGATCACCTATCTTCAGCAGCGTGAAGCCGAGCTCACCAATCAACTGTCCCAGACGGAAGCAGAATTGTCTGCCGCAATGGATGGATTGCGTGATGCCCGCCATGAGGCCGAGGAAATGCGCGCCTATGTTGAGCGCATTAGTGCAGCCAACAACGGCTAAGCACTAACGGCCTCAAGGCCTGCGAAGCGCGCAAACCGTCTGAACTCCGCCTGCCACTTGCGCTCTCGCTCAGTGCCCCAACGCACGCCATCCTCTGGCCAAAGTCGCATGATGTGCAAGCTGCCCGCCTTGCGATCAGCCCGCAACAACACACGTCCAACAAACCGCTCTCCCTCAAGCAACGGGTACACATAATAACCCCACTGTCGCTGTGCTTCGGGAACGAATATCTCATTGCGATATGAAAACCCAAACAAGCGCTCGGTCCGCTTGCGGTCGCGGATTGTAGGATCAAACGGGTTGAGAAGACGCATGGACTGGCTCGGTGCACCCAGCTTGGCTAGCCTCTGCTCGACACTCGGCAAAGCCCAGCCTTCTGCCACACTCTTGTCGGCCAGCTCTATAGAAACCGACATGAGCGCCCCCTGATGCTTGCTCAGCCATATTTTGACCTCAGTGGCGCTACAAGCCCCCCAAAACCGTTGGATCTCGCCCAAGCTGGCAAAGCCAAGCCGTTCAAGAGCTGCACGGCAAAGCCAGTCGATCTGCTCGTCATGGCTCAAGCGAACGCCCCTCAAATCTTTTGGAAAAATGCGCTCGGCCAGATCGTAATACTTGATAAATTTTTCACGATAAGATGTCGCCAGCTCTCCGGCGTACCACATATAATCAAGCCCAAGCTTGTGCGCAGGACGATGCCACATCGCTTTAGGGCGAGGGCCCTCACTCTCGAAGTCTTTTGTTGAAAGCGGTCCTTCGCGATCAATACGCGCTTTCAGAGCAGCCCGTCCCTCCTCATCAGGCATATTCTTCCACCAGCCGGCCTGAACAATTTTCTCTGCATGGCGCTGAAACTGACGCTGCCACATCGGCAGAAACTGCATCGGGATAAGGCTCGCATCATGAGTGAAATGCTCGAAAAAGTCTCGCTCTTGAAGATGTTTGTCTAGTCCGCCTGCACGATACGATTGATTTCGTGACCAGAGAATATGATCATGGGCGCGCTCGACATGCCGGATCGAGTCAAGCTGGACAAACCCAAGTGCATGTCCAATCTGTGGCACATCCAGCGGCCCCGTAGGCGAATAAAAAAGACCGTGTCTCTCCAACCAAAGCCTGCGCGCCGCGCCGTTGCTTAGGTGGACATCACTCATGTCTGCCAGCGGGCCAGCGCAGTCTCGTCTTCGTCGCGCGCGGCAACCCAATCAGCGCCTTCTCGAGAGACTTCTTTCTTCCAAAAGGGTGCGCGTGACTTAAGAAAATCCATCAAAAATTCAGCGGCTTCAAAAGCATCTTTACGATGACGGGATGCCGTTGCCACCATCATGATCATCTCACCTGCCCGCATCTTACCAACACGATGGATGATCAAAGCGTCTTCAAGCGACCATTTGGCATGAGCTTCCTCAGCGATCTGCCGCAGCGCCGCTTCCGTCATCCCAGGGTAATGTTCGATATCCATATAATCGAGCGTACCCTCGGCATTGTTCCGCACAATCCCTGTAAAGGTGACAACGGCTCCCGATGCGGATGTTCTGTCGGCAAAGGCTTGCGCCTCAACACCCAGATCAAACACGGTGTCTTGAACACGAATGTCCATTTACCCACCCGTCATTGGCGGAAAAAAGGCAACTTCGCGCACGCCTTTCAGCGAGGCTCCAAAGTCTGATAACTCCTGGTCAACCGCAACTCGGAGCGCTGTCAGATCAGCAAAGGCCGCTGCATAACGCTCTTCGCGCGCGCAAAGCTCAGCAACAAGATCAGCGACTGTAGCAGCCTCCGTGTCAACCTGCTCTCGCGGTAGGCCAATACGTTCGCGCACCCAAGCAAAGTAAAGCACATCCATAGTTCAATCCTTCAGATACGGCAGCGCCTTACGGAAATAATCCCAGCCTGTGATCATCGTCAAAATGGCCGCCAGCCAGAGCAAAGCGATACCGATCTGACCTGCCAGATGCATGCCTTGCGCCTTCCAGCGAAGCCCCAGAAGATCGTCCTCCTCGCCCGCCATAACAGCGTCAAAGAGCGCCTCATCCATACCCCAAGCCGACATCACAAGATAATGTTCAAACACGCCACGAGAGAACAGCACGGCGATCGCGACCATCTGCAATGTGGTTTTCCACTTTGCAAGCTTAGTCACTTTAAGGGTGCCAGCCGTATCACCGAGAAATTCGCGCAACCCCGAAACAAAGACTTCGCGGAAGAGAATAAATGTGGCGGGCAGCACAAGCCAGGGCGTCCAGCTTGTATCCGAGTAGCCCACAAGGATCATCAAAGCGATGACGACCATCGCCTTATCCGCGATCGGGTCGAGCATCGCACCTAGCTTGGTTTCCTGTTTCCATGTGCGCGCAAGATAGCCATCAAACCAATCGGTCACAGCCGCCGTCACAAAGAGAATGAGTGCGAACCAGTCCGCATAGGGTCTTGTAAAATAAAGAAACATCACCGCAACCGCTGGTGCAGCGAGCAGACGCAAGACCGTCAAAATATTAGGAACATTCCAAATCATAATACCCAGCCTTTTAGCCCGTTTAAGCGCGGGGGAAAAGCTTCAATAGCAATCGCAAGCTCAGACCGCACGGCAAAATTCACCACCCTAGGACGCGATCTGCGTTAGCCCTTTTCATGGAAGTAGTCATAGATTGTTTCTGCGATCGTATCCGATATCCCATCAACAGCTTTCAAATCGGCCAGAGCAGCACGGCTGACAGCTTTGGCACTCCCGAAATGCGTCAGCAAGGCGCGTTTGCGCGTTGCCCCGATACCAGGCACATCATCCAGAGGAGTCGCGCTGATTGCCTTGGACCGCTTGGCACGGTGTGTGCCGATGGCGAACCGGTGCGCCTCGTCGCGCATCCTCTGAATGAAGTAGAGCACAGGATCATTGTGCCGAAGCGCAAATGGCGGCTTACCCGTACGATAAAACTCTTCTTTGCCTGCGTCGCGGTCGACCCCTTTGGCAACACCAACCATTGGGATATCTGAGACACCCATTTTGTCCATGATGGCGCGCACTGCAGAAACTTGTCCAATACCCCCGTCAATCAAGAGAAGATCAGGCCAGAGGCCCTCTTTCTTAAGCGGGTCCTCCTTAATCAGCCGTTTGAAACGCCGCTCCAAGACTTCTTTCATCATCCCGAAGTCGTCCCCAGGTGTCAGGTCATCGCCCTTGATGTTGAATTTTCGATAGTGGTTTTTCATAAATCCATCTGGACCGGCCACGATCATACCACCGACTGCATGCGCGCCTTGGATATGCGAGTTGTCATATACTTCGATGCGTTGCGGCGTCTTTGGCAAGTCAAAGGCCTCCGCCAATCCCTTAAGTAGCTTGGCTTGCGTCGCTGTCTCGGCACTCTTACGGGCAAGGCTTTGCTGCGCGTTGCGCAAAGCAAACTCGATCAATTCAGCCTTCTCGCCACGCTTAGGCAGAAGAATTTCCACTTTGCGTTCGGCCTTTTCGCTCAAAGCTTCAGCCATCAGGTTAATGTTTTCAATAGGATGCGACAAAAGCAAAAGGCGCGGTGGCTCCTTGCCGTCGTAAAACTGCCCGATAAACGCCTCCAGCACTTCTGACGCCTCAATCTCCTCAGACCCGACCCGAGGGTAGAAGTCGCGATTACCCCAATTCTGATTGGCGCGGATAAAGAAGACCTGCACACAGGCTTGTCCCTTGTCCATATGCAGTGCAATCACATCAGCCTCAGCTGTCCCACGCGGGTTGATACCCTGAGTGCTCTGCACTTGTGTCAGCGCTTTGATACGGTCGCGCAGCGCCGCAGCCTTTTCAAACTCCATCTCATCAGAGGCGGCCTGCATATCTGCTGCGAGCTTTTCCTGAAGGTCGGTCGAGCGCCCTGAAAGATAGCGCTCAGCATCCCGCACATGCTCGCGGTACTCATCCGCCGTGACCTTGCCCACGCAGGGGCCTGCACAGCGCTTGATCTGATATTGCAGGCAGGGACGTGTACGACCCTCAAACTCACTGTCCGAACAGTTGCGCAGCAAAAAAACACGCTGAAGCTGAGCCAATGAGCGTGTCACCGCCCCCGCTGACGCGAAGGGGCCATAATAGTGTCCCTTTTCTTTCTTCGCGCCCCGATGCTTTTTGATCATTGGAAAAGCATGATTGGTCACCAAAATATTGGGAAAGCTTTTATCATCCCGTAGCAAGACGTTATACTTTGGCTTCAGCTGTTTGATCAGGTTTTGTTCAAGCAGCAGCGCCTCGGTTTCAGTCTTCGTCGTCAGAAACATCATTGTTGCTGTTTCTGAAATCATCCGAAGAATTCGCCCCGAATGGCCAGACAGTCGAGCATAGCTTGACACTCTCGCCTTCAAGTTGCGCGCCTTACCAACGTACAGAACACGCGCCTGTGCATCGAGCATGCGGTAGACACCTGGCGCACCCGTGAGGGACTTCACATAATCGGCAATCACCGTGTGACCCAAAGGAATAATTTGTGCGTCGGTTTCGTCTATCAAGGGTCTGTCTCGATTCGTCTGTGGCTGCAATGCTACCCGGTCAGGGGCAAGAGGAAAGCTGTCCCCGATTCCTGTGGATAAGTCTGAGTATAACCAAAGGCTAAGTAGAATTTTCCTTTGTTTTTAGCGGCCTTGCTTGAAGTGCTTAAAAATTAAGCAAAAATATAAGCCGTTGATTTACAATGATATTATTATTGCAAATTTACAACTCTTTGGTTTCGTTAGGTTTTTCTAAACGTTTTGTAACAGTCTACTCGCCCCGTGCAAAACTTGCATTGCACATGCAGCAAATTTACTCACTCAACACCCAAAACATCAGGCGTTTGCCATGACAAATGTTGGCCGCCATCTACGCACAGCAACTGTCCAGTGACAGCGGCAGCATCGAGAAAATAGCCAAGTGCTGCTGTGATATCTGCCGGATTTGATCCGCGCTCAAGGACCGTATTTTCGCGTTGGCGCGCAAAGTGACTGGCGGTTTGGCGCGCGCCCTGCATCGTCGGACCCGGCCCAATCGCATTGACACGAACAGCAGGCGCAAGCCCTTGTGCCGCCGTCTGGGTCAGAGCCCAGAGGCCCATCTTGGCAATAGTGTAGGTGCTAAACTCTGGAGTCAGCTTACGAACGCGCTGATCAATCATGTTGATAATCAAAGAGTTCGCCAAAGGTTCATCGCGCTCATCTCTGAGTGCCGCAGGCGCTTGCGCCGCAAAAGCCTGCGTCAGAACATATGGCGCGCGCAGGTTTGAGCCAATGTGACGGTCCCAGCTCTCGCGAGTCGCGCTTTGCAGCGTATCGTATTCAAAGATAGATGCGTTATTGATCAAACAGGTAAGTGGCTGTCCAAGCGCCTCAGTGGCACGAGTCACAAGCGTCTCAGTCGCGGCCTCATCAAGCAGGTCCGCTTGTAACGCAACAGCATTTACGCCCTGCCCTTTTAGCTCCGCGACAAGTGCGTCAGCCTCGCCAGAAGAGCTGTTATAATGGATGGCAACAGCATAGCCGCGCGTTGCCAGATAACGCGTCATAGCCGCACCGAGGCGCTGCGCACCCCCCGTGATGAGAGCCGCGCCGCTCATGCCATCACCACAACAGAAATATAGCTCACGTAAAGCGCCACCAGCACAATCCCCCAAATCCGCGTAATGTCCTGCTTGAAGAAAACAAACGGAACAAGCAGGAGAGATGAGGCCAGCATAACCCAGAGATCAAAGCGCAGGAACTGATCGTCAACAGGGATATCGCCAAGAAGCGAAGTCAGGCCGATGATCGCTAGCAGGTTGAACATATTGGAGCCAATCACGTTACCCAGAGCAACATCTGCCTGACGTCGAAGCGCCGCCATCACCGTTGTGGCAAGCTCGGGAAGGGATGTTCCCAGCGCAACAAGCGTAAGGCCAATCACCGTCTCGGTTACGCCAAACTCACGTGCGATATTCACCGCGCTGTTGACCAGAATATCAGCACCCAATGGCAACCCGACGAGCCCAAGCACGAGAAAAACGACAATCTTCCACCAAGGGAGTTCAGGGTCTGCACCTTCCAGCTCTTCAAGCACCTCGTCTTCAAGTGCTGCAGCAGCGCGCGTCTCACGGCGATGTCTGCTCGCATGTAAAACGCTGTCCGCCAAGACAGCAGCCAATGCCGCAAGCAATACAAGCCCCGCGAGTGCATCAAATACCCCGCGAAACGCCAGCGCTATAAAGAGCACCGAACTTGCGATCATGTAGAGATAGTTTTTGCGAGTGTCACATTCGGAGGTATGCATCGCAGCTAGAAGTGCGGGAAAGCCTAAAACCATAAGTATGTTAGCTGTATTGGAGCCAACGACATTTCCCATAGCGATATCAGGCGCCCCTTCAAAGACCGCCTTGATGGCAATCAGAAGCTCAGGCGCAGATGTCCCGAAAGCCACGATTGTCAGCGAGACGATCAAGGCAGGGATGCCCATACGCAGCGCCAGATTGACCGCGCCTCTTACAAGGCTGTCGCCCGCCAACAGCAAAATCACCAGACCAAGAGCCGCCAGCAGCCAATCCATGCGTTACCCTTTTGTCTTGCAGGGGCATGGCCCCTTGCCGATGCGAAAGCGCTTGCACTTGGGGCAGCGTTTATCCGCGATTGCTTTTACCCCTGGGACCTTCAATTTGCCAAACATGGCCAAAACGCCCATGGACACAAGAAATAGGGTGACGATCTTGAAAATCATATGCTCAGAGCCCGTAGCGGGCAAAAATTGCACGCTCCTCTAGCGCTGCCAACCCGTCGCCGACAACCTGTGCCCCAAAGCGTGACAGAAGTGGCTTGCGGCGGCCGTATCGGATCATCCGGACTTTGTCGCCATAGAGCTCTTTGAGCTTCGGTTCGATGTGCCCGATGCCATCAATCAGACCCAGCTCAAGCGCACGGCCCGCGAGCCAAAACTCGCCTGTGAACAGATCGGCACTTTCATCAAGCTTGCCCGCGCGTCGGGTTTTAACATGCTCAATAAACAGCGCGTGCATATCATTAAGAAGCAACTTGAGGCGCCTCACATCTTCAGGTTTCTCTTTCTGAAACGGATCCAGCGTCGATTTGGATTTGCCTGCCGTGTAAACACGCCGTTCAATGCCTTGGCGCTCCAAAAGCTCTTGCGCCCCGAAACCAGCCGAAATCACACCGATAGATCCGATGATACTGCCGCCATCCGCCCAGATATCGTCTGCCGCCGCCGCGAGCCAATAGCCGCCCGAAGCCGCCACATCTTCAACGAAGGCATGCACAGGGAGCTTCTTCTCATCCGCCAACCGACGAATGCGTGCGGCAATCAGCCCTGACTGGACAGGCGAACCGCCAGGTGAATTTAAAATCAGTGCAACCGCCTTAGGCTTGCCCTTGCGAAAGGCTTTCTCGATCAGAGGGGCCAAGGCCTCGTCCGACAAGCTGCCGCGCGTACCAGAGGCAATACTCCCGGCGAGCCGAATGACGGCCACACGGGGCGGCTTCTTAAGAAAGGGCAACTTCAATATCATAATTTCCCATGTAAAGCCGCGCGGGAAGGTAAACAAGGGAGGCTCCCCGTACGGCTCGAAAGTTTTTTATCAAAAAAGAGTATCCGCGGCATCACGTGTTCACGGCTTGAGCCTGTAGCCCGACTTGAAGATCCAGCCGATGACGAGCAGACAGACCCCCGTAAAGCCAGCAATGGCCAACAGGGACAGGCCAATAGAAACATCAGCAGAGCCGAAGAAGGACCAACGGAAACCGGAGATCAGATAGACAACGGGATTAAACAACGAAAGCTTCTGCCAGATGTCAGGCAACATCGTGATTGAATAAAATGCACCCCCAAGGAAAATCAGCGGCGTCAACACCAAGAGCGGGATAAGCTGAAGCTGTTCAAAATTCCCCGCCCAGATTCCAATGATGAAGCCAAAAAGCGCAAAGCTCAGGCAAGTAAGCATGAGAAATGCCAACATCGCCAACGGATGCGTAATATGAAGATCGATAAAGAGCGAAGCCGTCGCAAGGATCACAAGCCCGATAAAAAGCGCTTTGGTGGCCGCTGCGCCAACATAGCCCAGCACAATTTCCAAGAAATTGATCGGTGCTGAAAGCAGCTCATATATCGTGCCTGTAAACTTGGGGAAAAATATCCCGAAGCTCGCGTTCGAAATCGACTGCGTCATAACCGAAAGCATGATCAGACCAGGAACGATAAAGGCCGCATAACTCACCCCTTCAACCTGTTGGATGCGGCTACCGATCGCCGTTCCAAAGACAACAAAATAGAGCGAGGTCGAGATCACAGGCGAGATAAAGCTCTGCACAAACGTGCGAAAAAAGCGGATCATTTCGGAGCGATAGATTGTGAAAACAGCAGACCAATTCATGCTGCATCCTCCCCAGAAGTTTCGGTGGTAAGGCCAACAAAAATGTCCTCAAGGCTCGACTGGGTTGTCTTCAGGTCAGCAAGTTTCAAACCCGCGGCAGCCAAATCTGCTAAAAGCGCAGTAATCCCCGTCGCCTCGCCTTTTGTATCATAGGTATAAACGAGCGTTCCGCCCTCATCCGCAAGCTCAAGCCCATAGCGAGACAAAGCGTCAGGCACCGCGCCAACAGGCGCGCGCAGAGAAATACGCAGCTCTTTGCGCCCCATCCGTTCCATCAGCGCAGCTTTATCCTCCACAAGAAGCAAGGCACCCTTGTTGATGACACCAATGCGGTCGGCAATGGCCTCAGCCTCTTCGATATAATGCGTCGTAAGGATGATCGTGACGCCATCAGCTTTCAGCTTGGCAACGAGCTCCCACATATCCCGCCTAAGCTCAACATCCACACCCGCTGACGGCTCATCGAGGAATAGGACACGCGGTTCATGCGCCAGCGCCTTAGCGATCAGGACACGGCGTTTCATACCGCCAGAAAGTTGCATCGTTCGGTTGTTGCGCTTGTCCCAAAGCGAGAGCTGCTTGAGAATATGCTCAATCTTCGCTTCATCGCGTTCGAGGCCAAAAAGCCCGCGCGAGAAGCGCACCGCGTCAATCACTTTGGTGAAAGGCTCAAGCGAAATTTCTTGTGGAACCAGCCCAACAAGCTGGCGCGCCTTTCTATAGTCCGAAACGATATCATACCCGCCAATGCGCGCCTGCCCTCCCGTTGGAGAGACAAGGCCGCAAAGAACAGAAATAAGCGTGGTCTTGCCCGCGCCATTGGGGCCAAGCAGCGCAAGAATTTCGCCTTCCCCAATTTCGAGACTGACACCCTTAAGCGCCTGAAACCCGCCGTCATATGTTTTTTGCAGATCGTTAATCTCGACAATGGCCATGCCTTGTCCTCCTCTTCGCGTCGCGACCCTATCCCTCGCAGCAGGCGAGTAAAACCGCGAAAGCATCTTTGTCGCAATTTGGCGCGCGCAGTCGGCTGCACTCGGTTAACAGGTTAGCAAAAGGACAGTTTATGACCGAAGCTTTGAACCGACCCGCGGCTGGTATCTTGTTTGTAATCGCAGGGATACTCGCAATCAGCGTCAACGACCTGCTGATCAAGCTTCTGTCTGGCGGCTATCCTCTACATGAGATGGTCTTCATCCGGTCGGGCATCGGCATTTGCTTTAGCCTTGTCTTGGTTCAGCTCGAAGGCGGCTGGCAAATACTCAAGACCAAGACTCCAGGGTTACATCTGTTGCGCGGCGGGCTGGTTGTCGTCTCAAACCTAAGCTATTTCGCAGCACTTGCGGTTCTCCCCTTGGCCGACGCGACAGCCCTATTCTTCGTCGCTCCGCTAATGATCACACTCTTGTCGATCCCGATCCTCGGCGAAAAAGTAGGCCCATGGCGCATGGGCGCAGTTGTTGTCGGCTTTGGGGGTGTTATCCTGATGATGCAAGCGTGGCGCGGCGAGAGCGCGCCCGCAGACGTGCATTGGCTCATTTTGGTTCTACCAATGTTTTCGGCGCTGACCTATGCGCTCAATCAGCTTATGACCCGCAAACTCGGCGTTGCCAGCAAAGCAAGCGCAATGGCGGTCTATATTCAGGCGATGTTCATCCTCGTATCGCTCGGGTTCTTCCTCGTTGCTGGCGATGGCCGCTTTGCCCAAGACGCAAGCAATGAGAGCATCATCTTCCTTCTGCGGGCGTGGGTCTGGCCCGAAGGTCCAGACCGTTGGCTCTTCCTAGGCTTGGGGCTCAACTCAGCAATCATCGGTTATTCCTTGGGCCAAGCCTATCGACTTGCCAGCGCGGCCACAGTTGCACCTTTTGAATATCTTGGCCTCCCACTGGCGGTCTTCTGGGGCTGGGTGATCTGGGCTGAATTCCCGGCTCCACTGGTTCTTGCGGGAATCGCGCTCATCATGGGATCAGGGCTTTTCGTCTTCCTGCGCGAACGCATCAAAAGCCGCCCGATGATTAAAAAGCGCGTTCACAGGCGCTATTGAAGCATCCTAGTCAGGCACATTGTCGATACCGCTGCCCCCCCACGGATGACAGCGCAGAATACGACGGATCATGAGATATGTGCCCTTGATGCCGCCATGCTTGCGCAGAGCTTCCATCCCGTAGGCAGAGCAGGTCGGATGATAGCGACAGCCGTGGCCGACCCAAGGGCTGAACACGAGACGGTAAAACCGTACAGGCAGCGAAACAACAAAAGCCAATGGGGTCATGCGCTGTGCACCTTTTCAAGCGCATAGGCCAGATCGCCTTTGAGCGCCTCAAAATCGCGGCTCGCCGTGCTCTCAAAACGTCCGATCAAAACGTAATCATATCCCGCGCGTCCCAATTCTGGCAGCACTGCTCGCGCCGCTTCTCGCAGACGGCGCTTGGCACGGTTACGCGCGACGGCGTTGCCTACTTTCTTAGAGCAGGTAAAGCCAACCCGCATCGGAGCCTCATCGCCTCGTGCACGTCCCTGAAGCATCATACCCTTCGTGCCGCACTTTTGCGCGCGTGACGCGGCCAAAAACTCAGACCGTTTCTTTAATATTTCGATAGAGGCTGCCATCAGGGGTTTTTCTTACCAAATCGAGAGAAGAACAAGCGAAAACCGCCTGAGAAACTCCCAAGCGGTTCTATATCTTTTTCGCAATCCGTTGCCCCGAAAAGGAGCAAGGCCGACTTACGCGCTAAGCGACTTACGGCCACGCGCACGACGCGCGTTCAGGATTTTACGGCCGGCTTTTGTGGCCATGCGTGAGCGAAAACCATGGCGCCGCTTGCGCACGAGGTTGCTTGGTTGGTAGGTGCGCTTCATCGCTCCGTCTCCGATTTATAAGGCAGGCGCGCGAGTCGCTCGGATGCCTCGTGAATACTTGAAGCCCGCTCTATAGGGGGCGCGTCGTGGGCTGTCAAACCCGTAGCGTAGGGATTTAACACATTTTGCAACAAAAAGCCCCCGCTGGGCCCGTGCTTTGTTACAGTATCATAGAATACACGCTGTGAGATCACGAAAACGCGCCTCTCTGATCAAGGCCCCGTGAGACAACAGTAAGCCCCCTTGGGTTTTGCGTTCAACCTGCGCAGGTTGGGGACACACAACACAAGGCAGGATTGGAACAATGGCAGATATGTCAAACGGCACAGAGATCGAAAAATCATCTGCAGCGCGGCTATTGCCCTTAGCTGCTATCGCGTTGGCCGCCCTGTTGGGCGCGATCTTCTTGAAAGACTATCTGAGCTTTGACGCCCTTCGCGAAAATCGCGAGGCGCTCCTCACCTTCCGTGATTCTCACTACCTGCTCACTGTCGCCGCCTTTGTTGCGACATACGTTGTGATTGTCGGCTTCTCGCTGCCGGGCGCAACAATAGCCACCCTAACAGGCGGATTTCTCTTTTCCACATTTCCAGGGGCTCTATTTAACGTCACGGGCGCAACACTCGGCGCCACGCTGATCTTTCTTGCCGCACGCTGGGGCCTTGGCGAGCGGTTGGGCGCAAAGCTCGAAGAATCAGATGGCAAGATCAAAGCCATCAAAGACGGCATCGATGAAAACCAATGGTCGATGCTGTTTCTCATCCGCTTAGTCCCCGCCGTGCCCTTCTTTGTGGCCAACTTGCTTCCCGCCTTTCTTGAGGTGCCTTTGAGGCGCTTTGTCATAAGCACCTTCTTCGGGATCATTCCTGGCGCGGTTGTCTACACGTCTGTCGGCGCGGGCCTTGGTGAGGTTTTTGCGCGCGGAGAAACGCCCAACCTTGGCATTATTTTTGAGCCTCATATTCTCTGGCCGATTCTGGGCCTTGCCGCTCTTGCAGCGCTGCCCATCGCCCTGAAAAAACTTCGCGGCGGCAAAACGCTTTAAGCTTTCTCAAAGGCTCTCTGATTTAGGAAGACAGTATGGAACGCATTCAAACAGATTTATTGGTCATCGGCGGCGGCTCAGGCGGATTGTCCGTCGCGGCAGGCGCCTCACAGATGGGCGCAAGCGTGGTGCTGCTTGAGGGTCATAAAATGGGTGGCGACTGCCTAAACTATGGCTGTGTCCCGTCAAAAGCCCTTCTCTCCCAAGCCAAAGCGGCACATGCCAAGGGCAGTGCACCCGCCAAGGCTTACTCTGCCGCTCAAGACCATGTTCAGGCCGTGATCGATACGATTGCACCACATGATTCTGTAGAGCGCTTCGAAGGCCTTGGCGTCCGTGTCATTGAAGCTTATGGGCAGTTTATCTCGCCAGAGATCGTGCGGGCGGACAACTATGAAATCAAAGCACGGCGCATCATTATTGCCACTGGCTCAAGCCCGCTTGTGCCGCCGATTCCAGGTCTTGAGAGCGTCCCCTATGAGACCAACGAAACCCTCTTTCAGCTGCGCAAGCGTCCCGACCACCTGCTGATCATCGGCGGCGGACCAATCGGGCTAGAAATGGCCCAAGCGCACAAACGCCTTGGCTGCGAAGTGACCGTAATCGAAGG
The DNA here is from genome assembly GCF_040580765.1 of Lentibacter algarum. GTDB lineage: Bacteria > Pseudomonadota > Alphaproteobacteria > Rhodobacterales > Rhodobacteraceae > Lentibacter > Lentibacter algarum. Next base: position 411,634 of record NZ_CP158687.1, on the reverse strand, counting down.
CGCAAAAGCTTTAAGTAAAGACGATCCCGAGGCTGCAAGCGTCTTGCTCGACAGCTTGCGCAAAGAAGGCATTCTCATCGAAGAAGACGCTCTCGCATCCGAAATTCGCGGCACCGCTGGAGCCATCGAGGTCGAAGCCAAAGATGGTCGCGTTTTCAAAGGCACACATTTGCTTGTCGCCGTGGGCCGCAAAGCCAATATCGACAAGCTCGATCTTGGCGCTGCAGGGATCGAAACAACCCGTACAGGCATCAAGGTCGATGCTGGCCTCAAAACCACCAATCGCCGCGTCTACGCCATTGGCGACGTGGCGGGCGGGCTGCAATTCACTCATGTTGCAGGCTACCACGCTGGCGTGGTTATCCGCTCAGCCCTCTTTGGTCTTCCTGCAAAGGCAAGTGACCGCCACATCCCTTGGTCCACCTACACCACACCTGAATTGGCTCAAGTTGGCCTCACAGAGGCCCAAGCCCGCGCAGAGCACGGCGGCAATCTTGAAGTCGTCCGCTTTGACTATGCGGGCAATGATCGCGCAATAGCCGAGGGCCAGACAAAAGGCTTTGCCAAGGTGATGATCGTCAAAGGCCGCCCTGTCGGCGCGACCATTGTGGGCCATCAAGCTGGCGAGCTGATCAACACTTGGGCGCTTGCTTTGGCCAACAAAATGAAGATGGGCCAGATCGCAGCAATGGTCGCGCCCTACCCGACCATTGGAGAAATCAACAAGCGCGTCGCTGGGGCCTATTTCTCTCCACGCCTGTTTGAGAGTAATATGGTGAAAAGAGTGGTTGGCGCAGTTCAGCGCTGGCTGCCGTAAGAGGTTTCACAGGTTATGCTAAACTCCCTTTCAGGGCGCTTTCTCGTTTTGACCATCATCTTCGTGATGCTGGCAGAAATCCTGATCTTTGTGCCCTCGATTGCGCGGTTTCGCGAAGACTATCTCCTAAGTCGCCTTGAGCGCGGCCAGATTGCCTCCCTCGCCCTCCTAGCTGACGACATGATTGATGCCGACTTAGAAGAGGAGCTTCTACGCAATGCAGAGGTGTTCAACGTCGTACTGCGACGCGACGAAGCACGACAACTGATCCTCTCTGCGCCGATGCCAAAACCGATCTATGCAACCTATGATCTGCGCAACGCCTCGGCCTTCGTCTTGATCCGCGATGCAACAGCGCGGCTCTTTGATACCGAAGATCGCGTCATCCGTGTGATCGGAAACCCTGTTCGAGAAGCAGGTCTGCTGATCGAAGTTTCAATGGAAACAGGCCCTCTACGCGCCGCAATGATCGACTACGGCCTGCGTATCCTACTCCTTTCAGCGGTCATTTCGGTGTTCACAGCGGTCTTGTTGTTTCTCGCAGTGCAGCTTCTCTTGGTACGCCCAATCAAGCGTGTGGTTGGCGACATCCAAGCCTATGCGGCAAATCCTGAGGATGCGCACCGCATCATTCAACCCTCGGCAAGCGTGTCTGAACTGCGCGAGGCCGAAGACGCTTTGCAAAAGCTTGAAACCCAATTGACCAGCGCGCTCAAACAAAAAGAGCGACTCGCTCAGCTCGGCTCTGCTGTCGCCAAAATCAGCCATGATCTGCGCAACATCCTTACCTCGGCCCAGCTCTTCACCGACCGCATCGAAATGAGCGAGGACCCGACAGTCAAACGTATGGCCCCCAAGCTGGTCGGCTCCATCAGCCGCGCGGTCAAACTCTGCGAGACAACATTGGCTTTTGGCAAAGCTGAAGAGCCTGCACCACGACTCACCAAAGTTAAACTCAACGAAATCATCGAAGATGTATTTGAAGCCGAACAATTGACCCGCAGCGATGGCGAAATCAGTTTCGTCGACGATCTGCCTCAGAACTTTACCGTCGATGCTGACAGCGAACAGCTCTACCGCGTCATCAGCAATCTTGTGCGCAATGCCCGACAAGCGCTTGAAACCGCAAACCAAAGTGGCGAAGTCCGCGTTTCTGCAACAAACATCCAAAACGCAGTAGAAATTCGCGTGTCTGACACAGGTCCGGGGCTTCCTGAGAAAGCCCGCAAGCATCTGTTTGAAGCATTCCACGGTGGCGCGCGCAAAGGCGGCTCAGGTCTGGGGCTCGCCATCGCAGCGGAGCTTATTCGAGGCCATGGTGGCGCGCTGATACTCGAACGCTCAGATCAAGAGGGCACAAGTTTTTTGATCCGCCTCAGCCAAGCTAAATAAGGCGTTTCGTCACTTACAGCCCCGTCAATTGCCGCTCGTTCAAAACTATTCCAAAAACCCGCTTGCAAAGCACGCGCGCAGGCCTTAATCCCTGCCTCCGACGGACCGATAGCTCAGCTGGATAGAGTACCTGACTACGAATCAGGGGGTCGGGGGTTCGAATCCTCCTCGGTCCGCCATTTCAAACAACATCGTTAAACGTGATTGAAATGGCGGAAATCCTTCTGAGCTTATCCGCCACCAGAAGTCTCCCGGTTTTAGCGCATTACCAACAAATACCATGCCTCAAAGCGTCATAAACTGCGGCATGCGTGTTGCGAGATGAGACAGCATCCCCGATCCGGTAGAGCACAAAGCCCCCTTCAGGATTGCGCTGTGGGAAAAGCTTCCCCTCCCCACCAATCAAAACCTCGTGGTCAATCTCGCCAAAGTTCGACGCTTGTGGCTTTAGTGAAAAGTAGAGCTCATCCAGAGGCAGAGTCCCTTGGTTGACAATAACTTGGTCATATTCGGAGTCCGAGACGTACCTCGAATAATCCGTCCCAATCTGCGCCAATAGTCTGTTACCCCTACGGCTCAGGCTTTTCAGCGTTCGTCCAACCGTAAACACCGCATCTTTCTCTTGCAGGCTGCGCATATAAGGGACGAGATTCATTCCCATCACTTCAGGCGCAAAGCTGCGGTCACGGGTCATAATTTCGACATGCCCACCCGCCGCCGTGATGACTTCCGCTGCCATCAGTCCTGTATGGTCACCCGCATCATCAAAGATCAGCACATTCTCACCAGGCTTTGCATCGCCTGCAATGATGTCCCATCCTGTCACAGCAAGCTCATTGCCCGCCTCAAGCACTGTGACCTCTGGCAAGCCACCTGTCGCAATGATCACCACATCAGGCGCGAGCCCGAGCACATCCTGCGCCTCGGCATAGGTATTGAAGCGAAACTGCACGTCGCGGGCTGCACATTGTGCCATCCGCCAATCAATAATCCCGATCATTTCCGCTCGGCGTTTGTTTTGCGCGGTAAGGCGGATCTGTCCACCTGCTTCGGACGCAGCTTCAAAAACGGTTACATTGTGCCCCCGCTCGGCGGCCACACGCGCCGCCTCAAGACCTGCGGGCCCGGCTCCGACAATCACAACCTTCTTGGGGCTGTCAGAAGGTACAATTTCATGAGGCATACTCAGTTCGCGGCCCGTGGCAGCATTATGAATGCAGAGCGCTTCACCCGCTTGATAGATGCGATCTAAACAATAGGTCGCGCCCACACAGGGCCGGATATCATCTTCGCGCCCTTCCATAATTTTCGTCACAATTAAAGGGTCGGCCATATGCGCACGTGTCATCCCCACCATATCAAGCAGGCCAGAAGTCACAGCATGCCGCGCTGTCGCCACATCGGGAATTCTTGCGGCATGAAAAGTCGGCATACCTGTTTCAGCGCGCACAGTACCCGCAAAATCAAGATGTGGCGCCGAACGCATCCCCTGCACAGGAATCACATCGGTCATCGCAGGATCGGTATGAATACGCCCACGAATCACATTCAGAAAATCGACCTGTCCACTCGCTTTCAGCGCATGGGCGATCTTGAGGCCCTCTTCGGGCGTGATGCCACCCTCCTCGGCTTCATCTGCAGTGTAGCGCACCCCGATAACGAATTCGTCCCCAACACGTTTGCGGATCGCGTCAAGCACCTCAAACCCAAAGCGCATACGGTTCTCAAGGCTGCCACCATAAGGCGCGGACCAATCGTTGGTGAAGGGCGAGTAGAACTGATCGATGAGGTGGCCGTAAGCTTGAAGCTCAATGCCATCTAGGCCTGCGGCCTGCATCCTCTCCGCCGCATCGGCATAGTCCTCGATGATCCGCACAATATCGAAGTCTTCCATCATCTTCGGAAAAGCACGGTGCGCAGGCTCACGGCTGTGCGATGGCGCAAGCGAGGGCAGCCAGTCGCCTTTGTTCCAACCGGTACGGCGGCCAAGGTGCGTGAGCTGGATCATCACGGCACAGCCATGTTCGTGACACGCGTCGCTCAGCGCCCGCATCCATGGGACAACCTCGTCTTTGTAAGCGAGGATATTGTTAAACACAGGTGGACTATCACGGCTCACAGCCGCCGAACCTGCCGTCATTGCAAGAGCCACCCCCGCCTTGGCGCGTGCCTCGTGATAGGCACGATAGCGCTCTGTTGGCATCCCGTTTTCAGGATAGGCTGGCTCATGGCTTGTCGTCATGATGCGGTTTTTCAGCGTCAGATGTTTGAGCTGATAGGGTTGCAGAAGAGCATCTTTGCTCATGATAAGCCTCGCTTGTTTTGGCAGAGCTTACACGCTCGCATTCCTAAGAAAAGAACAGAAATAACTGAGCGAGCTTAGCTCCACTCACAACCCTCATAAGCGCCTCACGTTAAATCCACCGAGCGCGAAAACGATCTAAAATCAGCAACTTCTTCAGCTGTGGGCAGAACGCCTGTAAAGCAATAGAGATAGCCCTCAACCCGCGTCAGCCGTTCTTCCAGCGTTTCGGCCAGATCGAGCGCATAGTAACCGATCTGCTGATAATACAGCACGCGCGCGCGAATATCAGCTTCAGCTGGATCATATCCGTAACGCTCAAACATCTTGGTAATCGCATCTTGGCGCGCCGCATCAGCTCGGTCAATGACACGCCGCACAGAGCCGTCGCGCCGCGCCCATTCCCGCACAGCAAAGTCGAGTTGCGGATTGAAGCCTTCTGGGTCCACAACACAGCGAAAGAAGTTATTAAGCGCGCCCGTTATGGTCTTCGCAGGGAGTTCTGTATGACGGATCATGATCCCTGTGTTGGTGGCATTCCAATCCTCTAGAAGCTGGCTGAGCAAGTCTTCGCGGCTCTTGAAATACCAATAAAAAGATGACCGCGAGACGTCGAGCCGCTCCGCAATCCCCAGCACCTTCACTTGCCCCACGCCTTCACTGATCAATATGTCCCGCGCCACATTCAGCCAGTCTTCGCGCGTGACCTTGACGTGCCCCACAAGCGGCGGCTTGTCAGGATCATCACGGTGCAAAAGAAGGGCTGGTGCTTTTGACATGGGTTTCCCTCAGCTTTCAGGCGGCGCACCGCCTTCTTCCGTGCGTTTGGCAATAAAGTCTTGTAGCGTGCCCAGCCGAGTTTCGTCCACCGCAGGGCGGCTGTCTGCCGCAAGGATACCCTGCCAGACTTTAGTGGCCCGCGTGTTCGCATCCTCTGAGCCGCGCTCTGTCCATGTTCCAAAGTTGGCGTAGTCATGCACATGCGGCTCATAAAACGCAGTGTTGTAACGCTCCATCGTTTGCGTTGTTGCGAAGAAATGTCCCGATGGTTGCACCTCGCTGATCGCCTTTTCAAAGCCGATCTCATCGGGCCCTGCCTCAGCTCCGGCGCAAAGCTCCGCTATCATATTGAGCACTTCAGCGTCGGTGATGACTTTCTCATAAGAGACGCTCAATCCACCCTCAAGCCACCCTGCAGAGTGAATAATCACAGTCGCCCCTGCCATGAGGCAGCCCCAAAGGCCCATCTGGTTTTCGTTCGCCGCTTGCACATCATTGGTGTTTGAGGCCGAGCCCGCAGCCGAGCGCCAAGGCAGGCCTGTAAAGCGCGCGAGCTGACCCGCTGCAAGGCTGGCTTGAAAATGCGAAGGCGTTCCAAAGGCAGGCGCGCCAGATTTCATATCCACATTGGAGGTGAAGGTACCATAACAAACGGGCGCACCTGATCTGACAAGTTGTGTAAGCGTGATGCCAGCCAAAGCCTCCGAATGACTGAGCGTGATAGCCCCAGCCACAGTAATAGGTGCCATCGCTCCCATCAGCGTAAAGGGAGTAACAATCGAAAGCTGTCCGTGGCGGGCAAAATCGATCAGCCCCTGCGCCATAGGGATATCAAGCGTGCGCGGGCTGTTGGTATTGATGATCGTGTAACAATACGGATCAGACAGAAACGTCTCGTCGTCCACACCGCGATAGTCTTGCAGCATACGAAACCCATCCATCGTCTGCGGCGTCCCACGCGCAAAAACGAAGGGAAACTTATCCGTCAGCTCCAACTGCGTCTGCATCGTAAAGTAGTGCCGCAGATGCGTCGGCACATCCTGTGGCTCAACAGAGGGCGACATCATCTGAAAGACATCATAGTGATGAGCGATTTTCGTATATTCGATAAAATCACGTGCAGAACCGGGGCGGCGCCCCCGAACAAGATCCGTTGCATTCGGCGCACCCGCGCCTGGCTGAAAAACGAGACTGCCAAGCTCAAGCGTTACATCGCGCTCGCTTGCGCCCCCGCGCCCCACAATCGACTTTGGTGCGCTCGCAAGCGCCGCAGCAACCATCTCGCGCCCGATGTACACCATATCACCCACAACCCGCGCACCACCGGCCTTAAAGATCGCGATGGCTTCAGGCAAAAGCACACGCATCCCCAGCTCTTCCAAAGTGCGAAGAGCCGTTTCATGCATGTTTTCAATCTGATCGTCTGAAAACACCTTCATTGGCGGAAACGGATTTTTCAGATTGCGATAGTTCGTCTTGCGCTCAAACGGCGCAGCCTTAGCGTCGGCACGTCCGCGCCGTCTGGGTCTGTTGGCTTTGGTCTCTGCCATCTCAGCCCCGCATCGCTTTGCCAGCAGGGTCACAAGGCGAAGCCGCAATGACTTTTGCTGCACGCTCTGCGCCAACGACGTGCACCAAAAGCTCAGTGCCCTCCGACGTCAGCTCGCGATTGACCATGGCCATGGCATAGGACTTGCCCAAGGTGTGGCCATATCCCCCCGAGGTCACAAACCCGACAAGCGCGCCGCCCGACCAGATAGGCTCATACCCGCTCGCATCGGCCCCGTCGGCCTCGACTTCAAGCATGACCAGCTTTTGCGCGGGGCCGCTGCCGCTTTGCTCAGCCAGTGCTGCTGCTTTACCGACAAATTCTTTATCCCAGTCAATCCAGCGGTCCATACCCGTCTGCGCCGCCGTATAGCCTTGGGTGAACTCCGCGCTCCAGATCCCAAAGCTCTTTTCAAGCCGCATACTGAGCATCGCATTAAAACCAACCTCGCGCATGCCAAGATCAGCTCCTGCCTCAAGTAGCATTTTACGCAGAGCAATGTGCTCAGAAGCCGAACAATTGATTTCATACCCCAGCTCTCCTGTCAGCGAGAGCCGCCCAATCTTACACTTAAGCAAGCCCAAGTCGTAGCTGCCACACCCCATGAATTTGAGGTCGCCAATCGGATCAACAGTGAGCCTCTCCAAAACTTTGCGAGAATTTGGTCCAGAGAGGGAGAAGCCCACCATCTTGTCCGAAATATCGCTTAGGGTCACACCCTCGCCCATATGATCATCAAACCAGCGCATATGCCATTCGCGCAGATAGTAGCTGCCCATGATCCAGTAGGTTCCATCGCCCCAATTAAAGATCGTGAGATCCCCTTTGAGCTTGCCCGCTTCCGAGAGCATTGGCGCAAGCTTTGCACGCCCTGGCGCTGGGAGCTTGGAGGCCATGATATGGTCAAGCCACGCCTCAGCGCCCTCACCAGTCACCTCAAAGCGCGAGAAGCCCGAGATATCAAGCAAGCCAACAGCCTCACGTGTCGCTTTGCATTCTGCAGCCACAAGGTCATGCGCATTTGAGCGCTTGAGCGTGGGCGTTTCGACAAAGTCTTTGGGCGCAAAGTAAAGCGGCACTTCAAGTCCATAGCTTACGCCCCAGCGACAGCCCGCCTCGGTCATATCACTATAGGCAGGTGCCATCTTGAGAGGTCGCCCTGCTGGCAGCTGCTCATTCGGGTAGGTCATCACGAAACGGCGGGTATAAAACTGACCCGTCGTTTCCTTGATATACTGGCGGTTCTCGGCAAAATCCCCAAAGCGCGCCACATCCATACCAAAGACATCGGCTTCAGGCTCGCCATGGATGATCCATTCGGCCAGCGATTTGCCAACACCGCCGCCCTGCAAGAAGCCAGCCATTACAGCACAAGCGCACCAATAGCCTGGCTTGCCGCGCACAGGGCCAACCAGCGGATTGCCATCAGGCGCAAAGGTAAACGCGCCATTGACCCAAGTCTTAACCCCCACCTCTTGCAGCGCTGGATACCGCTCAAAGCCCAGCGTCAGCTCGTTTTCTATCCGGTCGGTCTGCTCTTGAAAAAGCTCAATACCATAATCCCAAGGCGCACCATCCAGCGCCCAGTGCTCGTGGTCGATCTCATAGATCCCGAGCAAAACACCCTTCTGATCCTGACGAAGGTAAGTGAACCCCTCCAGATCGACTGTCATCGGCACTTCAAAGTCGATCTCCTCCAGCTGAGGGATCGTGTCAGAAATTAAATAATGATGCTTAAGCGGTGCAACAGGTAGCTCGATTCCGGCCATACGCCCCACTTGCTTGGCCCAAAGGCCCGCCGCGTTGACAACATGCTCGCAAGTGATCTCACCCTTATCGGTGATCAGGCGCCAGCCATCTGCTGTCTGCTCAAGGCTCTCGACCTTTGTGTGCTCAAAAATGCTCGCACCGCGCTTCTTGGCTGCGCCAGCATAGGCGTGGACCGTACCTGTGGTATCGATATAGCCCTCCCGGTCTGCCCACATCCCTCCGAGGATACCCTCCGTTGACATGATAGGGCAAAGCTCGCCTGCCTCTTCAGGCGTCACAAGGCGACAATCCTCAATCCCAATTGACTGAAACGTGCGATACGCCGACTGGAGCCACTCCCAACGGTCGGGCGTGCCAGCAAGCGTCAGGCCACCCGTCATATGCAAGCCGATATTTTGACCGCTTTCCTCCTGAATCTCTTCAAAAAGATCAATCGTATAAGCCTGCAACTGAGCAATATTCGGATCAGCATTGAGCGCATGAAATCCGCCAGCCGCGTGCCAACTGGACCCCGCAGTCAGTACGGAACGTTCCAAAAGGCAGACATCTTTCCAGCCAAACTTTGCCAGATGATACAGAACCGACGTCCCGACAACGCCACCCCCGATAACCACAACGCGATAATGCGAATTCATGTCTCTTCTCCCATCTGGCCACAGGAGACGTGCTGCTCCGCCGACTCACTGTATTTTGGACAAGCTTCGACACAATAGACACTTCTGTCTAGAGATTTTTTCGTTTCACAGCCTGCGCTCCAAATGACTCACAAACGGCGCTTTTTCACAACAATGCCACCCTTTAGCTTGAAATTTACCTTGTCGCTGGCATAGCTGACCCAGACCAAACGATAACGAGCGAGCGTCAGCGCTTCGCCACAGCCCAAGAGTAGTAACAATGTTCGCACCCAATCTCGCCCCCATTCCCGAGCTTTACGTATCCTATGAAAGCGCCCAAAAACTCAAAGTCGAAGCTGCCGATTTGGTCAGCCACGATCTGACACCGCGTCAGATTTGCGATCTAGAGCTTTTGATGAATGGCGGCTTCAACCCGCTCAAAGGCTTTCTCAGCGAGGCAGACTATGATGGCGTCGTTGAGAACATGCGCCTTGAAAGCGGCGCGCTCTGGCCCATGCCTATCACATTGGATGTGAATGAGGACTTCGCAGCCAAGCTCGAACTTGGCCAAGATATCGCCCTGCGTGACCAAGAGGGCGTCATCCTCGCCACAATGACAGTCACAGACCGCTGGGAACCAAACAAAGCCCGCGAAGCCGAGATGGTGTTCGGCGCAGACGATGATGCGCACCCCGCCGTGAACTATTTGCACAACCAAGCAGGCAAGATCTACCTCGGTGGCCCCGTGACAGGCATCCAGCAGCCCGTGCACTATGACTTCCGCGGTCGTCGCGACACGCCCAACGAGCTGCGCGCCTATTTTCGCAAGCTCGGCTGGCGCAAGGTTGTCGCCTTCCAGACGCGCAACCCACTCCACCGCGCGCACCAAGAGCTGACCTTCCGCGCCGCGCGCGAAGCCCAAGCCAACCTGCTCATCCATCCCGTTGTTGGCATGACAAAACCTGGTGATGTCGACCACTTCACGCGCGTACGCTGCTATGAAGCAGTTCTAGACAAATATCCTGCCTCCACGACATCAATGAGCCTGCTCAATCTTGCGATGCGCATGGCAGGCCCGCGTGAAGCGGTCTGGCATGGCCTGATCCGTGCCAACCACGGCTGCACACACTTCATCGTGGGTCGCGACCACGCTGGCCCCGGTAAAAACTCCGCAGGCGAGGACTTCTACGGCCCCTATGACGCCCAAGACCTCTTCCGCACCCACCAAGACGAAATCGGAATCGAAATGGTGGACTTCAAGCATATGGTCTGGGTCGCCGAGCGCGCCCAATACGAGCCAATGGACGAAATCAAAGACAAAGACGATGTCACAATTCTCAACATTTCCGGCACAGAACTACGCCGCCGCCTCGCTGAGGGCTTGGAGATCCCAGAATGGTTCTCATTCCCCGAAGTCGTATCAGAACTGCGCAAAACCCGCCCGCCACGCTCACAGCAAGGCTTTACCGTGTTCTTCACAGGCTTCTCGGGGTCAGGCAAATCCACCATCGCCAACGCCCTCATGGTCAAGCTGATGGAAATGGGTGGCCGTCCTGTCACTCTGCTTGATGGCGATATCGTTCGCAAAAACCTCTCCTCAGAGCTTGGCTTCTCAAAAGAGCACCGCGATCTGAACATCCGCCGCATCGGCTATGTTGCAAGCGAAATTACAAAGAACGGCGGCATCGCCATCTGCGCTCCAATCGCGCCCTACGCCACCACCCGCCGCGCCGTCCGTGAAGACGTCGAGGCCTTTGGTGCCTTTGTGGAAGTCCACGTCGCCACCAGTATTGAAGAATGCGAGCGCCGCGACCGTAAAGGTCTCTACAAACTCGCGCGTGAAGGAAAGATCAAAGAGTTCACAGGAATTTCAGACCCCTATGATGTTCCGGCCAGCCCTGAACTCAGCGTCGAAACCGAGAATGTCGATGTCGACAATTGCGCACACCAAGTGCTGCTCAAGCTTGAAAGCATGGGCCTGATCGCCGCTCAGTAAGGCATACACCAGCAACGCAAAAAGGCGCGGGCATCAGCACCGCGCCTTTTCTATCAATGCGTGTCGCTTAGTGCGCCGTAACAGGCGTCATATCGTTCTGACGCGCCAGCATGAAGGCAAGCTTGCGGTCCTTCACAAGGGCCAAGCGCTCACCCGATGCATCATGCAACGCATAGAGCTTTTTCAGCCCCGTCGCTTCGGCGCGAACCTCTTCAGGAAGATCCGCGAGTGCCACTTCGCGTACATACACAATCGGCTGCTCAACATCGTCCGCAAAATCATAAACTGTATTCATATTGTCTCTCCTTACTTTTTGCCCGACTTGATCTTGATCGTCTGCACAACCTGCTCAGGCTCCGCGCGTGTAAGATCAATATGCAAAAGTCCATTCTCGATGAGGGCTTCGCCCACCTCGACCCCATCAGCCAAGACAAAAGAGCGTTGGAACTGGCGCGCCGCGATCCCACGGTGCAGAAAGACCCGCTCCTCGCTGTCGTCTGACTGACGACCACGAATAACAAGCTGCTTGTCTTCGATTGTGATCGCTAGGTCTTCCTCCGCAAAGCCAGCAACGGCAAGCGTGATGCGATAGGAATTGTGCGAGGTTTGCTCAATATTGAAAGGAGGGTAGCCCTCGTTGCCAGACTTGGCCGTGCGCTCCAAAAGGCGCTCCAGCTGTTCAAAGCCCAAGAGATAGGGATGTGATCCCAAAGTAAGTTTGCTCATGACACGCCCTTTTTGCTTAAGCGACAGTGTGTATTCACAGGCCCCATTGTGGCAACCTGACTTCCTCTAATATGGGAAAGCTGCACAAGCTCTGCAAGAGCTTTGCGAAAATGCATTCTTTCAGTATCTTACAGCTCTTGCCCCAAATGGAATCACAGCGCCAATGAATGCCCCCAATGACCTCGCGATGAAGAACGAAGACGTGCTGCGGTTTGAGCTTGAAGTCTTCAAGCACGAGCATCGCGATCTGGATCAAGCCATCGAAGCACTTATTGAGAAGGGCACAGCCGACCAGCTCACGATACGCCGCCTGAAAAAACAAAAGCTCCAGCTAAAAGACAAAATCGCGCTGATCGAAGACAGGCTTCTTCCTGACATTATCGCCTGAAACGCCGTGCCATTGCGCCGCCACCAAAACCGCCTATAGTGCGCGCTTCTTAAGGATCGGAGCTACGTCATGAGTGTCAAAATCGGGATCATTATGGGCAGCCAGTCAGACTGGGCCACAATGAAAGAAGCCGCCATCGTTCTTGACGAACTGGGCGTGAGCTATGAGACAAAAATTGTCTCTGCACACCGCACACCAGACCGTCTCTGGACCTATGGAAAAGAGGCCGCCGCGCGTGGCCTTCAAGTGATCATCGCTGGCGCTGGTGGCGCCGCCCACCTCCCTGGTATGATGGCCTCCAAGACCCGCGTGCCTGTGGTTGGCGTACCTGTACAGACCAAGGCGCTCTCAGGCGTTGATAGCCTCTATTCCATCGTCCAGATGCCCAAAGGCTTCCCAGTCGCAACAATGGCGATCGGCTCTGCAGGCGCAGCCAACGCTGGCCTGATGGCCGCGGGCATCCTTGCCTTGCAAGACGCAGAACTGGCAGCACGCCTTGACACATGGCGCGAGGCCCTCTCCGCCTCCATCCCCGAGGAACCCACAGATGACTAACCCTCTCGCCCAAGGCAGCACCATCGGCATTCTCGGCGGAGGCCAGCTTGGGCGTATGCTCTCAGTTGCCGCAGCCCGTCTCGGCTTCAAAACTTGTGTGTTCGAGCCTGCCGGAGACTGCCCTGCCAGCCATGTTGCGAACTACCATTTGCAAGCCAGCTACGAAGACGAAAGCGCTCTCAAAAAATTCGCCGACAGCGTCGATGTGATCACCTATGAGTTCGAAAATATTCCCACATCCGCGCTAGATACGCTCGAAGCCATCCGCCCTATTCACCCCTCACGCGAGGCCCTGCGAATCTCTCAGGACCGCCTGATCGAAAAAGACTTCCTCACAAACCTCGGCCTGACAGTCGCGCCCTACGCCCATGTCAATTCAGAAGAAGATCTGCGCGCAGCCGTCGCCAAAGTGGGCCTCCCAGCAATCCTCAAGACATGCCGCTTCGGCTATGATGGCAAGGGCCAAGCGCGCCTTGAGACCGAAGCCGATATCGCCCCCGCATGGGAAGCGATGGCCGGGGCTCCGTCTGTGCTGGAAGGCTTCATCAGCTTCACCAAAGAAATCAGCATCATCGCAGCGCGCGGGCCGTCAGGCGAAGTGTCCTGCTATGATCCTGGGGAAAACGTCCACGAGGGCGGCATTCTACGCACGACGACTGTGCCTGCCGTGATCCCCGCAAGCCTGCGCACAGATGCTGTCCTGCTCGCGGCGCGCGTCCTCAATGCACTTGAGTACGTCGGCGTCATGGGTGTCGAGCTTTTCGTCACACCCAATGGCCTGCTCGTCAATGAAATCGCCCCGCGCGTTCACAATTCAGGCCACTGGACACAAAACGGCTGCACGGTTGATCAGTTTGAACAGCACATCCGCGCCGTCGCGGGCTGGCCCTTGGGCAATGGTGCGCGTCACGCGGATATTGTCATGGAAAACCTGATTGGCGACGATATGGACCGCGTGCCAGAGCTTGCAAAGTCAGCTGATGCAGCGCTTCACCTCTACGGCAAGGCCGAAGTGAAAAAAGGGCGCAAGATGGGTCACGTCAACCACATCAAGCGCCCCTAAGCTTTTTTAGCCTTTACGCTTAGGCGCAAAGTTTCCGCCTTTAGCGCCGCCATCAGACTCGGCTCGGCGTGCCTTGTTCTTCTTTGAGCTTGGCTTGCCTTTGCCCTTAGGCGGAGCAGTGCCGTCGCTCGGGCCTTTCTTGCCAGCAGTCTTCCAGCGTGGCTTGTCGCCGCCAGCCGCCGCCGCGCCGCGCGCAGGACGTTTGCCCTTAGAATCCATCCGCTCTGAAGGGTTGGCCGCGTTCCGTGGCGCAGGCTTCTTGCCCGCTGGCTTCTTCGGCTCGCTTACAACGCCTTTGGGGCGGCTGTCTTCAGGGCGCTTTGGCTTTGACGGACGCTCACCCTTTGGCTTCTCATAGCGAGGCTTCTCACCCCAAGGTGTCTCACCCTTAGGTTTGTCAAACCGTGGCTTATCGCCCTTGGGTTTGTCAAAACGTGGCTTGTCACCGCGGGGGGCATCGCCCGTGGGCCTGTCATAGCGCGGTTTATCACCCCGTGGGCCGTCACCCTTTGGCTTGTCATACCGTGGTTTGTCACCACCACGCCCTTTGTCAAAGCGTGGCTTGCTGTCGCGTGGCTTAAAGGTCGGCTTGGGAAGATTTGCGAGATCAGGCGCTGTATCAAGCTTCTTGATCGCGGCTCCCTCCACTTTCATTCCGTCGCCCAAGGCGCTCAGGAAACTCGCAACACTGGCTTGGCGAATTTCGATATAGCTCTCATCTGGCCCAATACGGATCGCGCCGATGTCAGTTTTGTTCAGCCCGCCTGCCGTACAGATCGCTGGCAAGACACGGCGTGGCTCGGCTCCGCCGTTGTTGCCACCAGCCAAAGCAAACCAGACACTCGGCCCAAAGGGCTCACGCGGAGCGCGCGGCTCAGAGGCCCCAGAGTTCGCAAGGTCTTCAGGTGCTGAGTGATGCTGCTGGTAGAGGCGCAAATATGCCGCTGCCAGCTGCTCAGCTGTAAAGGCTTCAGCCAACATAGCCACACGCGAAGCCTCGGACTCAGGCACGGCTTCATGCCATGCCGGATCCGCGAGCATCCGCTCGGCGTCGCGCTCAAGAACCGCGTCCGCTGATGGCGCTTCTGCCCAGTTGGCAGTCAATTTTGCCCAGCTCAAAAGGCGCTCTGCCTTTTTACGCGCCTTCGGCGGCACAATCAGAACAGACGTACCCTTGCGCCCCGCGCGGCCTGTACGGCCTGAACGGTGCAAAAGCGTTTCGTGGTTGTTCGGAAGCTCAGCATGAATAACGAGGTCAAGTTTGGGCAAGTCGATCCCGCGCGCAGCGACATCCGTTGCCACACATACCCGGGCACGACCGTCGCGCATTGCCTGCAAGGCGTGGGTGCGCTCAGCTTGGCTCAACTCTCCCGACAGCGCGACAACAGCAAAGCCGCGGTTTGAAAGCCGTGTTGTGAGACGGTTCACAATTGCACGGGTGTTGCCAAAAATGATTGTGTTAGGCGCTTCGTGATAGCGCAACACATTGATGATCGCGTTTTCCGCATCGCGCTGCGACACATTCAGTGCCTCATAAGTGATGTCGGCGTGCTGCTTCTCCTCAGCAACAGTTTCAACGCGCACAGCATCTTTCTGATAGCTCTTGGCCAGCTTGGCGATCGCCGCAGGCACAGTCGCCGAAAAGAGCAAGGTCTGGCGCTCTTCTGGGGCTTCAGAGAGAATAAACTCAAGATCTTCGCGAAAGCCAAGGTCCAGCATTTCGTCAGCTTCGTCCAGTACGACGGCCTTCAGCTCTGAGAGGTCAATACTGCCCCGCATGATATGGTCGCGCAGACGGCCTGGCGTCGCCACAACAACATGCGCGCCGCGGTCCAGTGCGCGGCGTTCGTCACGCATATCCATGCCACCAACAGTCGAAGCAATCTGGGCTCCTGTGTTGCCATAGAGCCAAACGAACTCGCGTTTCACCTGCAAGGCAAGCTCGCGCGTCGGCGCAATCACCAAGGCCAGAGGGGCGGACGCGGGGCCAAAGGCCTCAGCCTCGCCCAGAACCGAGCCAGCAATCGCGAGGCCAAAGCCCACGGTCTTGCCCGAACCCGTCTGCGCCGAGACGAGCATGTCTCTGCCTTCTAGGTCTGGTTGGGTGACAGCGAGCTGAACGGGTGTGAGCGTGTCATATCCGCGCGTTTCAAGCGCTTGGGAGAGTGCATTTTTCAAGGGAGGGCCTGCTTTGGGCTAAAGGTCTGATCAAGCGCCCGCGTTTAAAGCCTTTTGCACCGCTTGTATAGGGGCAAAGAAAAAAGGGCGGAAGCTCGCTCCCGCCCTCTTCATATCGTGTTCACTGGTCTTAGTGACCCAAAATCTGGCTCAAGAAGAGTTGTGTACGGTCCGACTTAGGATTGTTGAAGAACTCTTCAGGTTCATTTTGCTCAACAATCTGGCCTTGGTCCATAAAGATAACGCGGTTGGCGACCTGACGGGCAAAACCCATCTCGTGGGTCACGCAGAGCATGGTCATGCCCTCTTCCGCCAGCTCGATCATCGTATCTAGAACTTCTTTGATCATCTCTGGGTCAAGCGCTGATGTCGGTTCGTCAAACAGCATGATCCGTGGCTTCATGCAGAGCGAACGTGCGATCGCAACCCGCTGCTGCTGCCCGCCCGAAAGCTGACCCGGATATTTGTTAGCCTGATCAGGAATCTTCACCTTCTCAAGGAAGTGCATCGCTATCTCTTCAGCTTCTTTCTTGGGCGTTTTACGCACCCAGATCGGCGCCAAGGTGCAGTTCTCCAAAATCGTCAGATGCGGGAAGAGGTTGAAGTGCTGAAAGCACATACCCACTTCCGAGCGAATTTTATCGATGTTTTTGAGATCCGAAGACAGCAATGTGCCATCAACTTCGATCTTGCCTTGCTGATGCTCTTCCAACGCGTTGATGCAGCGGATCAGCGTCGACTTGCCCGAGCCTGACGGCCCACAAATCACAATACGCTCGCCCTGATACACCGTCAGATCAATGTCGCGTAGCACGTGAAACGAGCCATACCACTTGTTCATATTTTCGATGCTGATCGCGACTTCGTCGGAAACTTTCATCTGTGCGGTCTCGGCCATTGCCCAACCCTCCCTTTAACGGTGATCTGTCGCAAGACGGCGTTCGAGCCACTGCGAATATTGTGAAATGCCGTAGCAAACGATGAAGAACAGCACGGAAGCAAACATGAAGAGCTCCCAGTAAATGCCGTTCCATTCGGTTGAGGCAAGAATGGGTCCGCGGATCATGCCGACAAGGTCGAACATAGAAATCACAGACACCAGTGTTGTGTCTTTGAAGAGGCCCACGGCCACGTTCACAATCCCCGGAATGGAGATCTTGAGCGCTTGCGGCAGGATGATCAGGCGCATGGCTTGCGGATAATCAAGGCCAAGACTGTCAGCCGCCTCGTACTGACCCTTTGGCAAAGCCGCGAGGCCACCTCGGATCACCTCAGCGATATAGGCCGCTGAGAACATGGTGATCATGATCACCACGCGCAAGAAGAGGTCCACGCCGGAGCCGGGCGGGAAGAAGTACGCAAGCATCACGTTGGCCACGAACAAAAGCGTAATCAAAGGCACACCGCGAATGAATTCAATGAACACCACGCAGATGATCTTGATCAGCGGCAAGCTCGACTGACGCCCAAGGGCCAGCGCAATCCCGATCGGAACCGAGAGCGACACACATGTAAGGCCCAGCATCATGTTGAGCATAAAGCCCCCCAAGTCGCGGCTTGGAACGGCAGACAACATGGCCGTATCGTTGGCGCCGTCAGGGATCAATGCGCCGCCAATCATCCAAACAGCAATGGCTGCTGCCACGCCACCAAGAGCACCCGTTGCGAAGCTCCCTTTGACAAAGCGTGCGTAGACCAAATAGCCGGCAACCACACCCAAAAGCGCAACCAGCGGCGTAAAGATCGTACCGCCCCAGATCAGCCAGTAGGCCGTAAACGGGAAGAGCGCAGTGATGATCAAAAGCTTGCGTGGCAAGTCAAAGAAAAGAACAGGCGCAAGTGCGGCGAACATCAAGACAAAGGCTAGCGTCGGACGCCAGTATTGGTCTGGTGGATACTTGAAACCAAAGAGAAGCTGGTTCCAGCGTTCTGTCAGAACCGAGAAGCAAGCTCCCGTAGCTCCATCCAGAACCTCGCGGCACTCAGAAAGGCTCTGGGTGTTCCACAATCCATTGAACATCCACGGCGCTGCCGATGAGACAAGCAAATAGATCACATAAAGCGACACAATCGTGAGCAATCCGTTGGCCCATGTTGGGAACAAATTGTCTTGCAACCATCTGACAACACCCGTCGCCGATGCGGGAGCGGGTTGTTCCGCCAAGAAAGTCTCGCGCACAAAGGCGACAGAGTCTGCACGTTTATCTGACATGGCTCAGCGCTCCTTCAGCTTCATGGCGTTGTTATAGACGTTCATCAACATTGAAATCCCAAGCGAAATGACAAGATAGAAGAGCATCAAGAGCAACACACATTCAATCGCACGACCGGTTTGGTTGAGCGTGATGCCCCCCAAAGTCGCTGTGATATCGGCATAGCCCACAGCAATCGCGAGCGATGTGTTCTTGGTGATATTGAGATAGTTCGAAATCAGCGGCGGAATGATCACGCGCAGCGCCTGTGGCAGAACCACAAGGTTCATGACCCGCCCCGAGCGTAGCCCCAGAGCCGCAGCCGCTTCTGTTTGCCCCTTCGACACAGCCTGAATACCAGCCCGCACGTTTTCCGCAATGAACGCTCCCGTATAGATCGACAGAGCGAACCAAAGCGCAATCAATGGGGCACCAATTTGGATGCCACCCTTCAGGTTAAAGCGGTTGGCCAAAGGATCAGGCGCATCAAGGCCGATCGGTTGACCCATGATGAAAAACGCCAGAACTGTCGGTACAATCAGAATTGCCAGTGTCGGCCACCCTGTTGGAAGAAGCTTGCCTGTCGCATAGAGCAGGTTCTTTGCATAGCGGCGGTAGGCGAAAATTCCGATGATTGACGCGATAAACACCGCAATCACGACGCCAGAGCCCGCGTTCCAAATCGGCGCAGGCGCGTAAACACCACGGTTGGTAAACGCAAAATATCCAAGAAATAGCTCTTTCTCTGGTTCCGCGCCGAGATAAGCGCGCGAACCTGGCAAAACAGCCGTCAGGACAGTGAAGATGATGATGATCCAGATCAGTACGGGCACGTTGCGGAAGATTTCCACATAAAAAGCCATAAGCTTTCGAACGAGCCAGTTGTTGGACAACCTCAGAACACCAGCAATCACACCGAAGAAGGTCGCTGTTGTACATGCCAGCACAGCAACAAGCATCGTGTTGATGATCCCGACAAAAGCGGCACGCAAATTGGTGGATTGGCTATCATATCCAATTAGCGTTTGGTTGATGTCATAGCCCGCAGGGCTTCCCAAAAACTCATAGCTGATGTTGAGACCCAAGTCGCGCAGGTTGGTCATCACGTTGTTGGCAAGATAGACCACAACAGAGATAAGCAAAACGAGCGCAATGCCTTGGAAGGTATAAGACCGATAGCGCGTGTCGTTCAGCAACATTGAAAGCCGAAACGCACCTTCTGGAGGATCGGTAAGTGTCGTCATCTAGGACGTCCCCGTGGTTGGCTGGCTCTCCTCAAGAGTCGCGTCGTTGCGCGGTGAGAGACCAGTTTCTTATTTTTGTGATCGTAGCGGATATGAAAAGGGCGCGGAGTTCCGCGCCCTTTCCGGTCAGGTCTTAGCGGAAGGGTGGTGAGTAGAGAAGACCACCATTTGTCCACTGTGCGTTGAGGCCACGTGAGAGACCGATTGGTGTCGCTTCACCAATGTTCTTCTCGAAGATCTCTCCGTAGTTGCCGCTTGCCATGATGGCTTTGGCAGCCCAGTCAGCTGACAGGCCAAGCATTTCGCCCAGGTTGCCTTCTGTGCCGAGCAGACGGTTGATCTCAGGGTTGCCACCGGCAGCCGCTGACATTTCGCCGATGTTGGCTGATGTCACACCGAGCTCTTCAGCCGTGATCAGAGCGTTGAGTGTCCAACGGACAACGTCGCTCCACTCATCGTCGCCGTGGCGAACGAGTGGGCCGAGTGGCTCTTTTGAGATGATTTCTGGCAGCAGAACGTGGTCGCCAGGCGCTTCAAATGTAGCGCGTGTCGCCGCGAGGCCTGATGCGTCTGTTGTGAAAACATCGCATGCACCAGCAAGGTACTGCTGCTGTGCTTCCGAGTTTGTTTCGATTGGCACTGGCTGGTAGCTGATGTTGTTCGCACGGAAGAAGTCCGCGAGGTTCAGCTCAGTTGTTGTACCTGTCTGGATACATACTGTCGCGCCATCAAGTTCTTTGGCCGAGCTTACGCCCAGAGCCTTAGGAGCCATGAAGCCTTGACCGTCGTAGTAGTTAACACCTGTGAAAGTGAACTTCAGGTCAACATCGCGTGAGAATGTCCATGTGGTGTTACGTGCCAGCATGTCGATTTCGCCCGAAGCAAGCGCTGTGAAGCGTGTCTTGCCTGTTGTCGGTACAAATTCTACAGCCGCTGGATCGCCCAGTGTCGCTGCAGCAACAGCGCGGCATACAGCAACGTCGAAGCCGTTCCATTCGCCGTTGGCGTCTGGAGCCGCGAAGCCGACGAGGCCAGTGGTCACACCACAGTTCAGCTTGCCACGCGCTTTAACATCGTCAAGCGTGCCGGCAGCTGCAACGCCAGCCGCGAGGCCCGCGACTGTCAGTGCGCCAAGAAATACGGTTTTTTTCATGATTACCTCTTCCTATTGTCCGCCTTTGAGCAGACGGTTTATCCCAGTTCTCCCAAACCAGGGTTGGTTTTTCGGAGAGTTGCCTCTCCAGTGGCGACGAGTTTGGTCGCATTTCGGGCCAAAGGTCAAGACTGTGAAATGTAAAAAGACCTTTAACAGGTGTTCGATTTTCCCTTGATTTACCTAGCGTTAAGCTTGGTTTCTCAAGGCCTTACGCATGCATGGTAAAACGCATAGGCATGTCGGAATTGAGTCATCTTGAGCGCTGCCATTTCGCTGGCCTCATCATCAACACCCCATTGCTCTTCCTGCCAAGTTTCGTCGATTCGTGAGGTATTCCATAAGTTTTCAGCCGTATCACAGCCCTCTGCCGCCCTCAGCCCCAAGACAAAAGATCCGCTCATACTGACCAGATCGTGAAACGCCGTCAAAGAAAACGCACTCATCGCCTCACAGAGCTCAAGCGCCCGTGCAAGACTCGCGTCCGCTTGCCTGACAGGCATCACACCCGTCGCAATCGACAGCTCAAGTCCAAATCGCTCGCGCGCCCAATCCAAAGCGCCGTCCCATGCGGCGGCCTGACGCTCTTGCAGCTCGATAGGCGATTCGGCGCGATAGCAAAGCAGGTCGGTTCCCGCATAATCAGCGATCAGCCCCGCCACTTCGCTATGCTGCACGGCCACCTTATCAATCGCCGCATTGGCGGAGCGGGTATAGGGCATTTTTGATGGGTCAATCTCGGCCTCAACGGCACGCCACTCTTGCGCGACTCGCTCAGCCAGAACGGCATTCGGCACAATCAAAGCCGTCTTGGCAGGCGTCTTCACACCTCGTCCGTCAAGCTCGATAGCAAATCCACCCTCAACGGGCTTTGGCGTCACTTCGCTCCAAAAGCGCTTCATTTTCCATTCGCTCATGCAGATACTCCCAACAGCGCGTTTACCGCGTCATAAAGCTCGTCAAAATGGCCAATCAGCCTGTCCGCGCCAAGTGTCTCAGGCGCATGGTATCCCCACCGGACACCGATAGTGGCAATCCCTGCCGCCCGCGCCATTTCCATATCAAATCGGGTGTCGCCCACCATCACAGCCTGATGCGGCGCAAGCCCCGTGTCCCGCAACACAGCCTCAAGCATCGCAGGATGCGGCTTGGATGGATGAAAATCCGCCACTTGCTCGGAAACAAAATACCCCGTTAGCCCATGGCCTTGCAAAAGCTTATCAAGGCCGCGCCGCGACTTGCCTGTCGCCACGGCCAAAAGCGTTTCATCCTCCGCCCGCAAGCGCTCCAAAGCAGCCAAAGCCCCGTCATATAGCGGAGACGATTCGGCCGTCCCCTTCTCGGCCCGCAGGCTCATATAGGATGCCTTATAGCCCTCTACGAGCGCCACATGATCGGCCGCGCGTTCAGGCGCAAGCACAGCCATCGCCTCAGGCAACGACAGACCAACAATCGAGCAGATCTCCGCGCGGCTCGGCACATCCGCGCCCACGCTCGCAAAAGCCGCGCCCATGGCGGCGCAAATATCATCTTGGCTGTCGACGAGTGTTCCATCGACATCAAAGATCACTACTCTCATGACATCTCCTCAGTCGGATCAGACAGCGCATCGCTCTCAACCCACTGAAACGTGTCCCATGTCTCTTCCATATGCTCAGGCAAAGGCGCACGGAATTCCATCACCTTGCGTGTCTCTGGATGCTCGATCCGCAAATAGCGTGCGTGAAGATGCAGCTTTTTGCTCAGCCCGCCGCCAAGCTGCGCGCCCCAGCCGTCACCAAGGTTCTCTTGGCTTGAGCCGCCATACTTTCCATCGCCAATGATCGGATGTCCAAGTTCCGCCATATGCGCTCGGAGCTGGTGCGTACGTCCCGTCACAGGAACCATCGCAACCCAAGCACAACGCTGGCCCGCATTTTCCAGAACCATAAAATCGGTCTGGGCGCGCTTTGCGCCTTCCGTACGGTCCACGGCGCGCGGATGCACACACATCATCTTTTCGCCCTCGCCCTTGGCGCCATGCCCCGCAGCCTTCACAAGCCCCCAGCGGATCATGCCCATGCGCGGATTGGGTACACCTGCGACAGCGGCCCAGTAGATCTTACGAGTCTCACGGTGGCGGAACGCCTCGGTCAACGTTTTCGCAGCAAGCCGCGTACGCGCCAGAACCAGAATACCCGAGGTATCTTTATCCAAACGGTGCACAAGCCGTGGTTTTTCATCAAAACCAAACTTCAAAGCCTCGGCCAGCCCGTCGACATGCTTCAGCTGCTTTGAGCCGCCCTGCGTCGGAAGCCCTGTCGGCTTGTTCAGCACGATCATCTGATCGTCTTTATACATCACGCAAGACTGGATCATCTTGGTGTCAGCCGCCGAAATCTTGCTCGGAGGCTCATATTCGGGCGCGGGCGTTTCAGGCAGCGGCGGTATGCGCACATTCTGGCCCTCTTCAACGCGGGTCGAGGTCTTCACCCGCCCACCTTCAACACGCAAATCACCCTTGCGGCACATCTTTTCGATCTGCCCCTGCTTGAGCATCGGAAAGCGCCGCTTCAACCAGCGGTCCAGACGCTGGTCGCCTTCGCCAGCCTCTACAGTAATCATTTGAACGCCGCTCATTGGAGGGCTCCTTTCATAAGGGTCATACCCGCAAACAGCGCGCCGATTGAGAACACCACAGACACCGCAACATATACCGCCGCCGCGCCGACCTGTCCCCGCTCATAGAGCGTGACGGCATCAAGCGAAAACGCCGAAAACGTCGTAAAGCCGCCAAGCAGCCCCGTCATCAACAAAGGCGCCAAGCGGGTCGCATCCTTCTGGGCCAAAAGCACCACAAGCGCGCCCATCGCAAGGCTACCAAGGACATTGACCACCAAGGTCGCCCAAGGAAAGCCATGGCCCAAAAATCGAACGGCCCCCACGCCAACCAAGTAACGCGCACTCGCGCCAAGGGCCCCGCCAAGAGCTACATGTAAAAGTGATGTCAACATGGGCGGTCTGTCTCAGGGGCGCGCCCCTTTGTCAAGTTTTGCCAGCTTTTTGCCGCGAAAGCCGCTGTTTTGCGAACCAATCGATCCGTTTTTTGAGTTCTCGTTCAAACCCGCGCTCAACAGGCTGATAAAGCACAGGCCGCTTCATAGTCTCGGGGAAGTAGTTTTGTCCCGAGAATCCGTTTTCCGCATCGTGGTCATAGGCATAGCCCGCGCCATAGCCCTGATCCGACATAAGCGATGTAGGTGCATTGAGGATATGCTTGGGTGGCGGCTCACTGCCAGTGCGCTTGGCCTCCTTACGTGCCCCCTTGTAAGCGACGTAGGCGGCGTTAGATTTTGGCGCGAGGGCCAGATAAATCACCGCTTGCGCCAGTGCGAGTTCCCCTTCTGGACTCCCAAGGCGCTCATAAGTCTGCCAGCTTTGCAAACAAACATCCTGCGCCTGCATGTCTGCCAGCCCGATGTCTTCCACCGCCATCCGCGTCAGGCGCCGCGCCAGAAACCGTGGGTCTTCCCCGCCTTCCAGCATCCGCGCAAACCAATAGAGCGCAGCGTCTGGGTCCGATCCGCGCACAGATTTGTGCAGCGCAGAAATCAGGTTGTAGTGCTCATCGCCCGATTTGTCGTATTTTGCCGCTCGCCGCATCAGCCGCTTGGCCAGCGCCTCGCGGTCAAGCTTCCCCGTAAGGCTCCAAGCATTGACCTGCTCAATCAAGCCAAGCAAAGCCCGCCCGTCGCCATCGGCCATCTCAAGCAATGCCTCACGCGCATGGCCATCAAGCGGCAACGCACGTCCCAGCTCCTTCTCGGCGCGCTGTGCAAGCTTCTCAAGATCAGCCAGCCCCAAGCGCTCCAACACCAAAACCTGCGCCCGCGACAGCAAAGCCGCATTCAGCTCAAAGCTTGGGTTTTCGGTTGTCGCACCGACAAGCAGGATCGTACCGTCCTCCATGAAGGGCAAAAAGCCGTCCTGCTGGGCTTTGTTGAAGCGATGGATTTCATCCACAAACAGAAGCGTTCCCTGTCCGTTGGCGTGCCTGTGCTTGGCCGCCTCAAAGACTTTCTTCAAGTCCGCGACACCCGAGAAGATTGCGCTGATCTGGACAAAATGCAGATCAGTTTCATCCGCCAAAAGCCGCGCAATCGTCGTCTTGCCCACACCAGGCGGCCCCCAAAAGACAAGCGAGGTCAGCGTGCCTGACGCCAGCATGACCGTCAGCGGTGCATCAGGGCCGATCACTTTAGGCTGACCGATCAATTCGCCAAGCGTCTTGGGCCGCAGCTTGTCTGCCAAGGGGCGTGGCCCCGCCTTCGCTCTGCCGCCTTCGGGCGCGCTGTCAAACAGATCCGCCATCTCAGAGCCTGAACTTGAGCTGAAGCGGCTTACCGCCCCGCACAATAAGCAAACCGAGCCAGCGGCCAGAGGCTTCAAGCTTACGCAGCGCCTCCCTTGTGTCTGAGACCCGCGCGCCGTTGATCTCAGCGATCACATCACCCGCGCGCAGACCTGCACGTGCGCCATAAGGCCCCGTTTCGGCCACAACCACACCATCGGAAGACAAAGGCAAACCAAACTGCGCCAAAACCCTCGGATTGATATTGATCAGCGTCACCTCAGGCATCGGCGTTTCATCGCCTGTCACCACAGGCGCGCGCGCAGGCACATCTGGCGCGCTCATCAATGTGACAGCACGGCTGTTGATCTCCTGCTCACGGAAAAATGTCACCTTCACATCTTCACCAATCCCGACAACGCTCATCCGAAAGATCATCTCAGACGGCGTGTTCACAGCCTGTTCATCGACTGACAAAATAACATCCCCCGCCGCGATCCCTGCCTTAAAGAACGGGCTCTCGCTGTGCATCTCTGTGATCATAATCCCGCTTGGAACCCGTAGCCCAATGCTCTCTGCAATATCGCCGTCCACAACTTGTCCGTTGATTCCCGCCCAAGGCCGTTCAAAACGCGTGTTGCCTGCTTCGGCCTGCTCCATGAACGCCTTCACAAGCTTCGCAGGAATCGCAAATCCGATACCATTTGAGCCACCCGAGCGGCTCACAATCCGCGTATTCACGCCAATCAAAGCGCCATTCACATCAATCAAAGCCCCACCCGAATTGCCCGGATTGATCGGCGCATCTGTCTGAATGAAATACCCACGCGCCGAGCCCATTGCCCCGCCAGAACGCGCCAAGCCCGACACAATCCCCGAGCTGACAGTCTGCCCAACACCAAACGGGTTCCCGATCGCCAGAACCAGTTCGCCAACATCGACAGTATCACTGTCACGCAGGCTGAGATGCGGCATGCCGCTCGCGTCCTCAAGCTGCAAAAGCGCCAAGTCGCTTTCCTCATCAGCAAGAACAACCCGCGCCTCAAATTCTCTGCGGTCATTGAGCACCACGCGAATATCTGTCGCCTCACCCACCACATGATAGTTTGAAACCACATACCCATCGCTCGACAGGATGACCCCCGAGCCAAGCGAATTTTGGACCCGCGGCTTCAGCTCGCCAAAGTTGCGAAACATATCGGCAAAGAGCGGATCATTCTGAAACGGGCTAGACCGCGTCTGCACCACGCGTTTGACGTATATATTCACAACAGCGGGCGCAGCGGCCTTCACAAGCGGCGCAAACCCGAGGCCAATCTCGGCTTGGCTCGTCGGCACACGCGTTTCGGCCAGCAGAGGCGCCGCTCCCAAAGCGAAGATCATCACAAAAAGTCTTAACATCGGCAGGCTCCTTCTTGCCCCATGATATGCGAAGCTCCAGAGCAGATTGCAAGCGCGCACAAAAAAAGCCCCCTGCTCTCGCAAGGGGCTTCTTCATGCGCAATTGCGCAAATTCTTATTCGGCAGCAGCGTCTTCAGCAGCAACGCGGGCTTTGTCGTTTGCGCCCTTTGCGTTGACGTCGCGCTCTACGAATTCGATGATCGCCATTGGCGCCATGTCACCATAGCGGAAGCCCGCTTTCATGATGCGCACATAGCCGCCTTGACGGTCTTTGTAGCGTGGGCCGAGGATTTCGAAAAGTTTCGCAACATAAGCGTCTTGCTTAAGTTGGCTTGCGGCCTGACGGCGCGCGTGCAGATCGCCGCGCTTGCCGAGCGTGATCAGCTTTTCGATGATCGGACGCAGTTCTTTTGCTTTTGGCAAAGTTGTTTTGATTTGCTCA
The DNA here is from genome assembly GCF_040580765.1 of Lentibacter algarum. Classification (GTDB taxonomy): domain Bacteria; phylum Pseudomonadota; class Alphaproteobacteria; order Rhodobacterales; family Rhodobacteraceae; genus Lentibacter; species Lentibacter algarum. The sequence continues at coordinate 384,741 of NZ_CP158687.1, read as the reverse complement.
TGTTCGATGAGCGAGCCTGCCATGTTTGCAAAGAGCGCCTTGCGGTGCTCATGTGTGCGGTTCAGGCGGCGGTATCCACGTGCGTGACGCATAGTCTTCTCCTAAATGTGCTCTCTACGAGCGTTTTTGCTTTGTCTGGCGGCCGATGCGTGTCAGCCGCTCTCCTTGGGGCGGTATGCCCAGTAGTAAGCAAGGTGCGCAGCCAGTGCGCACCCTACTAATTCTTAAAAGGCGTCTTCGAATTTCTTCGCCAGATCTTCGATATTGTCTGGTGGCCAGTCTTCTACGTCCATGCCGAGGTGCAAGCCCATGCCCGAAAGCACTTCCTTGATCTCGTTCAGCGACTTGCGGCCAAAGTTTGGCGTGCGCAGCATTTCGGCTTCGGTTTTCTGGATCAGATCGCCGATGTAAACGATGTTGTCGTTCTTCAGGCAGTTTGCCGAACGAACAGACAGTTCCAGCTCGTCCACTTTCTTCAGGAGAAGTGGGTTGAACTCGAGACCATCGTCTTCTTCCTGACGGCCAGCGGCCTCAGGCTCATCGAAGTTCACGAAGATAGAAAGCTGGTCTTGCAAGATGCGCGCAGCATAAGCCATCGCGTCATCAGGCGTCACCGAGCCGTCTGTTTCGATTTTCATCGTGAGTTTGTCATAGTCCAGAACCTGACCTTCACGTGTGGGCTGAACGTCATAGCTGACGCGCTTCACAGGTGAGAAGATCGCATCGATCGGCATAAGGCCGATAGGCGCGTCTTCTGGCTTGTTCTTATCCGCAGCCACATAGCCTTTGCCAGTGTTGACAGTCAGCTCCATGTAGAGATCGGCGCCATCATCAAGGTGGCAGATCAGGTGGTCACGGTTCAGGATTTCGATACCAGCGCTGTCAGAAATGTCACCGGCAGTGACAACACCTGGGCCTTTGGCATTGATAGAAACACGCTTTGGGCCTTCGACGTCCATACGAACGGCGACGCCTTTGAGGTTCAAGACGATGTCGGTGACGTCTTCACGCACACCAGCAACACTTGAGAACTCGTGCAATACGTTGTCGATCTGTACCGACGTAATGGCCGCGCCTTGCAGCGAGCTCATCAGAATACGGCGCAGGGCGTTGCCGAGCGTCAGACCAAAGCCACGCTCAAGCGGCTCTGCAACCAGCGTCGCCTGACGCGACGGGTCGTTGCCTGGCTTTACATCAAGCTGTGTCGGCTTGATCAGTTCCTGCCAATTCTTATGGATCATGCGTCCCTCCATTCCTGCGTGTTGTCCCATGTCCTAAAGACACACGCGCCCGAGGCTAAAATGACGTTATGGGGCCGCGCAGAATGCACAGCCCCAAAGAGTAGATTGCTTATACGCGGCGACGCTTTGGTGGGCGGCAGCCGTTGTGTGCCATAGGCGTCACGTCACGGATCGACGTGATGTTGAAGCCAACAGCCGCCAACGCACGGAGCGCTGATTCACGGCCAGAGCCTGGGCCCTGAACTTCAACTTCAAGCGTCTTGACGCCGTGCTCTTGTGCCTTGCGGCCTGCATCTTCAGCAGCCATCTGCGCCGCATAAGGCGTAGACTTACGTGAGCCCTTAAAGCCCATTGTGCCTGAAGAAGACCATGCAATTGCGTTGCCTTGAACATCCGAGATCAGGATCTTGGTGTTGTTGAAGGACGAGTTAACATGCGCCACACCTGTGGCGATGTTCTTGGAGACCTTACGCTTGGTGCGTTTTGTATCACGTGCCATTGATTAAACCCTCCCTTATTTCTTCTTGCCGGCGATTGCTTTCGCCGGGCCTTTACGGGTGCGCGCATTGGTATGCGTGCGCTGACCACGAACAGGCAAGTTGCGGCGGTGACGAAGACCACGGTATGAGCCAAGGTCCATTGCGCGCTTGATGTTCATAGAGGTCTCACGGCGAAGATCGCCTTCAACCATGTAGTTCGCATCGATGTGCTCACGAACAGCCAATACTTCGGCGTCGGAAAGCTCGTTAATACGACGTGTGGCATCAATGCCAACAGCTTCGCAGATGGCTTTGGCAGAAGTGTTACCAATACCAGTGATATATGTGAGGGCGATCGGGACCCGTTTATTGGTCGGGATGTTTACGCCGGCGATACGTGCCATACGTCTTTTGTCCTTTCGTTGCGGGTCCGTAATTCCAGACCCTTTTTTCACAACGTAGGCCCGAAGCATTTGCTCGGGCCGCAGCTGAATTCGAGGTGATGCGATTCTACCTGGGGGCGACCCGAACCAGAATCAAACTCAATTAAGAGATAGGGCGTCTTAGGAGTGTTTCAGTGGGGCGTCAACCCCTCTGAAAGAGGCAAAGCCGACTTACGCCAAAGCCTTCGCAATATCAGCCTTAACAGCCTCGATCTCGCCAAGCCCATCAACAGAGGTCAGCTGGCCTTTAGCATAGTAATAGCCAATCAGCGGCGCTGTCTGTTTGTAGTACGCCATGAGGCGAACCTTGAGGCTTTCGGCGTTGTCGTCTGCACGCGCTTCGCCACCGGCGGCGACAGCTTCGGCAGCACGGTTGAGGATACGCTCAACGAGCACCTCATCATTGACCTGCATTTCGATCACTACATCAAGGCTCTCGCCTTTCTCGTCGAGAAGATCCGCCAAAGCGTCAGCCTGAGGCAACGTGCGTGGGAAGCCATCAAAAATGAAACCACCCTTTTTATCGCCTTCAAGCTTCTCGCGAATAAGGCCAATCACGATCTCGTCGGTGACAAGCTCTCCCGCATCCATGATAGCGGCAACTTTTTTACCCATCTCGGTGCCCGAAGTCTTCGCCTCACGGAGCATGTCGCCTGTCGAGAGCTGAATCATATTGCGCTCTTCAACAAGTTTTGCTGCTTGCGTGCCTTTGCCGGCTCCGGGTGGTCCGAGTAGGATAATATTCATCGCCGTGTAGTCCCTTTACGTTTGCGCTTCCGGCCCTTGCCAGAAAGCTGCGATCTTTCGATCAAACCTTCATATTGGTGCGCAAGCAAGTGGCTCTGCACTTGCTGGATTGTGTCCATAGTCACGGACACAACAATCAGCACCGATGTGCCGCCAAAATAGAACGGAATTGTGAATTGACCACGCAGAAACTCAGGAAGGAGACAAACTGCCGCAAGGTAAGCCGCACCAAGCACCAGAATACGGTTCACGACATACTCCAGATACTCCGCCGTTTTCTTGCCGGGGCGCACACCGGGGACAAAGCCGGACTGGTTCTTGAGATTGTCCGCAACTTCATCAGGCTTGAAGCTCACATTGAACGTATAAAAATACGCAAAAAACACGATCATGCCCGCGAAGAACAAAAGGTAAAGCGGCTGACCTGGGCCAAAGAACGCCAAGAGCCAAGACATCACTGGGCCAGTTGACCCCTGTGCGCTGAACGTACTGATCGTTGTTGGAAGCAAAAGAAGCGAGCTCGCGAAGATCGCAGGAATAACACCCGCAGGGTTAACCTTGACAGGCAAGTGGCTTGAGCCGCCGTCATACATCTTCATGCCAACTTGGCGGCGCGGATATTGGATGTGGATCTTGCGCAGGGCGCGCTCCATGAACACCACAAACATAATCGTGCCAACAACCATCAAGATCACAGCAATAAGAACTGCTGGGCTGATTGCGCCAGAGCGACCTTGGCTAAAGAACTGCGCCAAAGCAGCAGGCACTTCGGCAATGATGCCAACGAAAATAATAAGTGAAATCCCGTTGCCAATCCCGCGTGCAGTGATCTGCTCACCGAGCCACATCAGGAACATCGTGCCGCCGATCAGCGTCACCATGCAAGAGGTCACAAAGAACCAATAGGGCAGATCCGGCTGCACAAGATCGCCGCCAAAAATACTCACAGCAAGCCCGTAGGACTGCAGAGTTGCCAGAGCAACTGTCCCGAAGCGTGTGTATTGGTTGATTTTTTTACGGCCCTGTTCGCCCTCTTTTTTCAACTGCTCCAGTGCAGGAACCATCGACGTCAGAAGCTGAACAATAATGCTCGCGGAGATATAAGGCATAATGCCGAGCGCAAAGATGCCCATCCGTCCGAGCGCACCGCCCGTAAACATCGAGACCATCCCGCCGATGCCCTGCCCAGCCTGCTCCATAAACTCACGAAGCGCCGCGCCGTCGATGCCCGGTACGGGAATAAACGTGCCAAGGCGATAAACGATCAGCAAACCAAGGGTGAAAAGGATACGCGAGCGCAGATCAGAAGCTTTAAAAAGCGTCCCCCAGCTCGTGTTGGCGGCCATTTGTTCTGCGGCGGATACCATTAGGGTCTCTCTTATGCATGAACGCCGCCTGCGCATTTTCCAAGCACAGGCGGCGTTTTGGGAAAACTTGTAAGGGTATGTAAGGCGCTTAGGCGCGCCTCACAACCTCTTATTCTGCCGCTGCCGCGACCGTTACCTTGAGTGAGCCACCTGCTTTTTCAACTGCGTCGATCGCAGCTTTAGAAGCGCCTGTGACTTCGAGGTTCAACTTGGCAGTGATCTCGCCCTTCGCCAGAACGCGCACACCGTCGAGCACGCGACGCACGAGGCCGCTTGCAACGAGTGCTTCTTCTGTGATGGCCGCTGATGCATCAAGCTTCTTCTCGTCCACAAATTTCTGGATGAGACCAAGGTTGATAACAGCAAATTTCTTACGGTTTGGCTTGTTGAAGCCACGCTTTGGCAAGCGTTGGTAGAGCGGCATTTGGCCGCCTTCAAAGCCTTTGATCGCCACACCTGAACGTGACTTTTGACCCTTGATACCACGGCCACCGGTCTTACCAGTGCCGGAGCCTGGACCACGGCCAATACGTTTGCGGGCTTTTGTTGCGCCAGCGTTGTCGCGCAGTTCGTGAAGTTTCATGTCGCTTCTCCTAGCCGGAAGCGCCCCCGAAGCGGTAATGGGCGAACACGGCGTTTCTTGATTTTGATTCTGCAGCCATTATTGGCCACTCGCGGCGTATAGACAGATAGAGGTCACAGCGCAAGCCCCTCACGCGCCCGCAACGCGTGCCCATTGACATATCCCTTCCCTTCCCCCATATCCCCCTCAGCACAACCGAGCCCGCCGCGTGAGCGGGCCCGCGCATCATGGCGCTGATCGGAGTGCAAACTTTCCCAACGGTTCCCATTTCACGCGGGGGGTCACACGCCATAGGCGATGTGCGGCAATTCGGCTGTATTTCTTCTTTGGCGTCACCCACGAGTGAGGCGCAGCCCAGTATTAGGGCTTCGGCGCACTTATGCGCGCTTTTGGCGCGTGACATACAAAGGATATCCATCTTGGATTTTGACATGCTGGGCCTTCCCGCCCGCCTTTCGACAAACCTGCAAGAGCTTGGCCTCACAGAGCCCACGCCCATTCAGGCCAAAGCCATCCCCCACGCCATGAACGGCCGTGACGTGCTCGGCCTCGCCCAAACGGGCACAGGCAAAACAGCCGCCTTCTCCCTGCCCATCCTGACAGCCATTGGCCGTATGGAAGGCAAGCCAGCGCCCAAGTCCGTGCGCGGCCTTATCCTTGCGCCAACGCGTGAGCTGGCCAAACAAATTCAGGAAGCCATGATCGGCTTCGCCAAAGGCACAGGCACACGGATCAACCTCGTCATCGGCGGTGCCTCCCTCAATGTGCAGGCCAATAAGCTTGAGCGCGGCACAGATATTCTCGTCGCGACACCCGGCCGTCTGCTTGATCTGATCGATCGTCGCGCCGTGCGCCTTGACGAAGCGCGCTTCCTCGTTCTCGATGAAGCTGACCAAATGCTTGATCTCGGTTTTATCCACGCATTGCGCAAAATCGCGACACTTCTGCCCAAAGAGCGCCAGACCATGCTATTCTCGGCCACTATGCCGAAAAACATGAACGAGATCGCCAACGCCTACCTGACCGATCCGATCCGTGTGGAAACAGCCCCTCCCGGCAAACCCGCTGATAAAATTGACCAATCAGTTCACTTCGTGTCCCAAGCAGCCAAGCCTGCCCTGCTCATCGAGCACCTCGGCAAGCACCCAGACGAAGCAGCGCTAGTCTTCGGACGCACAAAGCACGGCTCCGAAAAGCTGAAGAAAAAGCTCGAAGCGGCGGGCTTTGCCGCCGACAGCATCCACGGCAACAAAAGCCAGGGCCAGCGCGAACGTGCAATCAAAGCCTTCAAAGAGGGCAAGGTTAAAGTTCTCGTCGCCACAGACGTCGCCGCACGCGGCATCGACATCCCGACTGTGCGCTACGTTTACAACTACGAGCTGCCCAATGTCGCGGACAACTATGTGCACCGCATCGGCCGTACAGCGCGCGCAGGTCGTGATGGCAGCGCGGTCGCGTATTGCTCGCCAGAAGAGATCGGTGAATTGAAAGATATTCAGAAGCTCATCGGCAAGGATATCCCTGTTGAAGGCAAAGCCTCATGGGCCGCCGAACTTCTTGAAAAAACCAAAGCAGGCGCAAAGCGCCCCAACGGCGGCGGAGGCGGTCGTGGTCGTGGCGGTAAAGCTGGCGGTGGCGGCGGCGGCCGTGGTCGCGGCAAGCCCGGTGGCGGAGCCGCCAACGCGGGCGGCGGTGGCGGCAAGCCCCAACAGCGCAGACGCCGCCCGTCTAACGCAGCCTAAGTAATCAAAACGCCCCGAGGTTCATCCTTCGGGGCGTTTTTCTTTCAGCCCTCTGCTGCGTAGCTTCCGCTTTCGTCGTGCACTTCCTCGCCCGTCAATGCGGGGGTGAAGACGCAAACAAGCCGCAAGTCGCCCTTGAGAGCGCGCAAGATATGCCGCTCATGAGCATTGAGCACATAAACGCTTCCTGCCGCCAACGGCCAGACACGCCCCGTCGAGACCTCTTCGACTTCGCCCTCACCCGCGATGCAATAGTTTGTCTCGACATGGTTCTTATACTCAAGCTCAAGCGCCGCCCCTTCGCTCACCAAAGTGTCGTGCAACGAATAGCCCAGCCCGTCCGCTGCCAACAGGATGCGACGGCTTTCCCAGCCTTCGCCCGCAGCATGAGCTTTAGTGCCGAGGATGTCTTTGAGATGTTTCACAATCATAGCGCACTCCGTTTGACCCGACCTTAGCGTCCCATCACGACAGCGCAAAAGAAAACGCCCTCAGCTGGGCTGAGGGCGCTCTCTATTTCGAAAGACAGGCGTTAGCCGATCAGGGCACTTAGCCCTTTTCTTCAATGATCGTTACAAGATGCGGGATCTTGTTGACCATTCCACGTACGGAAGGAGTGTCTTCCAGTTCGCGGGTCTTGTGCATTTTGTTGAGGCCCAGGCCAATCAGCGTTTCACGCTGTTTTGCGGGGCGACGGATCGGAGAGCCGATCTGTTTGACAACGATTGTTTTTGTCATGTGCTTATCTCCTTACGCGTCTTGCGCTTCAGCAGCTGGGGCATCTTCACGCTTGAGGATGTCAGCTACTTTTTTGCCACGACGCTGTGCAACCATACGTGGGCTGCTTTCGCTTTGCAGACCATCGATTGTGGCGCGGATCATGTTGTAAGGGTTTTGCGAACCGATAGACTTCGCAACAACATCCTGAACACCGAGCATTTCGAAGACGGCACGCATTGGACCACCGGCGATGATACCAGTACCCTGTGGGGCTGTCCGCATAACCACTTTACCAGCGCCATGACGGCCTGATGTGTCGTGGTGCAAAGTGCGGCCTTCGCGCAGTGGAACGCGGATCATCTGGCGCTTCGCTTGCTCTGTGGCTTTGCGGATCGCTTCAGGAACTTCTTTGGCTTTACCTTTGCCAAAGCCGACGCGGCCTTTTTGGTCGCCAACAACGACGAGGGCGGCGAAACCAAAGCGCTTACCACCTTTTACTGTTTTTGAAACACGGTTGATCGCAACCAAGCGGTCTGCGAATTCTGGTGCTTCCTCACGTTCGCGGCGTGGGCCGCGACGGTTTTCACGTTCTGCCATGAGGCAATTCCTTCAATTGGTGGCGCGCTTATCACGCCGTTTGTTTCAACCCTAGTGGGTGCAAGAAGCACCCCTGAGTCATCGGGGCGGCGACGGGCGCCGCCCACAAGTCTTAGATTTTCAAACCGCCTTCACGCGCAGCTTCGGCCAAGGCCTTCACTTTGCCGTGGAAGAGGAAGCCACCGCGGTCGAAGTATGCTACTTCCACGCCGGCTTTTTTCGCACGTTCGGCAATCGCCGCGCCAACTTTCGTTGCCGCTTCGAGGTTGTTCTTGCCGACAACACCAAGTGCTTTTTCGAGCGTCGATGCTGCAGCGACTGTTACGCCGTTTACATCGTCGATCAGCTGCACGCTGATGTTTTTGTTTGAACGGTGAACAGACAAGCGCATCTTGCCGCTGTTTACCTTGCGAAGTTTGTTCCGGACGCGCATGCGGCGCTTCAGAAACAGGGTTCTTTTGCTGTTTGCCATTATGCTGGTCCTTACTTCTTCTTGCCTTCCTTGCGGAAGATATACTCGTCTTTGTATTTGATGCCTTTGCCTTTGTAGGGCTCTGGCTTGCGGTATTCACGGATGTTTGCCGCGACTTGACCAACGAGTTGTGCATTATCACCTTCAATGATGATCTCGGTCTGCTTAGGGCAGGTTACCGTGACACCTTCAGGCACTTCATAGTTTACGTCGTGGCTAAGACCGAGCATCAACTTGAGTGTTTTTGCATCCGTCATAGAGGCACGATAACCAACACCGTTGATTTCGAGCTCTTTCTTAAAGCCAACGCTTACGCCTGTGACCATGTTGGCCACAACAGTGCGGCTCATGCCCCACTGCTGGCGCGCGCGCTTAGAGTTTCCACGCGGTGTGATTTTGACTACGTTTTCTTCAACAGTCAGTGTCACATCGTCCGTCGCAGTGAACGTTTGTGTCGCTTTCGGGCCTTTCACTTCAATGGTCTGACCCGAGAGAGTCGCAGTCACACCGGAAGGCAGATCGACAGGTTTTTTACCAATACGAGACATATTCCCCTCCTTAGAAGACTGTGCAGAGCACTTCGCCGCCAACTTTGGCATTGCGTGCAGCTGCGTCCGACATCACGCCCTTAGACGTGCTGACAATCGACACACCAAGGCCCTGACGGACTTCGGGGATGTCATTGGCGCTCATGTAAACGCGGCGGCCAGGCTTTGAAACCCTCTTAAGCTCACGAATTACAGGAATGCCTTCATAATACTTGAGGCTGATTTCAAGTGCTGGGTGGCCGTCGGCGCCCGTAACTTTTTCGTAGCCACGGATATAGCCTTCGTCAGCCAGTACATCGAGTACCCAAGCACGCAACTTAGATGCAGGCGTCATCACTGTGGACTTGCCGCGCATTTGTGAGTTGCGGATGCGTGTGAGCATATCGGCGATAGGATCGTTCATGTTATGCTCTCCTTACCAGCTCGATTTAACCATGCCGGGGATCTGGCCGTTTGAGCCGAGTTCCCGAAGCATGATCCGCGAAACCTTCAGCTTACGGTAGTAAGCGTGAGGGCGGCCTGTCAGCTGGCAACGGTTGTGCAAGCGTGTGGCCGAGCTGTTGCGCGGAAGTTTTGCAAGCGCGAGAGAAGCGCGGAAACGCTCTTCCATAGGCTTGCTTTGGTCACTGATGATCTCTTTGAGAGCAGCGCGTTTAGCGGCGAATTTCTCCACCAGCTTTTGGCGCTTAACTTCGCGAGCTACCATTGATTTCTTAGCCATTGTCTCTTTCCTCCCGCGGATCAGCTGTTGAAGGGCATGTTGAAAGCTTTCAACAGGCTCTTGGCTTCCGCGTCGGTCTTTGCGGTTGTGGCAATAACGATGTCCATACCCCAGTTTTCGTCGACTTTATCAAAGTCGATTTCTGGGAAAACGATGTGCTCTTTGAGACCCATGGCATAGTTGCCACGGCCGTCAAAGCTCTTGCCAGATACGCCGCGGAAGTCGCGGATACGTGGCATAGCAATCGTGATCAGACGATCCATGAATTCGTACATACGCGCGCCGCGCAGGGTCACTTTCGCGCCCATTGGCATGCCTTCACGAACGCGGAAACCCGCGATGGAGTTCTTCGCAATGGTCATAACAGCCTGTTGACCAGCGATCAGCGTGAGATCTTCCACGGCTGACTTGGCTTTTTTGCTGTCTTTTACGGCGGCACGGCCACAGCCGATGTTCAGAACGATTTTTTCGAGTGCAGGTGTCTGCATCGCGTTCTTATAGCCGAACTCCTCTTTCAGAGCGGCACGAATTGTCGTGTCATAAAGCTCTTTGAGGCGTGGGGTGTAGGTTGCTGTATCAAGCATCGATCACGTCCCCCGTGGTCTTGGCGTAACGAACCTTCTTGTCGCCTTCAATTTTGAAGCCAACGCGAGTCGCTTTGCCATTTTTGTCAAGAATTGCCAGATTGCTGAGCTGGATTGGCATCGCTTTCGGGATGCGGCCACCTTGGCTTGTCTGAGTTTGCTTGGTGTGGCGGATCGCCATGTTCACACCGTCAACCAGTGCTTTACCGGCTTTAGGGTCGATAGACGTGATAACGCCCTCTTTGCCCTTATCTTTGCCAGTCAGAACAGTGACCTTGTCACCTTTTTTCAACTTTGCAGCCATCTTACAGCACCTCCGGCGCGAGTGAGATGATTTTCATGAAGTTCTTGGCGCGCAGCTCACGAACAACTGGCCCGAAGATACGGGTGCCGACAGGCTCGTTGTTGTTGTTGAGGATAACGGCCGCGTTACGGTCAAAGCGGATCGCTGTGCCGTCATCGCGACGAACTTCTTTGGCCGTACGAACGACGACAGCTTTACGCACGTCACCCTTCTTTACGCGACCGCGTGGGATGGCTTCCTTAACGGATACGACGATAATATCGCCGACCGAAGCGTAACGACGCTTGGAACCACCCAGAACCTTGATGCACTGAACTCGGCGAGCGCCTGAGTTGTCAGCAACATCCAGATTTGTTTGCATCTGGATCATATGGTTTCTCCTGACCTATGGGGGGCCGATGCGTGGCCTTTTCCCCAGGGTTTCTAATATTGGTTGCTCTAAAGGCTTACGCCTCCAGAATTTCCCAACGTTTGGTTTTTGAACGGGGCGCACATTCGACGATCCGCACTTGGTCACCTACGTTGTAGGCGTTCTTCTCATCGTGAGCCCGGTACTTCTTGGACTTACGGATTGTCTTCTTCAGAACAGGGTGTGTGAAGCGACGTTCAACAGAAACCGTTACGGTTTGCTCGTTTTGGTTGCTTGTTACTACGCCTGTGAGGATACGCTTTGGCATAACTCAGGCTCCCTTATTCTGCAGCCGCAGCAGCGGCTTTTTCGTTGAGGATTGTCAGCACGCGGGCTGTTGTCCGCTTCACTTCACGCACACGTGCAGTGTTTTCCATTTGGCCTGTGGCCGACTGGAAGCGCAGGTTGAAGCTTTCTTTCTTGAGGTTTGACAGCTCTTCTTTGAGCTGGTCAACCGACTTGTCACGCAGGTCTGATGCGTTCATGGTTATTTCCTTTTTCAACATCACTGGTAGGCCGCAAGCAAGCGTGACCCTGATTCCAGTGGAGTTCATGGGTAGAAGTGGGCCGTATAGGCTCCTTTTGGTGTGCTGGCAAGCCCTATCGGGAAAAGCTTTTGCGCCTGTCCCTCAAGAGTTCAGATAGCCCGCAAAGAGTGAGACAAACGCCCCGACATGGACAACCATAATCGCACGGTCCTTCCACATCACTCCAACGGCAAACCAAAGAAAGATACCAATAAAGAAAGCAAACACATTCCACGGCACAATATTCAGCCCCGTAAGACCATAGCCAACAAGCTGGACGGCAGTGGCAACCCACTTCACAACATCGACAGTTTTCACAAGAGTCCTTTCGCGCAGGCCCTCTGGCCCAGAGCTTAGGCTCCTATCTCACACATATTTAAGCCACAAGAGGCTTCATGCGCTTGCTGATATAGCGCCGCGTGCTGCGGTAATGCCCTGCCCCAGCAGCTTCCGCCCAGCGGCCCATGCTCCAGTTGTTGCGTACACCTTTCATAGGGCAGCCGTAGAGCGCAGTGTCGTCAAGCTCTTCCACCAGCCCCATCAGGCGCTCATGCGCAGACCCGAGCAATGTCCGCGTCTCAGGCCAGCTCAGCTCTTCTTGCCATGTGCGCAATGTGGTCGGATTAAATTTCAGATCACGCGAGCAGTATTTCTTGGGCGGGCCGTCGCGTCCTGCCTGTCCATCAGCATACCAGCCAAGCACAAGCCCGATCGCCAGCGCGCCATGCGCCACAACATCTTTGATAGACTGGCCGTCAGCATCCAACCTTTCCGCCACATCATCAGGCACACATTCCAGGGTGAGCATAAGCTTGCTCCACTCCGCCCGAGAGATACCAACAAGATCAACCTTTGTTTGAGCTACGCGCATATTACCACCCCTTAAACACGACTCATATTGAAATTTTCGCAGGTATTTACACACTGTACAATCGAATCTGGCACAACGTTGGCGCTCTACGCGGATATTGGCCTAGTGGCTCAACACGTTATGACCAGCTCCTTCCGCAGCCGTGCATTTAGGTTCTTGTCATCACTGCTTCATATCCCGAAGCCTCTTTCGGACATATTTTAAAGCCAGTCGGAGATGACTTGGTCCAGCGGCCTCGGCCCAACGCCCCGTGCTCCAACTGTTGTGTGAGCCCGCCATCGGCCCGCCATAAAGCTGCGCATCACTCAGGGTATCAATGAGCGCGACAAGTTCTTCCTGCGCAGCGTCAAGCCGCGCCAATGCTTCCGGCCAAGACACATCCTTCTCACGCTGACGCAGAGCCAAGCTATAGCGCTTCAAATCGCTCCGACGGTAGCTTTTCTTGGGAAAAAGCGCGTCGAGCGTCTCCCAACCGTCATGATAGCACCTTAAAAACAAACCGATCCAATGTGCACGATGCACCACAACATCTTTGATGCTGAAGCCCTCTTCGTCTGGCAAAACGGCCAACTCTTCGGGAAGATCTTTCAAGAGCGGGTAAATCCGATCCCACTCCTTAGCCGTGACTTTCATCAGTTCTGATTTGTTATGTGCTGCAGCCATTCTTCCCTCCTGATCGCATACCGCACACTATAATCATTCTAAACTACTTGGTCCTTGCCATAGATCATATACGCTGGTCCTTTTTGATGTCTCAGGATATCAAATCCTCATGTCAGATATAGAATCCCTCTTCGTGACCCGCCTCTACCGTGCCGCCCTGTCAGAGCACGGACCCGCCATCAATCCAGACGAGCTGGAAAGCTCCTGCTACGGCATTGCTGATGATGACGAGGCAGGCCAGCAATGGTGCGAAGACAATGGCTACCCAGGCTACACCTCTTACGCCTCGCTCACAGACCTTGGCTGGCGCTCGCCTGTGTTTGCCGATCTGATCACATCGCTTGATCTACACGTTGCGGCCTTCGCGAAAGCGCTGGAGCTGGACCTCGGGGACGGCAAGCTTGAGCTTGAAGACCTCTGGATCAACATCCTCCCCGAAGGCGGGATGCACTCCTCTCATATCCACCCCCACTCAGCCATCAGCGGGACAACCTATGTCGCCATGCCAGACGGCGCGTCAGCCCTCAAGCTGGAAGACCCCCGTTCCGCCCGCATGATGGCCGCACCGCCGCGTCTCAAAACAGCAGGCCGCGACGCACAGACATTTGTCTACGCCGCGCCAAAAGTCGGTGATGTGCTCCTCTGGGAAAGCTGGCTGCGCCACGAAGTCCCGATGAACATGTCCGAAGACGACCGGATCAGCGTCTCATTCAATTACAAATGGTCATGACGGTCTAATCGGGGACACGGTGACAGTTTCACAAGAATTGTTTCCAAATTCCCGATTTTCGCCACATTCCTAGGTGATTGTCTCTCAAAATAAGATTTGAAGAGGCAGTCTACCCATGATCACCCTGAAGCACACCGCGCTTTCCGTTCTCGCGCTCACAGCTCTCTCAGCCTGTGGAAGCATTCACGAAAGCCCGACGCGCAGCCAAGCCACGCCGATGGCCTTCGCCGCGTCGTCGCAATACGCAGAAATTGACGCGCAGGCCGCAAGCCTCAACCGTATGGCGGATGAGCTGGTGCGCAAGTCCACAGGCAAAGGAGCCGTAATCGGTGCTTCACTGGGCTGTGGGCTCGGCCTGATTTCAGCCAGCAGCGCACAGAAGTGCGTTACAGGCGCAGTGGCGGGCGGTGTTGTCGGCGCGGTTGTCGGCCACGAGCACGGCAAACGCAAAGTTGCCGCACGCGTTGCCCAAGTCTCCAAACAAGAGCTGTCAAACACCCTGCTCGATGCGGGCAAACAACTCAGCGAGATCAAACAGACCCTCCCCCAAGTGCTCGCTCAGCAAAACGCCGAGCTGGCGCGCCTCAAACAACAAAAGGCCGCCAACGCACTCTCCCAAGAAGAGTATGACGCCCGCTTCAACGCCATCCGCGACGCCCGCGCCGCTCTTGCTGCTGCGCTCTCAGAAAGTGCCGACAAGGCCCGCGTCTCCGCAGACAACCTCGGCACAGCCGCCTCCCAAGGCCAGTCAGGCCTCATGTGGCACATCGGCGAAGCCAAACGCCTTGAAGACGACAGCATGTCCACACGCTCCCAGATCACCCTACTCTGAGCGCTCCCGCGCGCAGCGTCTGAAGCCCCCACAAAGCAAAGCCCCCGCGCGATCACTCGCACGGGGGCTTTTTTATCTTAGCTCTGTCCGAAAGCGCCTAGGCGCTTCCGAGCTGCTTACCAATCTTCGCGTACAACAACGCGTGATTTGATCGGCAGCTTCATAGCCGCAAGGCGGAGCGCTTCGCGTGCAATATCCTCGTCGACACCGTCGATTTCAAACATAACACGACCAGGCTTAACCTTGGCAGTCCAACGGTCCACAGAACCCTTACCTTTACCCATACGAACTTCGATGGGCTTGGCTGTGACAGGCACATCCGGGAAGATACGGATCCAGACACGGCCCTGACGCTTCATGTGACGCGTCATGGCACGACGAGCTGCTTCGATCTGGCGGGCTGTTACGCGCTCAGGCTCGAGAGCCTTAAGACCGTATGTCCCGAAGTTCAGATCGGAGCCGCCTTTCGCAAGACCTTTGATCCGGCCTTTGTGCTGCTTGCGGAATTTAGTGCGCTTTGGTTGAAGCATATCCCAGCCCCCCCTTAACGACGGCCGCCAGCACCACGAGGTGCAGGGCCATCTTGGAATTGTTGCGCGCGACGATCATGAGCCTGTGGATCGTGTTCCATGATCTCGCCTTTGAAGATCCAGACTTTGATGCCGATGATGCCATATGCTGTCATGCCTTCGGCGTGAGCATAGTCGATATCCGCACGCAGTGTGTGAAGCGGAACGCGACCTTCGCGGTACCATTCGGTCCGCGCGATTTCCGCGCCACCCAAACGGCCAGCAACGTTGATACGAATACCAAGCGCGCCCATACGCATTGCGTTCTGAACGCTGCGCTTCATAGCACGGCGGAAAGACACACGGCGCTCGAGCTGCTGGGCAATGCTCTCGGCAACGAGAGCAGCGTCCATCTCTGGCTTGCGCACTTCAACGATGTTGAGGTGAAGCTCGCTGTTTGTGAGCGTGGCAATCTTCTTGCGGAGCGTCTCGATGTCCGCGCCTTTCTTGCCAATGATCACACCAGGGCGTGCTGTGTGGATCGTCACGCGGCACTTTTTGTGCGGACGTTCGATGATCACACGGGCGATGCCCGCTTGCTTGCACTCTTTGCCAACGAACTCACGGATTTTGAGGTCTTCAAGAAGAAGATCGCCAAAGTCTTTTGTGTTCGCAAACCAGCGGCTATCCCATGTACGGTTAACCTGAAGGCGCATGCCAATCGGATTTACTTTGTTACCCATTATGCTTGCTCCTCTACCTGACGCACCAAGATTGTGAGCTCTGAGAACGGCTTGACGATCTTGCCAAAGCGTCCACGAGCCCGTGGCCGGCCACGTTTCATGATCAGGTTTTTGCCCACATAGGCCTCAGCAACGATGAGATCATCAACGTCGAGGTTGTGGTTGTTTTCAGCATTGGCAATCGCCGACTGAAGACATTTTTTCACGTCTTCCGCGATCCGTTTCTTAGAGAAAGTCAGGTCCGTGAGGGCCTTGTCAACTTTCTTGCCGCGGATCATGGCTGCGACGAGGTTCAGTTTTTGCGGGCTGGTACGGAGCATGCGCAGTTTTGCCATTGCTTCGTTGTCTGCCACGCGGCGGGGATTTTTATCCTTGCTCATGGCTTACTTCCGCTTCGCTTTTTTGTCAGCAGCATGGCCATAATAGGTGCGTGTTGGTGAATACTCACCAAACTTCTGACCGATCATGTCTTCTGTGACGTTTACAGGAATGTGCTTCTGGCCGTTGTAGACACCGAACGTGAGACCCACGAACTGTGGCAGGATCGTCGAACGACGCGACCAGATCTTGATGACTTCGTTACGGCCGCTCTCGCGTGTCGCTTCGGCTTTCTTAAGCACGTAAGCATCCACAAAGGGGCCTTTCCAAACAGAGCGTGACATATGTTACCGCCCCTTCTTCTTGGCGTGACGCGAGCGGATAATAAGCTTGCTTGACGCTTTGTTCTTGTTGCGAGTGCGAGCACCCTTCGTTGGCTTACCCCAAGGTGTCACTGGGTGACGACCACCTGAAGTCCGGCCTTCACCACCACCGTGGGGGTGATCGATCGGGTTCATAACAACACCACGAACGCTCGGACGCTTGCCTTTGTGGCGCATACGGCCGGCTTTACCGAAGTTCTGGTTTGAGTTGTCAGGGTTTGAAACAGCACCAACAGTGGCCATGCATTCCTGACGCACCATGCGAAGCTCGCCCGAGCTCAGACGGATCTGAGCGTAGCCACCATCGCGGCCAACGAACTGTGCATATGTGCCGGCTGCGCGTGCAATCTGCCCGCCCTTGCCTGGCTTCATTTCGATGTTGTGAATGATCGTGCCGATCGGCATGCCAGAGAAAGGCATTGCGTTGCCTGGCTTGATGTCAGCTTTGGCTGAGGAGATGATCTTGTCACCAACGGCCAGACGCTGAGGCGCAAGCACATAAGCCTGCTCACCATCTTCATATTTCACAAGAGCGATAAACGCGGTCCGGTTCGGGTCATATTCGATCCGTTCAACCGTGGCTGCAATGTCCAGCTTGTTGCGTTTGAAATCTACGATACGGTAGAGGCGTTTCGCCCCACCACCACGACGACGTGATGTAATGCGTCCGGTGTTGTTCCGGCCACCCGATTTCGTCAGACCCTCGGTGAGGGCTTTGACGGGGCGTCCTTTCCAGAGCTCCGAACGGTCAATCAGCACCAACCCACGTTGGCCCGGCGTCGTCGGTTTATACGACTTAAGTGCCATGCTTTCTGTCTTCCGTTAAGCAAGGTCGGGTTGCCCCGACCAGTATGTTTCGAGCTTTGTTTGGCTCGGTCTTTTAGGGCCCCGAAGGTCCCCAGCGAAAAATGTAACAGGCCCCAGACGAATCTGAGGCCACGCGACTTGGCTCGTATAGAGGGGAAGCTCGGGGCTGTCTATAGCTAGGCGCTTATTTTATTGGGTATGCGCGCAAGCCGCACATCGGCGGGCCACCCCCGCCAACCAAGCCGCGCTCTCGCTGGCCCGCGGGGTGACACAGAGACGGGCCTCGAAGACGCGCGCGGTGGCGATCCTCGGTATGTTAGAGCCACTTTATCTCAGCCAAATCCGAAGAACTTTCGAAGGGCGCGCCCAGCCTCAACATATCGCCGCCGCGTGGGAGCGCGTCGTCGATGCCCGGCGGCCTACGGCCTTGGTTCCGGGTTGGGCTTAGCAAGGAACAAGCGAACAAGTCGATTGTACAGTGCCCCACGCCTGGTCCTTACTGATCTGTTCTAAAGCCCACCTCTTTCCATAGTAAGTCCCTAGCTTCCTTCCACAGAGCTTGTTCATCATGGTCCGTTCCAATGTAATCGAGAGCTCTGTATAGCCTATGGATTGCAGCCTCGTTGTCGCCAACTTGAAGAAGGCACTTGGCCTCTTCAACCCAGGCAACGTTTCTTTGTTTAATCAGATTGTTCGAAGCATTCTCGGCAGCAATCAGAGTGTTCAGCAAATCTCGATTGCGGCCCACACTCTCTCTATCATCTCTTGTCGCGTCATAGAATGGCTCGTTTCCTCTTCGCAGAATGTTTGATGTCTTATTTGCTGCTTCATAGAAGGCAACGATCATCGGAAGAGCTTCTTTGCACTCAGCTTCGGCCACTAGTGTTTTGTATTCGTCTTCCATTGTCTGCAAACGATCTAGCGAAACAATAGTCTCTCCCTCCTTAAATACTTCGTATCGAGAAAGATCGGTACTGTCGCCTTCTTGAGCATTAACAGACAACGCTACGACAGCCCAAAAACAAACACTAAGAAATGGTAGCCTCACACGAATCCTCCTTATGGTCTCTTCAAGAAACCTGCCTGAAAGACAAGCTCGACACAACCTGAGTTTGATTCATTTGCCCTGATGACCCCTTAAGTAGCAAACACAAAAAAAGCCCCCCGCTTTTCAGCGAGGGGCCTCTCATGTCTCTCACGAAACGCCAGTCCTTACAGACCAGTGTTCACGTCGATTGTGTTGCCCTCTTCGAGCGTCACATAGGCTTTTTTCACGTCTTTACGCTTGCCGAGCTGGCCGCGGAAACGCTTCACTTTACCTTTGGTGATCGTCGTGTTGACCGCTTTCACCTTCACACCAAAGAGCGTTTCAACCGCTTCTTTGATCTGGGGCTTGTTGGCGTCGATATGCACTTCAAAAACAACAGCACCGTTCTCTGACGCCATAGTCGCTTTTTCTGTGATGATCGGCTTGCGGATCACATCGTAGTGTTTTGCTTGTGTGCTCATTTCAGGCGAGCCTCCAATGCTTCGAGACCCGCTTTGGTGATCACGAGTGTGTCACGCTTGAGGATATCGTATACGTTTGCGCCCATTGTCGGCAGGATGTCGAGGCCTTCAATGTTGCGGGCTGCTTGTGCGAAGTCTTCGTTCACAGTTGCGCCGTCGATCACGAGTGCGCGCTTCCAGCCGAGGTCTTTGACCTGCTTGGCCAGTGCCGCTGTCTTACCAGCAGACTCTGCGTTCTCGATCACAACCAATTCGCCCGCTTTCATCTTGGCTGACAGCGCGTGGCGCAGGCCGAGTTTGCGGAACTTCTTGGTCAGGTCGTGGCCGTGGTCGCGAACGACTGGGCCTTTGTAAACACCACCCCCGCGGAAGATAGGCGCCGAACGTGCACCGTGGCGTGCGCCACCTGTGCCTTTTTGGCGATAGATCTTCTTCGTGGAATAGCTCACTTCTGAGCGTGTCTTTACCTTGTGTGTGCCGGCTTGGGCGTTGTTACGCTGCCAGCGCACCACACGGTGCAGAATGTCGGCGCGTGGCTCAAGACCAAAGAGGTCGTCAGACAGCTCTACAGAGCCGGCTTTGCCGCCGTCGAGTTTGATTACATCAAATTTCATGCTTCACCACCTTCCGCAGGCGCTTCTTCAGCCGGAGCTTCAGTCACGGCAGCTGCTTTGGCCGCTGATTTGAGAGCTGCCGGGAAAGGCACGTTCTCAGGGAGTTTCTTTTTGACAGCGTCCTTGATTGTGACCCAACCGCCTTTGGAGCCAGGAACGGCGCCTTTGACCATGATGAGGCCACGGCCTGCATCGGTTTTGACAACTTCAAGGTTCTGCGTTGTGACGCGCACAGCACCCATGTGGCCAGCCATCTTCTTACCTTTGAAGACTTTGCCCGGATCCTGACACTGGCCTGTTGAGCCGTGTGAACGGTGCGAGATAGATACACCGTGCGAAGCGCGAAGGCCGCCGAAGTTGTGGCGCTTCATCGCACCGGCAAAACCTTTACCGATTGATGTGCCTGCAACGTCAACTTTTTGACCTGTCACATAATGCTCAGCCGAGATCTCTTCGCCGATTGCGATGAGGTTATCCGCAGTGACGCGGAATTCCGCAACCTTGCGCTTTGGCTCAACTGAGGCTTTTGAGAAGTGGCCGCGCATCGCTTGCGATGTGCGTTTGGCTTTGGCTGTGCCTGCACCGAGCTGAACAGCTGTGTAGCCGTCACGCTCTTCTGTGCGCTGGTCAACAACCTGAAGCGCGTCGAGTTGAAGAACGGTCACAGGGATCTGCTTACCGTCTTCCATGAACAAGCGGGTCATGCCCACTTTCTTTGCGATTACACCGGAGCGCATGTGATACTCTCCTTAAACCGAAATCTGAACGTCAACGCCAGCAGCGAGGTCGAGCTTCATGAGCGCGTCCACTGTCTGTGGTGTTGGATCAACGATGTCGAGAAGACGCTTGTGTGTGCGGATCTCAAACTGGTCGCGTGATTTCTTGTTCACGTGTGGGCCACGCAGAACAGTGAATTTTTCGATCTTGTTTGGCAGTGGGATGGGCCCACGAACCTGCGCACCGGTGCGCTTGGCAGTTGCGACGATCTCTTGTGTGCTGGCATCCAGTACACGATAGTCGAATGCCTTGAGCCGGATGCGGATATTTTGGCTTTGCATATCATTCGCCCTTTCAGGCTTGAGGTTGATAGGACGACAGGAGGCTCATTCCCCCTGCCCTCGTCGAACCCAGACAAACTACAAAGGCGGGACCGAATCCCGCCTCACGCTGTTTGTCCAGCGAACTCGGGTGCATTACAGGGGCTAGGGGCTTGGGGCAAGAGGAAATGTGACCAGAATTCCAAATCCGTCAAACGATCCACAGGGCGCACCACCCGAAGACCTGTCACAGAAAAAGGGCCGCCCTTATGAGGCGGCCCTTTCTAAGTCTGTATAAGCTCTAGAGCTTACTCAACGATCTTCGCAACAACGCCCGAACCAACGGTACGGCCGCCTTCGCGGATCGCAAAGCGCAGGCCTTGCTCCATCGCGATAGGCGCGATCAGCTCAACGCCGAACTTCAGGTTGTCGCCTGGCATAACCATTTCCGTGCCTTCTGGAAGCTCAACCGTGCCTGTCACGTCCGTTGTACGGAAGTAGAACTGTGGACGGTAGTTCGCGAAGAACGGCGTGTGACGGCCACCTTCGTCTTTGGTCAGAATGTAAACTTCTGCCTCAAACTTGGTGTGCGGGTTCACAGAACCGGGCTTACAAAGAACCTGGCCACGCTCAACACCTTCACGGTCGATGCCGCGAAGAAGAACGCCAACGTTGTCGCCAGCTTCACCGCGATCAAGCAGCTTGCGGAACATTTCAACGCCTGTGCAGGTCGTTTTCTTGGTGTCGCGGATACCAACGATTTCCATTTCGTCGCCAACGTTGATCGCGCCACGCTCAACACGACCCGTCACAACTGTGCCGCGGCCTGAGATTGAGAACACGTCTTCGATTGGCAGAAGGAAGGGCTCGTCGATCGCGCGTGGAGGCTGTGGGATGTACTCATCAACAGCCGCCATCAATTCACGGATCTTGTCTTCGCCGATGTTCGCGTCACGGCCTTCCATCGCCGCAAGCGCTGAGCCCGCGATCACTGGAATGTCGTCACCTGGGTAATCATAAGCTGACAGAAGCTCACGGATTTCCATTTCAACGAGCTCAAGAAGCTCTTCGTCGTCAACCTGGTCAACTTTGTTCATGAAAACAACCATTGACGGGATGCCAACCTGACGGCCAAGCAGAATGTGCTCGCGTGTCTGTGGCATCGGGCCGTCGGCCGCGTTCACAACCAACATCGCGCCGTCCATCTGCGCCGCACCCGTGATCATGTTCTTCACATAGTCCGCGTGGCCTGGGCAGTCGACGTGTGCGTAGTGACGGTTCTCTGTCTCATACTCAACGTGCGCTGTTGAAATCGTGATACCACGGGCTTTCTCTTCTGGCGCGCCATCAATCTGGTCGTACGCTTTGAAGTCACCGAAGTATTTCGTGATCGCTGCTGTCAACGTCGTCTTGCCGTGGTCAACGTGACCAATCGTGCCGATGTTGCAGTGCGGTTTGTTACGGCTAAACTTTTCCTTTGCCATCGCGTTGGCACCCCTTCATGTTACGGCCCGCTCGCGCGCAGCCAGAGTTGATCTGAGCGCGCACATATGACCTTCTGACAGGGAAATCAACCCGCGAATTTGTCGCTCGGCCTAGCCGTCGGCCTCCGTTGCAAACCAGCCTTCCTCCGCCTGCTGGCGCACCAGCCACAGCTCAATCATCTTGGCCGCGTTCTTGCTGAGGTTCTCAAGCTGCTGATCGGCAGATTGGGTCAAGCCAGAGCCAATCACCTGCTCGCCAGAAAGCTGCTCAAACACGATAATCTGATGTGCTTTTTCATTCAGCTTTTTGTTGGCCGCATTGTCCCAAACGGTGATGCGCATAATAAGGGCAGACTTCGGGCTTGCCACAATAGGGATACCTGGCTGCGCCAGCACGTAGCCTTCCAGACTGACGCCAAAGTGATAGAGCTTCTCGCCCTCATAGCGGTCAAACCGCTCCGCAATCCGCGCCTGAACAGCAGCGGTCCACTCTTCTTTTGATTTCTCGCGGCTCAGTGGGCCTTTTTCCATTTTCGGGGCAATCACAATGTTATGCCCAAGGCGGAAATCGCCCAGATCGACAGCGGGTTGATCAAGATCGTTCGGATTGGTGCAGCCAGCAACCAAGCCCAGAAAACTGCCAAAAACGGCAAACACAAAGAATCGACGCAGCATGGCAGTCCCCAAAAATCGTTCCCGTCGGGCATATACCAGCACCACGCGCCTTGCAATTGCCCCGCGCCCGCCGAGCCCCTATATCAAGCAGGAACAGAGGAGCGCACCATGCCTGAGAGCCAGACCCCCGTCGCAGTCCCCCTCGCCCGTAAGCCCTTGGGTATGCTCAAGAGCCTCGCCGCAGCACGCAACAATGTCCTCTCGATCATTCCCTATATCGCCACGCAGCAACCTGTCGTTTCAGGCACAACCGGCGTGCGCTGGCACATGTTGATGGACCCAGACGCCATCCGCCGCGTCCTGCTCGAAGAGCTTGAGAACTACCCCAAATCAGACGTCACCAAAAATCTTCTGCGCCCCGCGATTGGCGAGAGCCTCTTTATCGCTGAGGGCGCGCATTGGCGCTGGCAGCGCCGCGCCGCCGCGCCTGTGTTTTCACATCGTAACGTGAGCGCCCTTGCCCCCGTGATGAGCGCCGCCGCCGAAACCAGCCTTGCCCGCATCGAAGCCGCCGACAAACGCGCCAGCGACATTTACGCCGAGATGGTGCGCGCCACCTTTGACATCACCGCCTCGGTGACGCTCTCGGGCAGCGCACTGTTTTCCTCCGACGAAGTGCACCGCGCAATTGACGCCTATATCGCCGCCGCGGGCAAACTCTCGCTCTTTGATATTCTCGGGTTGCCAATGTGGGTTCCGCGTCCCTCTCGTGTTATGGCAGGCGCCTCGCTCAAGCAGATGAAAACCATTGCCGATGATGCCGTCAATTCCCGCCGCAGCGCGGGCGCTGGCGATGTTCCCGATCTGCTTGATCTCTTGCTTGAGGGCGAAGACCCCGAAACAGGCCGCTCCATGAGCACAGCCGAGCTACGTGACAATTTGCTGACGTTCATCGTCGCAGGCCACGAGACCACCGCACTCACACTGGCTTGGGCATTTTATCTCTGCGCCTTTGATCAGGGCGTTCAAGACAAAGCCCGCGCCGAGGCGCAATCCGCCCTTCAGGGCCGTACCGCCACAGCAGCTGATCTGCCAAACTTGCCCTATTGCCGCATGATCATTGACGAGGCCCTGCGCCTCTACCCGCCGGCTGCACTCGTCTCACGCACAGCCCAAGCGCCCGATACGCTTGCAGGCCGCGAGGTCAAGAAAGGCGACACTGTGATGATCCCGATCTATGCGCTGCACCGCAACGCGCTCCTCTGGGACGATCCAGATGCCTTCCGCCCCGAGCGCTTCGCCGAGAAGCCCCAGCGCTACGCTTATCTGCCATTTGGTGATGGCCCGCGGATCTGCATCGGCGCGAGCTTTGCTCTACAAGAAGCGGTGATCATCCTCGCGACACTGCTCGCAAAGCGGCGGTTCTCCCCCGTTCAGGGAAAAACACCAGACCCTGTTATGATCCTGACACTGCGCCCCGAAGGCGGCGTCTGGCTCACATCAGAGGCCGTCTAGCCAGCCCGCGCAGCGACACCTTCCATCGCAGTCTTGAGGTCATGCACCAGCGTCTTTGCCATCGAGCGGAACCCCATGATCTGCCAGCTCTGCGGGCCAACCCGTGTAACTGAGCAAGCCATATGAAAGACCTCGGTCCGCGCAGTGGACCCCACAGGAAACGCGACATCCCGCATGTCCAGCGGTGTCAGCCGCGCCAGTACATCGCGCGCACCCGCGCCCTCAAGCGTGAGACAAGACCAAGCATCCGCCTGATCTGTCAGCGCCGCGTGTTTCGCAAGCTTGGCTGACGCCTCAGCGCCCGCCAGAAGTGCCGCGCCGCGCCCAAACCAAACAAGCCTTGCCGCGCCGCTCTCGGAAGTTGCCCCCACCGCGGGCCAGTTCAGCCCATGCGCTGCCTCAAGTGCCTTGGCCAAAGCTCCCTCTTGGCCCTTGTAGGGCGCAATCAGAGTCAGGGCGCGCATCTCGTCTTCGCGCAGCTCGACCCCGCCAATGTTCAGCGGCAAAAGCCCCGCTGCGGGCGATAGTGCCTTAAGCTCAGTCACGGCTGCGCTCCCCCTCTGGATCAAGGAATACAGGGTGGCAGACTTCACATGTCGTGGAGACACCGCGCACATGATCAACCATCTGCACAATCTCGCCATATCGCGCCCGCCCGCCTTTCAGAAAGCCAAGGCCGAGATATGTACCCAGCGTCGGTGAAAAGCACACAGAGGTCAGATAACCCTGATTGTTTGTTCGGATAGGCTCGACACCCTCGTTATAAAGATGAGCACCCGCCAATAGCTGCTTCACAACGCCCACAGGCTTCAGGCCCACAAGCATCTCTCGATCTTCCTCCACAAGCCCGGGCCGCGCGGCTGCGCCCTTGCCAATAAAGTCTTTCTTCTTGCTCATCATCCCCTGCATGCCGATATCAAACGCCGTCACGCGGCCATGAATTTCGCCATGGGTGATAAAGCCCTTCTCGATGCGCAGCACATTGAGCGCTTCCATTCCGTAAGCGCCGCCACCCATCTTCTCGGCACGCTTGCGCAGCTCGCCAAACAGGCTCTCGCCATAGCGTGCAGGCACAGCCACCTCATAGGCGTGCTCGCCCGAAAAGCTGATGCGGAAGAGGCGGCCAGCAACCCCCAAAACCTTCACATCACCACAGGCCATAAACGGCCAGCTCTCGCCATCAATCGGACTGTCGAGCAAGCCATTCAGCAGCTCACGCGCCTTCGGCCCCGCCACAGCAAACTGCGCCCACTGCTCTGTGACAGACGTAAATCGTACGTCCAAATCAGGCCGCAAACCTTGAGAGACAAACTCCATATGCTTCATGACTTCGCCCGCCGCCACCGTAGTCGTGGTCATGACAAAGTGCTCTTCACCAAGCCGCGCAGTCGTGCCGTCGTCCATCACATGCCCGTCTTCGCGCAGCATAAGCCCATAGCGCACACGACCCACTTTCAAGGCCGAGAACATATTGGTGTAAAGCAGATCGAGAAACGCGCCAGCGTCCTTGCCCTTGATGTCGATTTTTCCAAGCGTCGAGACATCACAAATGCCCACGGCATTGCGCACATATCCAACCTCGCGGTCGCAAGACTGCCGCCATGTCGTCTCGCCCTGCGCAGGGAAGTAGCTTGGCCGATACCACAAGCCCGCCTCGATCATCGGCGCTTTCGCCGCAAAAGTCAGACGATGCGAAGTGGTAAACCGCTCAGGCGCAAAGCCCTTGTCAGCCGCCCCCGCTGCCATTGCAGCCACAGCCACAGGCGTAAACGGCGGACGATAGGTTGTGGTTCCAGTCTCAGGAATGCCCCGACCCGTCGCATCCGCCAAAACAGCGAGCGCTTGCACGTTGGAGTTCTTGCCTTGATCGGTCGCCATACCCTGCGTGGTGTAACGCTTCATATGCTCCACAGAGCGGAAGTTCTCGACTGCCGCTTGTTTCACATCCTTCACAGTCACATCATTTTGGAAATCAAGCCAAGCTCGGCCCTTACCAGCCACAGCCCAAAGCGGAGCGATGTTGTAGCGACGGTCCTCGGCGCTCGGCATCTTCGGCGTTTTGGCCTTCAGCCCCAGCGCTTCACATGCCGCTTGCGCCGCGCCGACGCCTTCGCCCAGACAAGCCGCCGTTGAAAACACACCATTGCAAGCCCCCGCCGCGATGAGCCCTGGGATCATGCCGACCTTAGGCACAAATCCGGCGATCGCCTCGTTCCACTCTGGCCGCCCGTTCATATGGCAAGTCAGATGAAGCGTCGGATTCCAGCCACCCGACATGCCTAGGCAATCTGCCGCGACTTTCTCGATCCCCGAAGTGCGCGCAATACTCACTGCCTCAAGCGCCTTGCGCCCTTCGGTCCCAGAGATTTGAGCCCCCGCGTAAAACGGCACATCAAGCTGACAAGTGGCGTCGGAACGGCTGTCAACCAAGGCTGCGATATGCACACCCGCTGCCAGCAGGTCAGCGGCCACATCGTGGATGCTGTCATTATTGCCAAAGAGCACAACCTTCTGCCCGGGCGCGACATTCCAACGGTTCACATAGGAACGCACCGCACTCGCCATCATAATGCCGGGGCGGTCGTTGTTCTGAAACGCAATCGGGCGTTCCAAAGCACCCGCTGCCAAAACAGTCCGCTTCGCCGCGATCTTCCAGAAGCACTCTTTGGCCAAGCCTTTGGCCAGCGGCTTGTGATGCGCCACACGCTCAAGTGCGCCATATGTGCCGCCATCATAAGCCCCCGTCACAGACGTACGCGTCATAATGCGAACATTGTCCATTGCGTCGAGTTTGGCCTGCATCTGCTCCGCCCAGTCGCGCGCGGGCATCCCGTCAATTTCTCCCGCCTCGCTCAAAAGCCGTCCGCCAAGGGCGCTGTCTTCCTCCGCAAGGATCACATCCGCACCTGCTTCAGCCGCCGTCAAAGCGGCCATAAGCCCCGTCGGCCCCGAGCCGACAACCAGCACATCACAATGTGCAAACGCGCGCTCGTATTTATCTGTGATCGGATCACCCGAGATGGCCCCAAGCCCTGCCGCGCGGCGAATGACAGGCTCGTACAGCTTTTCCCAAAACGCTTTGGGCCACATGAATGTCTTGTAGTAAAATCCAGCTCCAAGGAAAGGCGCGCCCAGATCGTTCACGCCCATAAGATCAAACTCAAGGCTCGGCCAGCGGTTCTGGCTCACAGCCTCCAGACCGTCATAAATCTCCTGCACGGTTGCGCGCACGTTCGGGTCTTGCGAGCCGCCCTTGCCAACCGTCACCAAAGCATTCGGCTCCTCAGAGCCAGCCGTCAAAATCCCGCGTGGTCGGTGATACTTGAACGAGCGCGCAACAAGCTTGATACCGTTGGCGAGCAATGCAGAGGCCAGAGTATCACCCTCAAAACCCTCATAGGAATGCCCGTCAAAGCGAAACGTCACACGTCGTCCGCGGTTGATCAGGCCCTTGCCTTCAATCCTCATGGAGGGCCTCCTTCACGTCCTGCGCAAGCTTCACGGCGCCAAATTCATGCGTCACCGTATTACGCTCCGCCACAAGCCAGCTACCGCAGCCAAAGTCGTGAAACCAAAGCTCTTGCGTCACGCCTGCTACGTTTTCGCGCTTGTGCAAATAATCATCCCACGCCTCAAAAGACGCGTCTTCCTCAGGCCTCACAAGCGCCAAAGCATGGCCCCTGTAGGAAAATTCACGGCTGTCTCTCTCGCCGCAGAGGGGGCAGGCTATGCGCATGGGTCTTCCTTATCCTTCAGTGCAGATTGTGCTGACTGCCACGGTGCTCTTCGTCCATCAGGCCACGCCCTGTCTCAAAGCGGTCCAAACGATGCTTCATAGCAACCTCATGGGGCTGCCCTGTCGCCATCAGATGCGCCATACAATAGCCGGACGCAGGCACAGCCTTAAACCCGCCGTAGCACCAGCCCGCATTCACAAAAAGCCCGTCAACAGGCGTCTTATCAATAAAGAAGCTGCCGTCAGGCGTCATGTCCATGATGCCGCCCCAAGAGCGCAATACCCGTGCCTTGCCGATCTGCGGCAAAAGGCACATCGCGGCTTCCATCACATGCTCCGCCGTCGGCAAATTGCCCCGCGAGGCATAGGAGGCATAAAAATCAAGATCACCGCCAAAAACGAGGCCGCCCTTGTCAGATTGGCTCATATACATATGCCCCATCCCGAAGGTGACCACATGATCAATACAAGGCTTCAGCCCCTCGCTCACAAACGCCTGCAAGACATGGCTCTCGATCGGCAGGGTCAGCCCCGCCATCGCCGCCACTTGAGACGAGCGGCCTGCGACAACCATACCAACTTTTTTGGCCTTGATCGCGCCACGCGTCGTCTGCACGCCCTGCACAACGCCGTTCACAATATCAATCCCTGTGACTTCACAGTTCTGGATCAGATCAACGCCGCGCTGGTCGGCCCCCCGCGCAAAGCCCCATGCCACAGCGTCGTGGCGCGCCGTGCCCCCGCGCTTGTGATACAAACCGCCATAAATAGGAAAGCGGATGTTGTCGTGGTTGAGGTTTGGCAAAAGCTCCCGCACGCTCTGTTTGTCGAGCAAAATCGCGTCGTCACCCTGAGAGATCATCATATTCGCACGCTTCGCCGCCGCGTCGCGCTGCCCGTCTGAGTGAAACAAGTTGATCACGCCGCGCTGGCTCATCATCGCGTTGTAGTTCAGGTCTTGCTCAAGACCCTCCCAGAGCTTGAGCGAATGGCTGTAAAACTGTGAGTTGCCCTCAAGGCCATAGTTGGCGCGCACAATCGTCGTGTTGCGCCCCACATTGCCGCCGCCCAGATAGCCCTTTTCGAGCACGGCGATATTGGTCATCCCGTGGTTCTTGGCGAGGTAATAGGCCGTCGAAAGCCCGTGTCCGCCGCCCCCAATGATGATGGCGTCATACTCGGCCTTCGGCTCGGGGTTGCGCCAATGCGGCGTCCAGCCCTTGTTGCCCGTGAGGCCTTCCTTGAGAATTTTCAGCGCGGAAAAGCGCATGTGTCCCCCTTCGCCCGCAGGCCGTATTCTGGTTCAGGCTACAAAACGCAGCCTTTAGCTCGCCTCAGACTATCAAGACAGACGCAGAGGGGAAGTCCCCTTTTCGACATAGACTGTCCCACGCGCGACTGTGATTTTGAGATTTGCACAACTGCACTTCAACCCACCTGAAATATCAGCGTCGAACAAAGCAAAGGGCGGCTCCCTTTCACAAGAAGCCGCCCTTCGTTTTTCGTCCTGTTTGGAGCTCTTAAAGCCCCTTGGCGCGGTAGCTCGCCGCAACCTTGCGGATCGCCACAAGATACGCCGCCATCCGAAGATCAGGCACATCGTCACGCTCATGCCAGACTTCACGCATACTCTGATAAGCCGTGCGCATCGTGTCATCCAGCCCCGAGCGCACAAGCTCAAGCTCGTCTGCGCCCTTGAGGTATTTGGCCTTGAAGTCAGGCGTCATAGACCACGCATCGCCAAGATGATGGCTCAGGCGCTGAAGCTCGCTCACGATAAGTTCGTGGCGCGCCTCTTCCTGACGCCGCCCCATACGTCCAAAGCGGATGTGGCTCAGGTTCTTCACCCACTCAAAGTAGGAGACGGTCACACCGCCCGCGTTGGCATACATGTCAGGAATGATCACGCAGCCCTTCTTGCGGAGCACCTCATCAGCACCTGCCGTAACAGGCCCGTTCGCCGCCTCAATGATCAGTGGCGCCTTGATCCGCTCGGCATTGCCAAGGTTGATAACCCCTTCCAGCGCCGCTGGAATAAGGATGTCGCAATCTTCTTCCAGCACAAGCGCGCCATCCGCAACATATGTCGCATCAGGAAAGCCGGTGACGCCGCCATGCTTCACAATCCAGCCGTGCACCGCGTCCACATCAAGCCCATTAGGGTTCACAAGCGCACCGTCACGCTCAATGATCCCCGTGATCAGCGCTCCGTCCTCGTCGCCCAAGAACTTCGCCGCATGGTAGCCCACATTGCCCAAGCCCTGCACAACGACGCGCTTGCCGTCTAGCTTGCCTTCGAGGCCGGCCTTGGCCACATCTTCAGGGTGGCGGAAGAACTCACGCAGCGCATATTGTACGCCGCGGCCCGTCGCTTCTGTGCGGCCCTGAATACCGCCCGCATTGATTGGCTTGCCCGTGACACAGGCCGCCGCGTTGATATCCGTCGTGTTCATACGACGGTACTGGTCCGCAATCCATGCCATCTCGCGCTCGCCCGTGCCCATGTCAGGTGCAGGGACGTTCTGGGATGGGTGGATCAAATCGCGCTTCGCAAGCTCATAGGCAAAGCGGCGGGTGATAAGCTCAAGCTCGTGCTCGTCATACTGGCGCGGATCGATGCAAAGTCCGCCTTTGGAGCCGCCAAACGGCGCCTCCACAAGGGCGCACTTATACGTCATCAAAGCCGCAAGCGCTTCTACCTCGTCTTGGTTCACACCCAGAGAGTAGCGAATGCCGCCCTTCACAGGCTCCATATGTTCGCTGTGCACAGAACGATATCCTGTAAAGGTCTGGATCTGCCCGCGCAGACGCACACCAAAGCGCACTGTATAGGTCGCGTTGCACACCCTGATTTTTTCTTCCAGACCCGGCGGCAGGTCCATCACCGCCACTGCGCGGTTAAACATCAGGTCCACGCTTTCGCGAAAACTTGGCTCTTTAAAAGTAGCGTTCATACTGTCTCTCTCTCGGCTTCTGCCATTGTACGGAATGCCGCGCCGCAGCGACTCAGCCCCCCTGTGCACATTTGTCGCACCTATCGTCCGGAGGGCCAACCCGTCTTTCCGCCATTCTAGCCCCACGGCCTTAACAAATTGCATGCGCGTCATCAGATGCACCAACGGCCCGCTCCAAGACGTTGATTCAAATTTGACTCTTTGTTGAACAATTTGAAACAGTCCCGCCTCCTCCCCCCTAAAGGTTCCAAAACCCTTTGTTTTTCTCAAAAAAACCGCATTTCACGCCTCATTTTGGCCACAGAGCTGAACGACAAGAAGCATTGGACCACTGTGTAATGAGTCTAGATTTAATTATTTCCCGGCCCGCCGGGGAGGAGACGCAAAATGGAACCGACAAGAGTGACATCACGGCCGAGCAACCGTGTGGCGACCCGATCAAAGGCACATAGCCTGCCCCCCTTCTTGCGGCGCTTTGCCCGCGAGGAAGATGGCGTGATCGTAGCCTTCTCCGTCTATTTTATGTTGATCATTCTCTTTGTCGGGGCTGTCGGTGTTGATGTTATGCGCTTTGAGTCCCAGCGCTCCAAGCTGCAACACACGCTTGACCAAGCCGTGCTCGCCGCCGCTGACCTTGATCAGCTGAGCCCCCCCGCACAGGTGGTCGCCGATTACTTCGAAAAGGCGGGCCTCACCAATGCCGAGCTTCTGACAACCGTTGTCGACGAGGGGCTCAACTATCGTGAAGTCACCGCCACAGCGCGCGAAGTCATGCCGACCCAGCTGAGCCACATGCTCGGCCTCGCAGAAATGACAGCCCCCGCCGCCTCCGCCGCCGAAGAGCGCGTGGATTCCGTCGAAATCTCGATGGTCCTCGACGTTTCCGGCTCCATGGATGGCAGCCGCATCACCCGCCTACGCCCCGCCGCGATCTCTTTTGTTGATACCGTTCTCGCGCTCTCAGACGCTGAGGATGTGTCAATCTCCATCGTGCCCTACGCGACCCAAGTGGCGGCAGGTCAAACACTGCTCAACCAGTTCAACCGCACCGACAGCCACAACTATTCCCACTGCCTCAACTTTAACGCCAGTGACTTCAGCACGACAACCATGACACCCGCATCAAGCGGGTCGCGCACCTATGAGCAAACCCAGCACTTCGACGTATTCACCTACTCAAATGACCCCCAAGGCCTCAGCGATGAGCCAGGATCAGGCAGCTGGTGGCGCCATACTCCGCGCTACCACACCGAGCCTGTGTGCCACGTCCGCGCTAGCTCGCAAATCTTGCCCCTGAGCAACAACACAACGGCCCTCCACGGCCAGATCAACGCGCTCGAAGCTGGCGGCAACACCTCGATGGACATCGGCGTTAAATGGGGCTCAGCCCTGCTTGACCCAAGCCTGCAGCCCGTGGTGAGCAACCTCGTGACCAGCAATGAGATCGATTCCGCCTTCAACGGTCGCCCGCTCGACTATACAGATCCCAACAGCATCAAAGTGCTCGTGGTCATGACCGACGGTCAAAACACTGACCAATATATGGTCCGCCCCGAATTCCGCTCAGGCAACTCTGATGTCTATTACAACGCGAGCAATGGTCGTTATGCTGTCTACCGCAACAGCCGCTACTACTATCAGACAAGCAGCGGCGCGCGTATGATCCGTAACTATGACTGGACGTGGTCACTCAACAGCAGCTGGGTGCGCCTCAGCTACCAAGACCTCTTCGCCAGAGCCAGTCTCGCTTGGATCGCCTATTACTTTTACGGTGATCTTGACTGGAACTACTGGAACAACTGGTATCACTACCCGTCAACATCAGTCAGCGGAAGCACCAAAGACAATCGCCTCCAAGACGCCTGCAATGCAGCCAAAAACAACGGCATCGTAATCTATACGATCGGCTTTGAGGCCCCATGGCAGGGTGCCAACGAGCTGGAGCAATGCGCCTCGACGCCAAGTCACTTCTTTGACGTGCAAGGCCTCGAAATCGAGGAAGCCTTCTCCGCCATCGCTCAATCCATTAGCCAGTTGAAGCTGATCCAATGAAACAGTTCATCCATACCCTGCGCCACTTCCGGCGCGACGAAGACGGCAACGCAACGGTCGAGTTTGCGATCCTGTTCCCGTTCTTCATCTTCATGTTCTGTGCCGCCGTCGAGCTTGGCATGATCACGTTCCGCCACTCCATGCTGGAGCGCGGCCTTGATCTCGCCGTGCGCGACGTGCGCCTCACCACTGGCGCAAACTTCCAGCACAACGACATCAAAGACCTGACCTGCCAATACGCTGGCTTCCTGCCCGATTGTGACACCCAGCTGCACCTTGAAATGCAGCCCCTCGACATGCGCAACTTCACAGCGCCAAGCACAGCCGCGCGCTGCACCGATATCACACAGGTTGCCAACCCGATCCGCCAGTTCCGCAATGGTCAACAAAACGAAATGATGATCCTGCGGGCCTGCTACGTGTTCAAGCCCGTATTCCCGCTGACTGGTCTTGGCCGTCATCTCGATTGGGATGGCAATAATAACGCCTGGATGATTGCCACATCCGCCTTTGTTCAGGAGCCGCTCTAATGATCTGGTCCTATATCAAAACCCGCCTCGCAGCCTTTCGCGATGAAACAGGTGGGACCGTCTCGGTCGAATTCATCATCATGGCGCCCATCGTCTTTTGGGCCTATGCCTCGATGTTCTCTTGGTTTGATGCCTATCGTCAGGTCGGTGTCCACGAAAAGGCCGCCTTCACAATCGCCGATATGATCAGCCGCGAGACCGATCCGCTCGACGCCGATTACATCAACGCCACCCGCGACATGGTCCAATTCCTGACCCGTTCGGCCCAGCGTCCCGATATCCGCATCTCTGTGATCCGCTATGTTGGCGGCAATACAGACGAGTTCCGCCTTGATTGGTCACAAAAGCGTGGCACAATCGACCGCCTGCGCAACTCTGATGTGAGAAACTGGCATGAAAAACTGCCCATGCTCGTGAATGGCGAACGCATCATTCTTGTCGAAACGCGGATGGAATACACGCCGCCCTTCCTGTGGGGCCTGATGGAGCAAAACGATCTGGCGACATTCGTCTTCGCGCGCCCCCGCTTTGGGCCACAAACCTGCTTTAACACCTGCCGCGCTCTATAAGCCTAAGCAGTCTCACGCCGCTGGCTGAGGTGACGTTCGATCGCCTCGGCCAGTTTTTTGGCCTCCGCACCGCTGACCGCGCCGCCAAACGCCGCGCGCTTGCCCGCACGCCAATAAAGCCCCATGCACCAACGTGGATCATATTCACGCTTCAGGCTCAGCATAAATCCGTTTGAGGGACGAAATGAAAAATGCGTCCGCGTCAGCGTTTCCACATCCTCGATCTGCACAATAAGCGCGCCATGGCTGTCCTCGAGCCGCGTGCCCACAAGGCGCACACTCACCCCTGTGTCGCGCCAAAGCTTGAGCGCCGCAATCAACAAAAGCGTCGCCATCCCCCAGACAAGCCCCTGCCCCAAGACTGATGCAGGCGGTGTTGTCATCGCCATATTTAAAAGCAACGCAGCCGTCAGCGCCACCAGCCCGGAGGAAAACCAGCGCCGAAATGGGCTCACCTTCATTTCGGCTTCGATTGTGTCTGTCATCTGCGCGCTCCCGTCGGCTGTGCATTGCTGCACGCCCTTCCTAACCGTGCAGAACGCACGCTGCATTATTTAATTTTCTCTTAAAAAACCTGTCGTTTGGGCGGTGCACGCTTTGTGCACGGGGTGTGCACGCATATCACCCCCCTAGAATCAGTTCAAAAAGCGGCCCGTTAACCAAGCGGGCCGCTTTCTTCATTATCGCTTCACAATGACTTCCGCGCCGCGCTCTTCAGGCTCGTCATCCGTCATTTCCGCAGGGAAGCCGGGCGCTGTCACATCAAGCCCTGTGGCCTCCTCCAAGCGTTTGATAATATTGGGCGAAAGTTCTCGCGGCCCAAAGCGGCTGATCCCGTCTTGGAAGATATTGATCAAGAGAGGGTTGAGCTCAAGCGGCACACCTGCGCGGTCGGCAACCTCTTGAAAAAGCCCGATATCCTTCGCCACCAGATCCATTGTGAACGAAATATCGCGGCTCCCGTTGAGGATCACCTGCCCCTCGGTCTCATGCACAAAGCTCGTCCCCGACGAAATCGCCATCGCCTCATAGGCAACACCAAGATCCATTCCCGCGCCCTTGGCCACGGTCAGCGCCTCGGCCACAGAGACAAGATTGGCCGTTGCCAAGAAGTTCGTCAGAACCTTCAAAACAGAGGCAGAGCCAAGCGCGCCCGTGTGCAAAACACGCCGCCCCATAATAGTCAGCAGCGGCAGGATGCGTTCAAAGGTTTCGCGATCACAGCCCGCAAAAATAGAGATATTGCCCGTATCCGCACGGTGACAACCGCCCGAGACAGGGCAATCCACAGCCGCGCCCCCTGCCGCGATAACCTCGGCGCCAATACGCTTCACTTCGGCCTCATCGGTCGTGCTCATTTCCATCCAGATTTTGCCCTCGCACACCTCTGGCAACATCTCCTTGAGCACAGCCGCACTCGCCGCAGGG
The DNA here is from genome assembly GCF_040580765.1 of Lentibacter algarum. Classification (GTDB taxonomy): domain Bacteria; phylum Pseudomonadota; class Alphaproteobacteria; order Rhodobacterales; family Rhodobacteraceae; genus Lentibacter; species Lentibacter algarum. The sequence goes on along the minus strand of NZ_CP158687.1, from coordinate 349,358 downwards.
CTGGGCAGACAGGTGATCACCGCATCACACTCCCGCATCATTCTGGCAGGCGACTCACCCGCAACCGCCCCAGCCGCAACCTTAGCCTTAACGAAGTCTTCATTGAGATCATGAACCATCAGCTCCACGCCATTGCGCAAAAGAGAGCCCGAAAGCTTCCCCCCCACATTCCCCAACCCGATAAATCCGACCTTCATATCGCTCTCCCTGTATTGCGAATTTCTGTTTTTTCCATGCTTCACTCTGCACCACGCCGCTTCTGGCCCACAAGCGACATCCGCATGGCTTTTTCAGGCGCACGCCACGCCACCTCCCTGCCTCTGTGCGCAAATGCACAGCAGGCTCCGCACCACGCAGAATTGCTCTGAACCCGCCGGAAGCCTAAGTTATGGCCAACAGCAACAGGAGCATGTCACATGTCCATTCGCCCCGTCCTAGAAGCCCGCAACGCCGTTCCAACAATGGAAGGCGCAGGCGTGCATTTGCATCGCGCCTTCGGGTTTCATGACCCCTCCGAGCTTGACCCATTCCTTTTGTTTGATGACTTTCGAAACGAAATCCCTGCGCATTACGCCAAGGGCTTTCCCTGGCATCCCCACCGCGGTATCGAAACCATCACATATGTCTTGTCAGGCGAGGTCGATCACGCCGACAGCCTCGGCAACACAGGCCGCCTTGGAGCCGGCGATGTACAGTGGATGACAGCAGGCTCTGGCATTATGCATCAGGAAATGCCACGCGGAAACGCGAGTGGTCAGATGCACGGCTTCCAGCTCTGGGCCAATCTCCCACGCGATCTCAAAATGACAGACCCCCGCTACCAAGACGTCGCCGCCAAAGAGATCCCCGAAATTATCGATGATGACGGAACCCGCGTGCGCGTCGTCACAGGCGAGTTCTGGGGCAAGCGCGGTCCCGTAGACGGTATCGCAGCCGACCCGCAATACCTCGATGTATTCGTGCCAGCAGGCGTCAAAAAGACCCTTCCTGTTGATACATACCGCCGCGCTTTTGCCTATGTTTTTGAAGGCCAAGGCGCGTTCGCTGATGCCTCTGCACCCTCTGGCGTGCTGCTCGAAAAAGAAGTTATGGGCGAAGAGGTCAACATCCGCGACATGTCAGGCGACCGCACTCTTATCCGTTTTGGCACAGGTGACAGCGTCACAGTCCAAGCTGGAGAAGAAGGCATTCGGTTCCTCCTGATCTCGGGCGCGCCTCTGCAAGAGCCTGTGGCATGGCACGGCCCGATCGTCATGAACACCAAAGATGAAATCCGCCAAGCCATGTCGGACCTGCGCAATGGAACCTTCATCAAGCCCGCACACTAACCAAGCTTTTTCTTTTCAGAAATATTCTGGGGGAGCGCGAGGGGGCAAAACCCCCTCGCCTCAGCGCATTGGCTCAGCCAGTGCGCACCCTGTTTAAAGCCCGAGCCACTCAGGCAAGTGCCCAATGTTCGGCAAGACAACATCCGCAAGCGGAGCGAGCGTTGCCTCATCCGCCATTCCCGTCAACACAGCCACCGTCCGCATCCCTGCGGCGTGCCCCGCGTGCAAATCATGGGTGCTATCCCCCACCATAACTGAAGCTTCAGGCGCCACACCAACGGCCTGACAAAAGGCCAAAAGCTGGCCTGGGGCTGGCTTGCCGCCATAGCCGCTGTCAAACCCTGCCACAAAGTCAAAGAGCTCAGTCACACCCGCACTCGCCAGGTGTGCAAGTGCGGGTGCTTCAGCATCGTTTGTCGCGACCCCAAGCTTGAAGCCCGCTGCGCGCAGCCCTGACAAAAGTGGTACAAGCGGCGCTGCCTCCGCCTGTGGCGCATTGCCTGCTTCCTCATTGAGCAAATCAACAAGCGCTCCTTGTTCCCACTCAGGCAAATGCACAGCCAACGCCTCGGCAATCTCGCTTGGCATACCAGCAATCACTATCGAATCAGAGTGAAAGACCTGTGCCTCATAATCAAAGCCAACCGCCGCGGCCATTTCACGCGCATGTGCCTCGTCTCGCCCCAACCGCCGCAAAAACGCGAGAGCCCATGCCTCCCATGTGCTCGCAAAGTCAAAGAGCGTGCCATCCTTGTCAAAAATCACAGCTTCAATACGTGTCATGTCCAGTTCACCTGCTCTCCGCCAGGCAAAGCGGCCCGCGCATACATCGGTTGGTCATACTTAAGCCCTTCCGCCTCGCAGAACCCCATGACCCACGCATCATCCATCAACAAAAAATCAAGCACCGACGCCAAAAAAGCAGGCTCACCTGCGCTCGCCTTTATGTCGTCGACACTGGCGCCGCTAGCCCCCAAAAAAACAGGCATCAAATCGTCATTCCCGGCCAACCAGATGAGCGCTTTTACGCCGATCTCCTCGGCAGCATCCTGCGAAACAGACATTTTTAATTCTCTCAGAAAGGTTTTCTTAACCAGTCTTGGGCAATGTCTTCCTTAATCACAAGTTTAAAAGGTATCTGTTGTCATGCCACGCAAAGTCTTAATCGTTGAAGACATCGCGACCAATCGGATCGTGCTCAACGTCAAGCTTTCGGCCGCGGGGTATGAAGTTGTTCAAGCCACAAGCGCCGAAGCAGGTCTTTCAGTTGCGATCAGCGAACAGCCAGATATCGTTCTCGCCTCCGCGCGCCCCGACAAGATGAGCCCGGAACAGTTTCTAAGAGCGTTCAACGAAAACCCCAAACTCGCCAAACTGCCCGTCATCATGCTGATGGAAGGCTACAACCCCGCCGCGCGGCTCAAGCTGCTCAAGGCTGGCGCAGCGGATGTTATGTCACACCCCCCCAAGATCGCTGCCCTGCTGGCACGCTTCCGTTCAATCCTGCGCAGCCATGACAGCCGTGAAGACGCGCTGCTCACAGAGCGCATGTCCCAATCTCTCGGCTTCAATGAAGCGCCAAGCGGCTTCATAACGCCCGCCCGCGTCAGCGTCACCTCTTCTGCGCCAACACGCGCCAAAGCATGGTGCGCCGCGCTGAGCAAAACGCCTGATTGCCTGATCCAACCTTGCGAAGAAAGTCGGCTGCTTGATGAGCGGACTGGCCAAAGCCCTGATGTGCTCGTCATAGAAGTGCAGGCAGATGCGCCCGAAGCTGGACTGTGCCTTCTGGCCGACCTGCGGGCACACCCGCGCACCCGTGATGCAGGACTTATCGCCGTTCTAGATCGCCCAGTAGAAACTCTCTACTGCGACGCGATGGACCGCGGTGCCGATGATGTCCTTCCACATGGCTTTTGTCCGGTTGAGCTTGGCTTGCGCATCAAACAGCTTGCCACCCGCAAAAAGCGCAATGATCACCGCCGCGCCTATATGCACGAAGGCCTGCGTGCCGCCGTAACCGACCCGCTGACAGGACTCTACAACCGCCGTTTTGCCTCTCTCAAGCTTGCCCAAACAGTGGCCGACTGCGAGTCAACGGGCCAGAGCTGTGCTGTGATGGCAATTGATGTGGATCACTTCAAGCGCGTGAACGATATCCTTGGCCATGCCGCAGGCGATGCCGCGCTGGTCGAACTCTCAGCGCTCCTGCAGCACAATTTGCGCCCTGAAGATCTTCTCGCACGGATTGGGGGAGAAGAGTTTCTGGTGGTCATGCCTGGCACGCACCATAGCCGCGCCCAAGAGGCGGCCAACAGGCTGCGCGAACTCGTTGATGCGCATCCGTTCCGTCTCGCTACAAACGCGCCACTCCAGCATATCACGATCAGTATCGGCGTCGCCGTGCAGGAGCCACGCCCCCATATGCAGCGTGCAGAAACAGCCGATCTTGCTGAGGCTCTGATCATCCGCGCCGACACAGCTCTCTACCGATCAAAGCGCCATGGCCGCAATCAAGTGACCATGAGCGCCCGCACCGCGGCGTAACCCATATCGCTTAGCGCGCGCCCTATTGGTCGCGCGTGTCTTTTTTCTTCCAGTCAGACTTGAGGCCCCGCGCCAAAGCCGCCTCCAAACGCTCGGCCAAGGCGGCACGTTCGGCTCCACTCATCGCCTCAAACCGCGCCAACATTGCCGTCTCCGCAGCATTGCGCGTTTGGGACATATGCGCCGATTTCCGCGCCAAAGCCGCTTGCACAGCGGCGCCATCATAAGGCTCAGCCTTCAGAGCAATCGCGACATCGCCAAGCGCTGCTTTCTGCCCCGCCCAAAAGGCGCGCCGCCCACCGCCTTGTGCCTCTTTCACAGCAGACCCAATTGCACGGCGGTCGTCCTTATCCAGAACACGTAGAAGAAGATCAGAATGCCCACCTACATCCGACGGCCCCGAATGTCGCAGAATAGCCCCGACAAACAGCCCCGCCACCAAGAGGTTCACACTGAGGGAGCCAATCAACAGAACCTTCAACTTGCGGCTCATCTTAGGCTTTGTATCTTTCATCGTCTCCGCCATCACACCTCTCCCAATCCTGCCAGATAGTCGTAATCCGTACCAAGGCTTTCCAAAGCGGCAGCAGCACCAAAGCTCGGCAGCCCGAAACCGTCGCTGAGCCCAAGCGCAGGGCTCATCCCAAGCCAAAGCCCAAAGGCCGAAGCTGCCGTCAGCCCACCAAGGCCGCCCCAGCCGCCGATCATGTCAAACAGTCCCTCAAAGAGCGAACCCCGCGGATTGGCAGTGGCTGAAGGCGCGAGTGTCTGCAGCACAAACCCGCTCTGCGCCTCCTGAGCATCCGCGAGAACGCGCGCCAGAAGTGCAGCATCAGGCTGAGGAGCGTCCCGCTTGGCCGCCTCAAAAAGGGTGTCCAACCCCGCATCACTTGTGTGGTTAAGCTCAGTCATCTTCATACCCCAGTTCATCCTTGCGTCCCTCAAGAGCCGCTTTCAATGCCCGCTTTCCACGGGCCGTCAGGCTTTCGACAGCCTCGATATTCACATCCATAATCGCCGCAATCTCAGGGTTTGCCAGTCCCTCGATGTGGCGCAAAACGACGGCTTGGCGCTGTCGCTCGGGCAGCGCATTCAGCGCCTCCTGCAAGGCATCCACGCGAGCGCGCTCTTGCAATTGCGCCTCCACGCTCGCCGCCCCGTCCTCTGGCTCCGCCACAGCCTCAAGCTCGACGGTGCGCCGCTTGCGCAGACGGTCAGTGCAGGCGTTGGCCACCACGCGGTAAAGCCAAGTCGTAACTTTGGCTTCGCCCTGCCGCCAACTTGCCGCCATCCGCCAAAGCTTCAGCATCGCCTCCTGCGCAACATCCTCCGCCTCGGCTCGATCACCCAAAAGGCGGTAAGCATGGGCCAGCACAACAGGTGTCAGCCGCAGTGTCAAAACCTCGGCGGCGCGCTCGTCCCCTCTTGCAAACAGCAAGAGAAGCGCCTCCTCGCCCAAAGTCTCTGTGTCATCCAGTGGCATCTGCATCATTCCATCGGCCTAGCCTCGCAAGGGCCTTGTGGCAAGTGCGCAAGACGTCTGGCCCTGCGCACAACCTGCCTATCAGTCGGCCTTTTTGCCATGGTCGTGGCGTTTGCCCATTTTGCGCATTTTGCGCATCTCGTCCTTGCTCAAAAAGCCGTCCTTGTCAGCATCAAGCTTATCAAACATTTGAGCATGACGTTCGCCGCCCTTCAATTCCTCAAGGCTCAACGCGCCGTCTTTGTCCGCGTCATGGCGCTCCAACATCTTGCCAAAGCGCTTTTCGGCGCGTTTCTGGCCATCAACGGTAACTTCATCAGCCGTGAGCTTGCCATCTTTGTTTGCATCCGTGCTCGCAAAGCGGGCCGCTGGGCCAGCTTCAAGTTCGGCACGGCTGAGCTTGCCGTCCTTGTCTGTGTCAAGCTGCTCAAAGCGCATCTCGCCGCGCGACCCACGCTCGCCCTCGCCGCGCATCTTGCCAAAGGCCAGCGCACTTGTACCTGCGGCTGCGATGCTTACTGCGACAATAACGGCCACTGCTTTATTCGGTTTCATATGGTATCTCCTCACTCTTGCCGCGGTCTTGTTCCGCTGCTTCTGAGGCTGATACGCGCGCTCGCGCACTTTCCGTCGCTCCCTTACTGCAGAAGTAGCGACATCACGCCGCAAGACCGAACTACACCCTTTATTTCTAGGCCATTCGCCCTCACTCTTGACCAAACGTCACACAACGGACATCACATGCCCCATACCGATCAGACCCTCGCACATATCCCCGACGCTGCAGAGATCCTCCCCCCGCTCAAGCCCGCCCTCCTCAAAGGCTGGCGCGGCAAATGTCCTAAATGCGGCTCTGGCCCTTTGCTGAAAAGCTATCTCAAAGTGCACAGCGAATGCGCCGTCTGCGGCGAAGACTTCACGCTCCAACGCGCCGATGATGGTCCCGCCTACCTAACAATTCTTGTGGTCGGCCACTTGATGATCCCGCTTATGCACATTTCCTTCGTGAAGTTTCGGCCCGAGCCGTTGACCCTGTTCACCATCTTCGCGCTTGGCACGACCGCGCTCACCCTATACCTTCTCCCCAAAATGAAAGGCGCGGTGATCGGCTTTCAATGGGCCCGCCGCATGCATGGTTTTGGTGTCCCGAAGTGATCATACCCGCGCTCGCTTGAGGGCCAGATGACAAAACCAATCGACAAGACAGCCATCCGCAACGCCGCAACAGTGATCGCCCTGCGCGACCGCTTCACAGCGCCCAAAGTCCTGATGGGCCAACGCGGTGAAAAGGCCGCCTTCATGCCCAACAAATTCGTCTTTCCAGGCGGAGCACTGGACAGTGATGACTTTGATGTCCCTCTCGCCGAGGGCTTTCACCCCACCTGTGCAGCACGTCTCGCCGAGGGCTGCCCGCGCGATATTTCCGCCGCACTCGGTGTCGCCGCCATTCGCGAGCTTTGGGAAGAAACAGGCCTTATCCTTGGCGCACAAGGCCCGTGGCACGGCGATATTCCCGACGATTGGAAGGACTTCGCCGAAGCAGGCTATCTTCCCTCCGCGCGCCCGCTCCAATTCGTCTTTCGCGCCATCACACCAATGGGTCGCCCCCGCCGCTTTGATGCGCGCTTCTTTCTCGTCGATGCCGATGAAATCGCGTCTGATCTGGATGACTTCTCACGCGCCGAAGACGAGCTCTCCCACCTTCAGTGGATTCCGCTCGAAGAAGTCCGCAGCTTTGATCTGCCCTTCATAACAGAAGTGGTTCTGGCCGAAGTCGCCCACCGCGCCCATGCCACAGAGCCGCCCAGCAATGTGCCCTTCTTTCACAACGGCATCGAGGAAAGCCTCTTTCTACGTCTCGGCGGCCGCGGCCCCCTCACAGGCAAGCAGATCGCGGACGATTAAGCGTCCCACCCCTTTGTCTTTCTCTAAATTTTCTCAGGGGGCTGGGGATGAAACCCCCAGCGGGTCGGATGTGCAAAGCACATTCTAAATCTCTTCAATACAGCCAGACCAACGCGAGGACTGAGGCCGTAATCAGCCCCATACCAACCCACTCACGCCGCGTGATCACCTCGCCAAAAAACCACACAGACACAATGATCGAAAAGATTACCTCAACCTGCCCAACAGCAAAAACATAAGCCGCATTCATCATCGCAAAGGCGGTAAACCAACACAGAGAACCGCCCATACCAGCAAGCCCCATCCAAACCGAGGTGCGCCATGATCCCAGCACTCGCGACACCTCACCCGCCTCTCGCCAGCGCAAATATCCCCCGAGCGCAAAAGCCTGAAAAAGTGTCACGCAAGGCATCGTCACAAGCGCGCGCAAAAGTGGATCAGTGGCCTGAACCTCAAGCGTCGCACCGCGATACGCCACGGCCGAACAGGCAAACAAAACCCCAGAAAGAAGGCCCAACCCCGCCGCAGGGTTCATCGCCCGCCGCATCAGCCCGCCCGCGCCCTCCGGAATATCTGAAAGCACCAAGACACCAACAAGCCCCAGCCCGATCGCAAACATTCCGCCAAGGCTCACCAAATCGCCCAAAACAACAAAGCCAACAAGCGCCGTCAGCATGACTTCGGTTTTCTTAAAGGTAATTCCAACTGCAAAGTTACGACTCGCAAAAATCGCAACAACGCACCATGTCGCCAAGATCTGCGTCACGCCGCCAGTGAGCACATAGACCCAAAAGCGCGGCTCAACAGCCGGCAGCCCTTGTCCGCGCCATAGAAGATAGCCCGCAGCCAAAAGCGTCACAAACGGCGCAGTAAATACAAACCGTGCCAGCGTGGCCCCACCCGCCGACAGCGCGCCCATGCTCAGGCGTTTTTGCAAGGTAAAGCGCAGAGTCTGAAACGCCGCCGCCAAAACAGAAAGGATAATCCAGCTCATCGCCTTCTATAGGCGCAGGCCTACTCGCTTGGCCAGAGCGGATGCGGCACAGGGTCTTTCGCGCGCAGAAAATACTTTGCAAACACAGCCCCGTAAGAGCGGTAGTAATAGCCGTCATTTTTGCCCAAAAACGCCTCTCGCTCAGAGCGGAACAGCGCTGGCAAACGATACCAAGGCACGCTTGGGCGCTCGTGGTGCACCACATGATAGTTGTTGTTCAAAAACAAAAGCGCAAGCAGCCCACGGTCTTCGACAATCACGGTGCGCCCTTGGCACGCTTCATGTGCCCGATGCTCCAGATAGGTGCGGATTTTCAGAAGAGATAGGGCCCCATAGGTTGCCAAAAATAAAGCCCAGAGCGGCATTTGGCCCACAACGAGCGCCCACCCGATCACGAGCGCCACCGCAGGAATATGCACAAGCCAAGCCACCAAAGCGGCACGGTCTCCCGCCACAATCGCACGCCAATCCTCTCGCATAAAGAAAAACTGCCCCACAGCGGGCCCGACCAACATGCGCCCCAACAACGTATTGTTGAACTCAAGCAAAACCTGCCCCCAGCGTGGCATCGCCGCCCAAACTTTCGGGTCGCGATAGTTGCTCTCAGGGTCATCATAAGGGTCCGTCAGATTCTCATCCGTGTGGTGAACAAGATGCAGATCGCGAAAGCGACCATAAGGAATAACAAGCGAAAGCTGCGCAAAAACCAGCGCCTCATTGAGCCATTTGAGCCGCGTTGGATGCCCATGCAGCGCCTCATGGCAAAGCGAAGAATGCATTGCCGCCGCCAGCATCACGCAAAGCAGTCCCAAAGGCAGCCATATCTCTGCCGCCCAAGTCGTCCCAATCGCCCAAAGCCCGTACGTCGCGAGCAAGAGCCCAAGCGTCGGCCACTCAACCCGCGCAATCCTCATGCGCGCCCCCAAGCGACACCCGCCCAAAACCGCTCATAGCCAATATACATCACAAACCCGATCAGCGTATTCACCAGTGCCATCGCCCCACCCACAGCAAAAGACCCCGTGGCAGCAAACCCTACAAGACTCATCACAGTCAGCCCCAGAAGGTTCCAGAACACGGCCTTGATCAATGTGCGCCTGCGGGTTTCCAATCTCTGCTCCAATGCCAGTCATCTTCACAAAAACGTTACACAGCCCCCGCGCCACAGCGCAGTCCGAATATGATTAACATTTCTAAGCAATGGTGATATTAATCACCATATGCAGGATAAAATAGACAAGCGCCTCCGCGCCGCACAATTCCGCCAGCGCCTCGCAAGCGCCATGACCACGGCAGGCCAAAGTCAAGCCGCGCTCGCTCGTCACATCGGCGTGGATCGCTCGACAATCTCGCAGCTCCTGTCAGGTCAGGGCGCACGCCTGCCCAATGCGCAAGTGGTGGGCGAATGTGCGGCCGCGCTTGGCGTCTCCGCTGACTGGCTCTTGTCCCTGTCTGACCGCCCAGAGACCGCTGCGGCCCTTCTGGCCAACTCGCTCACGCTCACAGAAGCCCCACGCGCGATGATTGATGAACAAATCTTTCAGTGGCACAAAGAGGCTGCCGGCTACAAAATCCGCCATGTCCCTGCCGCGCTGCCAGATATGCTCAAAACACGCGAGGTGCTAAATTGGGAATACGCACCGCACTTGGGGCGCACCGCAGAGCAAGCGATTGGCGCAATGGAAGACCGTCTCACCTTTATTCGCCAAAGCCCTTCAGATTACGAAATCGCTCTGCCTCTCTATGAAATCGCAAGCTTCGTGCATGGCGAAGGCTATTACCGCGGCCTATCGCTCGACGCCCGCCGCGCCCAGATTGCCCGCTTCAAAGAACTGCATGATCAACTCTACCCACGCTTGCGGATTTACCTTTTCGATGCCCGTCGCCTCTTCTCGTCCCCGATCACTGTCTTCGGTCCGCTCCTCGCAGCCCTCTATGTCGGCCGCGACTATCTTACCTTCCGCGATCGCGAACGCGTTGCCGCGCTAACCCAGCATTTTGACGCTCTCGTGCGCGAAGCCCGCATCACAGCGCGCGACTTCCCAGATCACCTCGACGCCCTCGCCGCAGACCGCCCCTGATCCTTCCTCTTTCTGCAAATATCCTGGGGGTCTGGGGGCAAAGCCCCCAGCAGGTCGGATTGGCGAAGCCAATTCAAACTCAAACCTTCGGATCAGGGTTCTCTGTATGCCCGTCCACAGCAATGACTTGGCCACTTACAAGCCGCGCCTTATCCGAGCCAAGGAACACCGCCATATTGGCAACATCCTCAGCCGTCACAAAGCTGCGCATCGATGTTCCGCTGGCATAGCCCTGATAGACTGCGTCCCGCGTCATCCCCTTGGCGAGCGCTTCACGCGCCAAGACGCCCTCCATTCGCTCGCCTTCCACCGCCCCAGGGCAGATCGCATTGGCGCGGATTCCATAGGGGCCAAGTTCCATCGCCAGTGTCTTCATCAGCCCGATCACAGCCCATTTTGCCGCCGCATAAGGCGCTCGAAACGGATAGCCATACTGCCCCGCCGTTGAAGAGGTCAGTACAATCGAGCCGCTCAAAGCGGTTTTCATGATCGGCGTCGCATATCTAGCCGCTAGAAACGCACCCTCTAGGTTCACACTTACACAGCGTTGCCAATCAGCGAGCGCAATCTCTTCCACAGGCGCTGTCGGCCCAGCAATGCCCGCATTTGCACAAAGCACATCAAGGCGGCCCCAGCGAGCTTCAAGCTCGGCAAAGAAATCAGCCATAGCCGCTTCGTTAGAGGCATCCACATCGGCAGCGCCCCAATGCGCAGGAAGATTTGCGAGCGCTTTCTTATCAACATCTGTCACCCAGACATCAGCACCCTCCGCATCAAAAGCTTCGGCCATAGCGCGCCCGATCCCGGACGCGCCTGCTGTGATCAGAACCTTCACCGTGGCGCTCCAACGGCGCGGCCAAGCCCCTCAGGTGCGGGCAGGCTCGCATGCGCTGTCGCAATCTTGACCAAAGCCGCCTCAACCTGTGCCGCAGGCGGAGCTGCACGGCGCGTCGCAAGATCAACGTGCAAAAGCATATGTTCTCCCGTCGCCAAGACCCGCGCACCCTCACACATTTCATGCCAGAGGTGCATCTTCTTGCCTTCCCCCAGAATGACTTGGGTGCGCACCGTGATCTTCGCGCCCGCATGAACTTCATCAAGGTGGCGAATATGCGTCTCGGCGGTAAAATAGCTTCCGCCACTGGCGATATAGTCTGCGTCACAGCCGATCATTTCCATGAAGCGGTCGGTACTGTCGGCAAAGGCCTGTAAATAGCGGCTCTCGGTCATATGACCGTTATAATCGAGCCAATCGAGCGGAACCACGCGGTGCAGCGTCAGCACAGGTTGGCTCAGATCCGCGATATCATCCACATGGCCGACAATCCCCGCACCCGCGCGCAGCGTTTTGTCGTGGGCGTTCTGAAGGGCGCCCGCGCCCCAGTCATTGGCGCCAAGCGCGCGCATCATGCCGACAAGGTTGTCGTCGCGAATGCGCTCAAGCTCGCGGATCGAATGCATACCCGACTGCGCATCAGACTGATCGGCAATCGCATCGACAAGCTCATCAGTCAACTCAGGCACATCCATAAGCTTGGTCCAAGGCCAGCTCAGGCAAGGCCCGAACTGCGCAATAAAGTGGCGCATCCCAGCCTCTCCGCCCGCAACACGATAGGTCTCAAACAAGCCCATCTGCGCCCAGCGGATACCAAAGCCATAGCGGATTGCATTGTCGATCTCTTCGGTCGTGGCGATCCCATCGTTAATCAGCCAAAGCGCCTCGCGCCACACCGCCTCAAGAAAGCGATCAGCAATATGCGCATCAATCTCTTTCTTCAGATGCAGCGGATACATCCCGATGCCAGAGATGACCTCTTTCGCCGTGGCGATCACATCGGCGCTGTTCGCCTCCGTGCTCACCAGCTCGATCAAGGGCAGCAAATAAACAGGGTTAAACGGATGCGTCACAACAATCTGATGCGCATTCGCCATACCCGCCTGAAGCTCGCTCGGCTTATAGCCCGAGGTCGAGGAGCCAATCACAGCTTCCGCCGCCACACAGTCGGCCAGTTGCGCATAGACCTTATGCTTTGTGTCGAGCCGTTCAGGCACAGATTCCTGCACCCAGCTTGCGCCCGCGCAAGCCTCAGACAGATCCGCATGAAAACTCAAGCGCCCCTCTTCAGGCAGCGCCATATTGCCCAGCCCCGGAAGAGAGCGACGCGCATTGGCGAGCACTTCGCCAATCTTGCGTTCCGCCTCGGGATCAGGGTCAAACACCCGCACATCCCATCCATTGAGCAAAAAGCGCGCAGCCCAGCCGCCGCCAATCACACCACCGCCAATGATAGCAGCCTGTTTTCTCATCTTTTCTCGTCCTTCAAAGGTTAATCTACACAAATCGTTGCGGGCTCGCCGCCGTTTAGAACATCATAGCAGCCAAAATAGGGGGTCACTGGCGTACAACTCCGTGTCTCAGCCAAGCAAAATCCAGCGCATTCAGAATTGTCGCGGCAACGCTTACCAGCATCTGGCTGTGCACTGGCGCATTGCGGCCCCGCAAGCCCCACAACCATACGTCCACCCGCAGCCTCACACTCCTGCCCGACCAACAGCGGCGAACGCCCACCAACAACCGCAGCGCCGCCTGACGTTTCCGCCATTTGACAAGAAGCCAGCGCCACCAAAGTCAGCACAGCCGCCCCAATTGCAAAAATCCGTTTCATGGCCGTTGCCCCCTCTTTATAGTCCTCATCTCGGTCCACCTCACTGTCGCAGCGCGATCTGGCTCACGTCATAGCCATTGAAATCGAGCATCTCCCGCGCCGCCACCATGCGATCAGCCCCCCCGCGCGGCTTGCGATCAAGGATAAGGCCGAAGCTCCCGTCGGGCGTCCCAATCGCAGCAGTGCGAAACCCTTCATCCACCCAAAGCACCCAGTATTCCTCGCTCGTTCCTTCAAGCCTAAAGCGCCCCGGACCGGTCACCTCCCCCTGACTCTCGCGACCATCCGCACGCCAGATAAACCGCGTCTGACTCACAGCGTTGATCGTCACACGCTGCAAAACATCTGTCGGATAGGACGCTCGGACAACCCAATCACCCTGAAACCGCACCAGCTCAAACCGCAGCGTCGACGAGATTCTCGCCGCGCTATCGCGATAGCTCACAGAGGCCGCCTCTGGCACGGGCGCACACCCCGCCAACGCCACAGTGGCCGCCATGAGCCAGCGGCGCATCATCCCTTTGGCGCTTGCTTTGTCAGCTTGAGCTTCTCACGCACGGCCTCAGGCCCAATCACTTTCGCGCCCATGTTTTCAATGATCGTAACGGCACGCTCTACAAGCTGGTAGTTCTCGGCCAAGACGCCCTTATCCAGCCAGAGGTTGTCCTCAAGCCCGACCCGCACATTGCCACCCGCCAGTACAGAAGCGGCGACATACGCCATCTGGTTGCGCCCCAGCGCAAAGGCGCTGAAGGTCCAGTTGTCAGGCACATTGTTGACCATCGCCATAAAGGTGTTGAGATCGTCAGGTGCGCCCCAAGGCACGCCCATGCAAAGCTGCACCAGCGCATCAGGCTCCAGAACGCCGTCCGCAACAAGCTGCTTGGCATACCAAAGATGTCCTGTATCAAACGCCTCGATCTCTGGCTTGACCCCGAGCTTTGTCATCATCGTACCCATCGCCGTCAGCATACCCGGCGTATTGGTCATCACATAATCGGCCTCGGCAAAGTTCATCGTGCCGCAATCCAGCGTACAGATCTCAGGGAGGCATTCCGCAATATGCGCAACACGCTCAGTCGCACCGACCATGTCTGTTCCCTCAGCAAGCGGGAAAGGCGCTTCGGAGCTGCCAAAGATCATATCTCCGCCCATACCCGCCGTGAGATTGAGCACAACGTCTGTATCAGACTCGCGCACACGGTCTGTCAGCTCGCGGTAAAGCTTCAAGTCGCGGCTCGGCTTGCCTGTCTCAGGGTCACGCACATGGCAATGCACCACAGCCGCGCCTGCTTTTGCCGCTTTGATCGCGCTCTCGGCAATCTCCTTGGGCGAGCGCGGCACATGTGGGCTGCGGTCTTGGGTGCCGCCTGAGCCTGTCACGGCACAAGTGATAAAAACCTCTTTGTTCATAGTCAGTGGCATCTGCGAATCCTCTTCTGCATGGCGTGTTGCTCAAAGTATCACCGCACTTGCATTGGCTCTTTTGATCTTTTACGAAAATAATATGGCAATATCCGAAAAAATATCACCAAAAGCGATTGACACAGCAGTGCTCGTCCTAAGTGACAGCAACACACTCAGCTTCGCCGCTGCCGTTGACCCGCTGCGCGCCGCCAACCGCCGCGCAGGCCGCACCTTGTTTTCTTGGCGCTTTGTGACGCCCACAGAGTCCGCCGCCAAGCTCACCTCTGGTATAGAAGTTCAGGGGCTACCTCTCGCCGCACTGGAAAGCTGCGATCTCCTCATCATCGTGGCTGGCTTTAATCTTGACGCCCATGCCACGCCACAACTTCTCGCGGCCCTGCGGCGCCTCGCGCCTCATGCAGGCCAGATCGCCGCGATTGATGGCGCAAGCTGGCTCCTCGCCAGCGCGGGCCTGCTCGATGGTCAGAGCGCCACAGCCCACTGGGAAGATCTGGAGCATTTCGCCACCCGCTTTGACGCGGTCGAGACTTTGCCACACCGCTTCGTTCAGTCTGGCAAGTTCGCCACAGCAGGCGCAGCCATGCCCGGCCTTGATATGATGCTGCGGCTGATCGAGGAGCGCTTTGGTGCGCGCCTTGCCCAAGAGGTTGCAGGCGCGTTCCTGCATGACCCCTCCCAGCCCGCCGATTTGCCGCAAAACCCCGCCAGCCGCCAAAGCCTCGCACGTCATCATCCAGCCGTCGCTCGCGCCCTCGCGCTGATGCAGGCCCATGTCGAAACACCCCTAAGCATCGCAGCACTGGCAACACAGCTCTCGCTTTCGCCGCGCGTGCTGGAGTTGCGCTTCAAAGCGGCCCTCGGCCAAAGCCCGAAAGCCACCTACCTCGCGCTGCGCCTTTCAGAGGCCCACCGCCTCGCGCTCGATACGTCCCTGCCCGTGCAAGACATCGCTCTGGCCACAGGCTTTGCCTCCCAAGCCAGCTTCGCCCGCGCCTTCAGCAAAGCCCACGGCCGCTCCCTGCGCGCCCTGCGCCAAGAGCGCTGAACAGCTGCGTCCGCTTTCTCAAAATATCCCTCGGGTCTGGGGGCAGCGCCCTCAAAAAGGCATCGGATGCGCCTTATGCGCCGCATCGATCTCCGCCAGAACCTCGCCTGACAGGCTCACATCCGCAGCACCCAAGGCATGTTCAAGCTGAGCTACAGTCGTCGCCCCGAAAATCGAGCTGCCCACAAAGGGCCGCGCCAGCGTCCAAGCCAGCGCCATATGAACGGGGTCAAGTTCGTGGCGCGCCGCAATTGCCAAATATGCCTCTACGGCATCAAGCACACGCGGTGTCACGCGCCCGCCCATCTCTGGAACAAGGCTCATCCGCGACGCATCAGGCACCTGCCCGCCCTGATACTTCCCACTTAAAAATCCTGCTGCCAGCGGCGAAAAGGCGAGCAAGCCGACGTTCTCGTTCAGACTCATCTCCGCCATGTCGGTGTCATACAAACGGCAGAGCAGCGAATATTCGTTCTGCACAGATGCGACACGCGGCCCGCCCATTCTCTCAGCCACATTCAGCCACTGGCACGTCCCCCAAGCGCTCTCGTTGGAGAGGCCAAAGGCGCGGATCGTCCCGCGTTCGACTTCTTTCTGAAGCGCGCCCAGCGCGTCTTCCATATGGGCAATCGTCTCGGCACGGTTCTGCCCGCTGGGGTCAAACGTCCAGTTTTTGCGAAACATATAAGAGCCACGGTTGGGCCAGTGAAACTGGTAGAGATCAATCACATCCGTCTTGAGCCGCGCAAGGCTGCCCTCAATCGCGGTAGGAATCGTCTCAGCAGTGATCGGCGCGCCATCGCGCACATTCATATAGCCCTCGCCCGAGTGTTTCGTCGCCAATACAACTTCGTTGCGCCGCCCCGTCGTCTCAAACCAATTGCCGAGAATGCGCTCTGCATCGCCCTGCGTCTCGCGGCTCAAGGGGTTCACAGGATACATCTCTGCGCAGTCCCAGAACTGCACACCATGAGCGAGTGCCATATCCATCTGCGCATGACTGTCGGCCTCGCTCGTCTGCGTTCCAAACGTCATCGTGCCAAGGCACATCTCGCTGACAGAAATCCCAGTACGGCCCAATTCGCGCTGTTTCATATCGCTTCCCCTCGCGTTGATTGCGCGCACTCTGCCAGTCTTGCAGATGATGTCAAACCGACAGCGCGTAGATTTTGGTCTTTGATGTCAACATCCACGACATCCACGCGAGTCAGGACGATCAGTGACCGCTTTCCAGAATGCCCGTCTGCACATCATAATCGACAGCCAGCTCATAATCAGGGTCATCGTCACTATCGACCATAAGATGACCGGCCTTATTGAGAAGCTTGTGGCAATCGCGGCTCAAGTGACGCAAGCGGATCTGCTTGCCCGCTGCCTCATAGCGCGCGGCCAAAGCCTCAATCGCCTGCAAAGCTGACTGATCGACAACGCGGCTTTCCTTAAAGTCCACAATGACAAGATCAGGATCTGTTTCCACTTCAAAAATCTCGGCAAACCCGTCGCTGGAGCCAAAAAACAGCGGTCCCTGAATTTCATAGACTTTCGCACCCTCGTCCGTGGTCGACTCGCGCGTCACAGCATGAATACGGCTCGCATTGTTCCACGCATAAGCCAGCGCCGAGACAATCACCCCCACAACAACCGCAATCGCAAGATCATAAGCCACAGTCACAATCGTCACCAAAACAGTAACGAAAGCATCGTTGAGTGGCACGCGCCGCAGGATTGTGAGCGAGTTCCAAGCAAACGTCCCGATCACAACCATAAACATCACGCCAACAAGCGCTGCGAGCGGGATCTGCTCAATCAGCGGAGAGGCAAACATAATGAAGGTCAAAAGAAACAGCGCCGCCGCAATCCCCGCGATACGCGTGCGCCCGCCAGACTTCACGTTGATCATGCTCTGCCCGATCATCGCACAGCCGCCCATACCGCCGAAAAAGCCGGTCACAACATTGGCCGCACCCTGCGCCATACATTCTTGAGACGCGCCACCACGCTTGCCAGTAATTTCGCCCACGAGGTTGAGGGTCAGCAAGCTCTCGATCAGGCCAATCGCCGCCAGAATAACGGCATAAGGCAGAATGATGTAAAACGTTTCCATATTGAGCGGCGCAAGTGCGGTCCCGTATAGCCCCTCACCCGTGCCAAACGGATTGTGGAAGCTCGGAAAGCCGCCCTTGATTGAGGCCAGATCGCCGACACGCGGGACATCAAGCCCCAACACAATCACCAAAATCGCAACAATTCCGATACCAGCCAAAGGCGCAGGCACAAATCGCGTCACCTTGGGCATCACCCAGATAATCGCCATGGTCAGGGCCACAAGAGACAACATCATCATCAAAGGCACACCCGTGAGCCACTCGCCCCCGCTCATGCCGTGGCCTGTGTTCTCCATCGAACCAGGCACTTTAAATTGCGTCATTTGTGCCAGGAAAATAACGATCGCGAGGCCATTCACAAAGCCCAGCATTACAGGATGCGGCACAAGGCGGATAAACTTTCCCCAGTGCATCGCACCCGCAAAGAGCTGCAACAGCCCCATCAAAACGACCGTCGCAAAAAGATATTCAACGCCGTGCTGCGCAACCAGCGCAACCATAACAACCGCCAGTGCGCCCGTCGCACCAGAGATCATTCCTGGACGGCCGCCAAACACAGCTGTGATAAGACCGACAAGAAAGGCTGCATATAGCCCGACCAGAGGATGAACCCCCGCAACAAACGCAAACGCAACCGCCTCAGGCACCAGCGCAAGCGCCACAGTCAGGCCTGCCAATAGCTCGATGCGCATCCGCGATACGCTCCATGGCTCGTCGGGCATAAGCCGCAGATCGGGCATGGCAAGGCGGTTGGCAAAGGCAGCCATAAGGGCGCGTTTCATATCATCTGTCCTATTCGGGTCATCATTCGGGTTCGCTTTTCGTCTCGCGCCCTAACGCGCCACGCCGAAAATAGCCAGCCCCCAGACAAGACGCCTCTATGCCACGTTGCACCGCGGCATAGTTTTTTTTGTGTCAGAGAGCCCAAAGGTTAACGATTCGCCCCGCGCCAAAAGTCGATTTGCTCGGTGCACGGGTTGTGCACGGGTTGTGCACGCTTTTCACCCCCCCTGTTTTGCCCATCACACCCGCGTTAAGTCAGCGCACGCTGCCTTGCCTTTGCGCCACTCACGGGCCACAAATAGCCTCGAAAACCTATGGGAGAAAAGCATGAGCGAAACTGTTATTGGCGTCATCGGTGGGTCCGGCATCTATCAAATCGACGGGCTGGAGAACGCCAGCTGGCAAGAGGTCGAGACCCCTTGGGGAAAGCCTTCTGATGCAGTTTTGACAGGCGTGCTCGAGGGGGTCAAAATGGCATTTCTCCCTCGCCACGGTCGCGGCCATGTCCATTCGCCCAGCACCGTTCCCTACCGTGCCAATATAGACGCCTTAAAGCGCCTCGGTGTCACCGATGTAATCTCGGTTTCCGCCTGTGGCAGCTTTCGGGAAGAAATGGCGCCGGGAGATTTTGTCGTTGTAGATCAATTCATTGACCGCACATTCGCGCGGGAGAAATCCTTCTTCGGAACAGGCTGTGTCGCCCATGTTTCGGTCGCCCATCCGACCTGTCCGCGCCTGTCCGCCGCCTGCCTTGAGGCCGCCCAAGACGCAGGGATCAAGGTCCACAATGGCGGCACATATCTCGCCATGGAAGGCCCGCAATTCTCCACGTTGGCAGAGAGCAAAATGTACCGCGAAAGCTGGGGGGCTGATGTCATCGGCATGACCAATATGCCTGAAGCAAAGCTCGCACGCGAAGCCGAGCTTTGCTACGCCTCTGTCGCCATGATCACCGATTATGACAGTTGGCATCCGGAGCATGGCGAAGTTGATGTCACTGAAATCATTAAAACTTTGATGGGCAACGCCGAAAAAGGCCGCGCGCTGGTGTCTCGCCTTCCCGCCCTCCTCGGAGCCGCCCGCGAGGCCTGTCCACACGGTTGCGACCGCGCGCTTGAATACGCAATCCTGACCGCGCCAGACGTCCGCGACCCTGCACTCATGGCCAAGCTCGACGCCGTTGCAGGCCGTATCCTGTGAAGACCGCGCTGGCCTTTTTACTGCTGGCCAGCGCCGCCCAGGCACAAGACCACATCGCAGCCCAAGGCCCGCTGTCGGACGCTGATTTTTACCGCCTCGTCGCCTGCGCCGCCCCGCCCGATCAGCCCTGCCAGAAACCACTCGTGCGCTGGCAAGTGGAGCGCCCCCTCAGGCTCTGGGTCGCACCCTTGCCCGAGGCCTATCTCGGCGGCAAAGCCAAGCGCGCCGAGGCCGCTATTAACCTTGCAATCAAGGAACTAAACGGCTCTGGCGCAGCTATTTCCCTCGCCAGAACCGACATCAAAACAGTCGCCGACATACGGCTCTTTTTCCTCGATCAAGCGCGCGGCGAGCCGATCCAAGGAACGGGTCTTTCATCGGTCGACGGCGCGCGCCTTGGCGGAGCAACAACCCGCATGCAGGCAAACGTCGCCAAAGGCGAAATCCTCGCCGCCGCTATTGTAGTGTCCACAACGCTTGGGATTGCTTCCTACGAAGGAGTCATTCTCGAAGAGCTCACCCAAGCCCTCGGCCTCATGACCGATATCAAAAGCCCCGCTTACGTGGGTGTCTCGGTACTCTCCCAAGACGGCAATCGCGTTACCCGTTTGGGCGCGCAAGACAAGACCGCCCTCAAACAGCATTACCCGCCAAAATAAGTTGCGCATAGGCGTGCCCCTGCTAGGCTCGTACCGCGCCGTTAAACTTTGTTAAGAGATTACTGCCATTATGACATTCGAAACATGGATCGCTTTCGTCATCGCCTCATCGGTGCTCTTAATGATCCCCGGTCCGACGATCCTTCTTGTGATGAGCTACGCCATCTCCAAGGGCCGCTCCGTCGCCATCGCCTCTGCAGCGGGCGTTGCTCTGGGCGATCTCGTTGCCATGTCGGCCTCGCTTGCAGGCCTTGGCGCGCTGGTTCTAGCCTCGGCCACCGCGTTCACAGCGCTCAAATGGGTCGGCGCGATCTATCTGATTTACTTGGGTACAAAGCTTCTGCTGTCCGCAAAAGAAGAGAGCATCGCCCTCCCCGACGCGGCCCAAAGCGTCACGCCGCGCGGCGTGTTTGCCCATGCAGCCGCAGTCACAGCACTCAATCCCAAGAGCATCGCCTTCTTTATCGCTTTCGTGCCCCAGTTTATCCGCCACGAAGCGGCATTTCTGCCGCAAGTCAGCGTCCTGATCGCCACCTTCGTGACCCTTGCCACGCTCAACGCATTGGCCTATGCGCTCCTCGCGGATCGTCTCCGCAGCTTCTTTTCTCAGCCCAAGGCTCTTGTTTGGATGACCCGAACAGGCGGCGCAACGCTTATCGCCATGGGCCTCTTCACCGCCACTCTCAAACGCACAAGCCCCTAAGGAACAACATGAAAACCGTCAAAGACTACATCCGCACCATTGTTGATTTCCCCCATGAGGGCATTCTCTTTCGCGATGTCACGACACTCTTTGCCGACCCGCGCGGGTTTCGCATGGCGATTGACCAGATGTTGCACCCCTACGCAGGAATGCAAATCGACAAGGTTGTTGGCCTAGAAGCTCGCGGCTTTATTCTAGGTGGCGCCATCGCCCATCAGCTCTCCGTCGGCTTTGTCCCAGTCCGCAAGAAAGG